>NZ_FNPJ01000077.1 GCF_900107265.1 Nitrosomonas sp. Nm33 | reverse complement strand
TCGCCGGGGTAAGATTTGTTATAACGCTTTGCCTCGCGTTTCAGGCGCTCCTGGATGGACTGCTCGACTTTGGCTAAGCGCTTGAGGCCGTACTGGATTGTTTTAAAACGTTGATTGGTACTGTCGCGGGGAACAAACTCCTTGAGCCTTGCCCGTTTGAGAACGGCGTAGACCGTAGGCCTTGAGACCCGAAAGCGTTCGGCAAGTTGGGATACTTTCCAGCAGCGAGTCTGGTAAAGCTGCCACAGCTCCTGACGATCAAGTGGCGTAAGTCTTATATGTTTGTGCATGTTCATTTACAGTATTCTCCACAATACTGTAAACAACGCTAGAAATTCTTACAACTTGGGTATTTAAGACAATCACCACCATTCCAATCGCAATCGTAGTTGATATCACTTTCATGACAATTACTCCCTGTTTTGCTTAAGATTAATGATGCCTAAACATTTTAGAAAAAAGCCAATATTCTGTCTGAATCAATAGTTCCGCCTACAAAGAATCCAGCCTTGCTGCTTGTATTAAACCGAAATAAGCCGAGATAAGTGATTTATTAATGTCCCTCACACGGTAGTTAAGGGATTATTTTTTACTCAAAGGATGGTTGGGAAAAGAATGGTCATCATCAACCCCCGGCCACGCTGGGGGTTGATGCTTTCTATAATGATTAATGCATTTCTCTGACACCAGATTCATGCATATGACTCAAAGCTTCTTCGGCATGTTTGGTTCCTACATCAGCATGACCCATGTCAGCGTGCTTGATGGCTTGTTCTAAATGGTCAATAGCCATATCCATATGAGCATCAGCACCCAATTGCTTTGCTGCCTTGGCATGTTCCAAGCTTACCTTCGCATGCTCGGACAGATCTTTGGCATGCCCCATTTTTCCATGCTTTATGGCTTCCTCAACATGCTTTGTTGCTTCCATCTTCTCTTTTGTATCCGTTGCATAGGTTGGGGTGCTCAAGAAAAATGCCAACATTGCAATTGCAAAAATAGTTGATATCGCTTTCATGACAATTACTCCTTATTTGGTTAAAGATTAATCATGTCAAAACATTCTCGCAACGATCGTGCCATCCAACTCCACAACTTCAGGAAAAGAGTTAGTCTGCTAAGTATTTCTCTCAGACTTAATAGCACGTATTTTCTTTATAACATATATTTTAAGAAAACAATATTGTTCATGCGGCCAAGTAATTTATAAAAAATCTGATAATAATCAGGCTAGATTATCGGTCATGCTTACCAACGAAATTAACCGTTGATTATTATGCTATGCGAGATAATTATTTGGTTAATGCTCTTGATAGCGAACTAATTAAGGAAATACCCTAATTTTTTATTCTATAGATAGATGATTGGAAAGAATACTTGCTCTCATCTCGTTTATCTCCCAGACGACGGGATGCGTGTACTTTTTGTTACACTCAATGAGTAGATTCAGATTCTTGCATAAGACTCATTGCAGTTTTAGTATGATTGGTTGCTGCACCGGCACGATGCATCTCAGCATGCCTGATGGCTCCTTCTAAATGCTTAACAGCTTGTTTCATATGACTATCAGCACCAGAATTGCTTGCCGCTTGAGCATGCTCCATACTTTCCTTGGCATGAATAAGCAATTCTTCGGCACAACCCATTTTTCCTTGCTTTATGGCTTTCTCAGCATGTTGTATGGCTTCTGCTCTATGATCAGTATCTTCTGCATAAACTTGAGTATTTAGGAAAAAAGGAAATATTCCAATTGCAATAGTAATAGTAATAGTAGTTGATATTACTTTCATGACAATTATTCCTTATTTGATTAAAGATCAGTCATGAATGCTAAGTGATAACAAATAAGGGGAGCAATAATGCAATTGCATACATTTCTCCTCAGACTTAATAGCACGTAATATTTCTCTTACAGCATAAATTGCAAGAAAACAATATTGCTTAGGTAGTTTGGTAATCTGCTGGAAGCAATCGTATCGTCTGACAAAATGTAAAACGCCATCTTTACAGGCTTCTTTGTTGTTTATCTCCTGAGGTTTGAGAAAAAAATCTGTATGCTGACGGCATGATAAATTTTTAATAACAATTCTATTGTCATGCTGGGTATAAGATTGACTTTGACCTTTGATGGCTTTCGCAGGATCACACACATGCCGGAAGCAATGTCAGTCGGTTTTATTGTGCAATATTCAATCATGCCCTTGTTGTCATGGGGGCGGTTTCCTGTTGGATTATTATTTTGCCTATATCATAGGCTATCAATCGCAGAACGCCCCCTCCCCCACGATTTCTATTCAGAAGTACGAGGTTCATAAAAAACAAATTCAACACCTCTGCTTAGTTTCCCGAAAATTTAACCTAGATCCCGCTTCAGGTCACACCCAGATTTCCGCTAGGGAGATTATTTAACCTAAAAACCGCAGCTGACCGCTTGATTGGAGAGCTAAATCCATGACATATAGAGGCATTCCCGGAATTTTCTCATTCACCAGAATGGTGAGGCCGCTACGAGGAGCATCATGTGTCGCTTCAGGCACGAATGCGGCGTTGCTCTTCGTTGCAGGGGACGGCCCTGCGGCCTCATCGCGCCTTGCCTCGCCACCTGGATCACCGCACGCTCCACCCCGTCCAACTGCGGTTTTTAGGTTTAATAGCAAATCTGGGTTAAATATCTCTTTACACTCTATGGTACCTTCTCAAATAGCGATTCGATGAGAAAAGCATCGTCAAAATGCCGACGTCCGTTAAAAGCAGTGGCATGACGTCCCCATTGACGCATTCCACCAGGCGAACGTATACCCATTGGCCATAGAATAAAACGCTCAAATCGTTCCGTTCCGGTAATCAGTCCATAGGTACTGAACAAGCTGTGATATCCTTCATCGGAAGGCAGAGAACGCAATACATCATAATCTTCCCACATCATCGATTGGCTTGCCGGTCCCGCAGATGATTGACCATTAAATACGCTATCATGGTAAACCCTTTGAATAAAATGGGTCTGGTGAGCGATACGCAGCACCAGCGGCAGTTGTTCAGGTGCCGGCTGCGGCAGTAGTGGCGATTCAAAATAGAGGAAGGGCAAATCTTTACGCAAACGCAGCTGATCACTCAGGAAAAATTTGTGGTAGCAACCGCAGTTATGGATAGCATCGTAAAGCAATGGCTTGCCATCAGATCCTAAAGTGACGCGCCAGTTGATGCCGTCAAGTAGACCGGCATAAATATCATTTCCTGGACGCGCTCGAAACCAGACGATGTAATTAAGCTGGAGCAACACCTGATTGCCGAAACGGGTGTGGGAAACCCTGCGATAGAGTATCGGGCGTGTTGTATCTACTATTGGTCCATTTTGCCAGTGCATCATGCCAATGCGATCATTTTCATCCACAACATCCACTTCCCATATCGGAGCAAACGTATCGAAAAGCTGGTTAAGTTCATCAGCGGTTGGCAACGGGATCCCAAGCGGATCGAGCGAACGGTACAGAATTTCGCTGATCTGGTGAGTATTGGGAGATTTATCAGATAACCAGGCATCCGTCGCATTAGGTATGGCAAGGGATAGCGGTACCCAACGAACCAACTTACCTTCAACAGGCAGCAATGCCAGCGGCGTAGCGAAGACATCGTGTGTTTTGCGATGCCATCTAGATATTCCGACTCCAACAATAGGTGCTGTCAGCGGATAAAGACCGACCACCTGCCACCAGGTGACATAATCATCTGGAACATGAACCCTCTCGCGCAGCCGAGCGCGCTGCTTTGGCTTCGTGAGATCGGTCTTTATTAATCGATCCCGACAACTATTGAGTTCTTGAAGCAAGGCTTCTTTTCGCTCCTCCGTCACTGAGGAAGGAAGATTGCGCAACTCTGATGCACGCGCCTGGGCGTCAAGATTAGCCATATGACCGATCCATGCTGACCACTGAAGTGATTCATCGTTTAATTCATGACTGAACGAGGCCAATAGACGTGTCGTGCGGAGGTATGGAAAACCCTCAACCGACGATGAACCGTAATCGCGTACACCCGCATTGTCAATCACAGTGTCAATTTCTTGATATAAAGCTCGGCAAGTCGTCTCGGCAAGATCTATCGGTGCAGTCGGTTTAGTTCTTACTGCCATGCAACCGGTCAGGAACAGAAAGCTGGCGATAAGAATTATTTTTACCCCACTCAACATAATGCGGCCTGAATTGTTGGAATTATCCATAATACTTCCCTCCTCATGGGCTATTGAATGTCACTTGCTATCAGTGCCTATGAAATATTGCTGCGCTAAAAGGGGTCAACTTTACCCTCCATACCCCCTGAATCGACATACTTTTTCATGCTGGCCAACGAGCGGGCTATCAGGTCTTTCTTGAATATATCTTCAATAAAGGTTGGGATACTCTTCACTGATATTATGCAGCCGTAGCGTCCCAGTGTTTTACCTTGGCCAAACGGATAGAAGCGCCAGAAGCCACGCAGTTCCAGAAGGTCGTTATTGAACTTTGGATCGAGCCTCCAAAATAAACTAAGACTCTCCTTATCAAAGGTAAGGTTCACGCGGTAATTAAAGGTCAAAAAAGCATATCTGGCTTTGAACTCAACCGTTTCTTGCTGAGGGCTCTTGGTGATGACCTTGATCTCTTCGAGCTCTTCGAGATATTTAACTTGGTCTTCAATGCGATTTAGCAGGTTCCACGTCTTTTCAGGGAGTTGATTAAAGATAACAGCGGCCTGGATTAATCCAGAGTGTTCTTGCCTGACTAAATCAGTAACAGTAAAAACAATCTCGCCATTAACTAGTCGTTGTCTTTGTTCGGTGTTCAGATTTTTGAGACCATCAGAGCCGAAATCGGGGGTGACAGCAAAGGACAGCGTAGAGATCAAGCAAAGTATCCCAAAAACTCCTTTAATAATTTTTTTCACCATACCAACCCTCCTCCTTGGATATTTATTGAATCCATATCTCTAGCGGAAGTTGCATATCATCACTAGCCTTGAGTGAAAATACTGAAGGAAAAGGACATCACAAAGATAAATTTGCATTAGCAAGCTGTTGAAAAACTATCTACGTTGCCGCTGCGGTGTTAAAAACAGGCTCAAAATGCTCATTTATCAAGTATAAACTCCACTTTTTTCGCCTGCTTTTGCCTATCATCGACTGCCTCGAATACGTTTTTCTATAACCTGCCAGGACTTCCATAATTACTTTCTAGCTATTTCCAAAAACTGCTCAGCAGAAAACATTTTTTCTCATATCTAATTTTCAGCGCTGGACGTTTAGGTAACAACATGGCAGAGTATTGCCAACACCACGTTAAGAGGATGGGTATCAAATATCATGAAAATCCATCAGTTAACTGAAGAGCAGGCCTATACCAGTTTACGCAGTTATCCCAATGGCTTGTCAGAACAAGAGGCCCACCGGCGACTGCTGGAATATGGTGCGAATCGCGTGGAAGAAGTCGAAGAAAAGCGCCTGTTACCCAGCTTTATTCAGGAATTCACCCATTTCTTTGCATTAATCTTATGGCTGGCTGCCATACTGGCTTTCATTGCTGAGTGGAATGAGCCAGGCCAGGGCATGGCAATGCTGGGCTACGCCATTATCGGAGTCATTATCATCAACGGTGTGTTTTCCTTTTGGCAAGAATATCGTGCACAGGCAGCAGTCGCAGCATTGCGCAATCTACTGCCCCATCAGGTTAAAGCCATGCGTGATGGCACCATCAGACAAATTCCAGCCGAGGCGTTAGTGCCGGGAGATGTCATTCACCTAACCGATGGTGATATCGTACCGGCTGATTGCCGTTTGCTCGAAGCCTTTGGCGTACGCGTCAATAATGCCACGATTACGGGGGAATCTCTCTCTAAAGCATGCAGCACCGGTCGCTCTAGTGAAGATGAAGCACAGAACAGCCACAATGTATTGCTTGCTGGCACCATCATGGTTTCTGGGGAAGCCAAGGCACTGGTCTACGCAACAGGAATGCACAGCGAATTTGGCAAAATTGCACACCTGACTCAAATAGCTGGCACAACCCTGTCGCCGCTACAGCTTGAAATCAAACGATTAAGCCACCTCATTGCCATGCTCTCAGTATGCTTTGGTGCCGTGTTTTTCTTGCTTGGTTTGTGGCTGGGGCTGCCTTTCTGGACTAACCTAATTTTTGCTATTGGCATTATCGTTGCCAATGTCCCAGAAGGATTGCTGCCGACGGTGACGCTTGCATTAGCAATGGCTACTCAGCGCATGGCAAAGAAAAATGCATTAGTGCGCCATCTTCCCGCAGTGGAAACACTGGGTTCCACCACGGTTATTTGCACGGACAAAACCGGTACACTGACGCAAAACCGTATGACGGTGAAGCAATTGTTTCTGTCGGGGAAATTCTGTCTCCCCGTAGAAGTTGACCGATTGCGAAATCACCCGTTATTAGCTGTTGCCAGATATTGCCATAACCTCAAGCAAGGAGAGATCGAAGGCAAACAAACTTTACTGGGTGATCCGATGGAAATTGCATTGTTTGAGCTGGCACAAACGGCTATGACGGCATACCCTGATCACACACAGATAGCCGAGATTCCTTTCGATACCGACCGTAAGCGCCTCTCACTGGTATACCGAACAGCCAAGGATGACAAGCTGTATTGCAAAGGTGCGCTGGAAACAGTATTGCCACTCTGCCACGACATTTATCTGGAGGGTACAACCCAACCTCTGGATGAAGCCCAGCGCCAGCAGTTGCTTGATGCGCAAGAATATATGGCAGAACAAGGGCTGCGCGTGCTTGCACTGGCTTTTCGCTGCTGCCCTCCGAAGACCGAGCTTGAGCATCTGGAAGAAAAGCTCACCTTATGTGGTTTGGTGGGAATAGAAGATCCGCCTCGGGCAGAAGTTCCCGCGGCTATTGCTCAATGCCGCTCGGCAGGCATCAAAGTGATCATGGTTACGGGTGATCATCCCCATACCGCCCGGGCGATCGCCAGGGAAATCGGCCTGGCACAGAACCCGCTGATCATCGTGGGTGATGAATTACGCCACCTGTCGCAAATTCAACTGCAACTGACATTGGATGCCGAGGAAATCATCTTTGCCCGTGTGGGGGCTGATCAGAAAATGCGCATCGTGCAGGCACTGAAGAAAAAAGGGGAAATCGTGGCAGTCACTGGTGACGGCGTCAACGATGCTCCTGCGCTGAAAGCCGCGGACATTGGCATCAGCATGGGCATTTCTGGAACAGATGTCGCCAAGGAATCTGCCGATATCATTTTGCTCGATGATAATTTTGCCCATATCGTGTCGGCTATCGAGGAGGGGCGGACGGTTTTCGAGAATATCCGTAAATTCATGACATATATTCTTACCCACATTACCCCCGAGCTCGTTCCCTATCTTGCATTTGCGCTATTCAAGATTCCGCTGCCGCTGCCCATCGTGCAAATTCTTGCAGTGGATCTGGGGACCGACATTCTTCCAGCGCTGGCGCTGGGTGCGGAGGCACCGTGCAGTGACGTCATGCAAAAACCGCCGCGGGCACGCAATGAACGATTACTCCACTGGCCCTTACTGGGACGCGCTTATCTTTTTCTGGGTGTGATGGAAGCGATAGCTGCCATGGCGATGTTCTTTTATGTTCTGAATAATGGCGGTTGGCAATATGGGCAAGTACTGTCTGCCGATCATCCGCTTTACTTGCAGGCCACCACCGCATGCCTGTCAGCCATCATTGTCATGCAGATCATGAATGTCTTCCTCTGTCGTCATCCGACGGAATCTACCTTTCGCTTTGCGTGGCTTGGTAACCGCTTACTGCTGCTGGGCGTTGCAGTAGAGATTAGCTTGATCCTGTTGATCGTCTATACGCCATGGGGCAACCGCCTGTTCGGTACTGCACCCATCAGTATCGATGTCTGGTTATATGCCATTCCCTTTGGTTTGGCCATGTTGATGCTGGAAGAGCTGCGCAAGGCCTTGCTGCGCTATTTTAACAAACAGAACCGTTAAATCCACCCAAGCTCTAATTCCATTTTCAAATCAAACCTGACGCGAAGGCGAGTCGCAGACAGTATAAATAATACGGCAAGAAGAGCCGACAAAATCAGGTTTGATTTGAAAATGGAATAAGCTAATTTCTCTCTTTTTTTATTCTGATTGATCACATAAACATAAATCAACGCACTCGCTGCGGCTGCAAAGAAGCACCATACCGAAGCAAACGTTTCCCTATAGGCATAAAAAGCTACCAGGAAACCCAGCGTGATCAGGATACCGGTGATGTTCAAGAACCGATCGCTTGCCAGGATGAAAGGCACGCAGGTGGCAAACAGATACATAGCCCGCACAAATTGCTGGCCTTCCACCTCATGCCCATAACGGATATTGTCATTAACAATATAAGCTACGATTGGTTCGCTGATCAGGCCAATGATGGTATAGGCTGCCAGCCCCAAGCCCACTCCTATCATGGAAATCATTACTTTTCCGGTGCGGCTCTCTGTCTCCCCTTGATAAAGGGCGAGCGGCGCATAAAAAGGCCATATCACACCAATAAAAATCCCGTATAAATTGGCCAACCAAAATTGTGCCCCTGGCATCTCCCCATTTTCCAGAGCAACCCATAGCAATCCTTCCGTAAACTGCTGAAGCGCAAATATCAGTGGAATGAATGCGATGAAGATATCTTTGCTATTCTTAACCTTTCTGATTGCGTTCACACTGACAATCGAAAGCGCGCCGCTGACGATAAAGCTGGCTTCTGCTGAAAAACACATCGTGTAATGACTATCCTAAAAATTAATAGGTAGATAGATTACCGAAATACTCGGAAGAGACGTATTGTTATTGTATATGGCTGCGCAATAGCTGGAAATGCCTTAAATCAGGCGAACAAAAGAAAGGAAAGGAAAGGCAGATGAAATATGCTCATGCAGCCTCTGTCTTTGCAACTAACTTAATGATATGCTCATGCAGCCTCTGTCTTTGCAACTAACTTAATGTTTAGGCCATGAGACAAAAATGATTCGAGTGATACAGCCTCTATGCTCACTGACTTACCTCAACCCTTTTAACCTCCAGATTAGGAAGAAGGAATAAACAAAATAAAGTAGCCGCACCAGAAAGAATAATGAGTGGAGGCAAATATCCCTCAAACCAGTTAACCAACATCCAAGAACCCATCACAGCCGACAACTGAGCAAAGCCATTTATTACCGACATCAGTACTGCAAAAGTAAAACCTTCTGCCCTTTCAGGGCAGGCTTTGCCGGCAAGCGTAAGAATAGCTAGAAGGGCAATCATGCTGGTTATGCCAAAGAAGAAGGACAATGCAATAAACAGTTCACCACTATAAGGGGTCGGCGTAATCGCTCCCAGGTAGGAGAAAGTGCTCAGGGCGCTTGTAATGATGCTAAAAACAAGTTGAAAATCAATACTGCGATTACTGATGTATTTACCATAGAGCCAGGCTCCGAGAATTGAACCCGTTGAGCCTATAGCCCCCAGATGGCCGATGAACGATTGAGAAAATTTGAGTGTGTCGGTCATATGGTAGTAGATTGGAATACCAAAGCCTGGGCTAAAATTCCACAAGATTAAAAATAACATAGTGGCCCAGAGTAATCGACTTTGAAAAGTTTCACGTAAACCCGTTACTGTGGCTTTTAATGAAACGAGATCCATTGTGGTTTTTTCTTCTTTTACTATTAGCCAGCTAAGAATTGCTATTATTGCTGGAGCGACCATGGTGATTATGGCGGCTGTACGCAAACCTGTATTAGGATCAGCCATTTCCGCTAGCCATCCACCCAATATTGAGGTAACTATTTGAGCAACATAAAACCAGAACCACTGTACAGCCTGAAATTGAACAATCATATTGAATTTCCGGCCATTTTCTACCATTAAAGCATCAATAATGACATCTGAGGCGGCTGTTCCTATAGCAGTTAGCAGAAGCGCCATGATTAATTGATCGCCATCTGCTATTTCAGCTAACCAAAGATAGCCAATACAGGTAAGTATGTTCAAAACTAAAAGCCAAGACTTACGACGATATCCAAACAGAGAAATAAAATCGCTAACCAAGCCATATAGGGGCTTAATAGCCCAAGGAATAGTTAGAATAGTCAGGTAATTAGTAGCACCTACTTCGTTCAACTGCATTACTTCCTTAAGATAATAGTTCAGAGGCAGGCTTATGAGGCCTCCTGATTGAGCAATACCTTGGGCGAAATAGACAATGCCAAAGAGAAAAATAAGATGATTAACATAAGAACTGTTAATCGATTCCTGGCTTGCGAGAGGAGGAGTATTTTCCATGAATGTTACTTTTGAAAGGTGTTACCTTTGGTATGATAAAAACAACCTCAATTAATTAGAAAAATTATTATTACATTTTTTCGGTTAAATACTCGTGAGGTGTTTTCTTCCCAATAAAAACTGTTTGCGGCACTTCCGTGATAACATTCCCTATGACAAGACAAAATCAGCATCGTTTCAAGGGTTAAAGTTAGAAGTTAAATAAAATCGGAGACCCAAAAAAACTGATTCAATTTCTATCATGACAATATCCCACTCTCCTCAATCTGCTAGCAACAATGGAATGCTTACACTCATGGTGGGAGCTATCGGTGTAGTGTACGGTGACATTGGCACCAGTCCGCTTTATGCTATGAAAGAGGCTTTCAGCGGTACACATGCTCTTTCACCCGAGCCACAGAACATACTTGGTTTTCTCTCGCTGGTTTTCTGGGCACTTACTATTGTGGTATCTGTCAAGTATGTACTTTTCATGATGCGCGCTGATAATAAGGGTGAAGGTGGCATCATGGCACTGATTGCATTGACGCAACGGGTGGGGAAAGAAAATTCACGGTTACGCTGGCTACTCGCTTCACTTGGGTTGTTTGGAGCGGCACTCTTTTATGGTGACGGAATGATTACTCCGGCCATCTCGGTGCTTAGCGCTGTGGAGGGTATAGCGGTTACCACTCCAGCACTGGAATCCTGGGTCATTCCTTTTGCGGTAGTTATTTTGGTATTGCTGTTTCTGTTTCAACCACGCGGCACCGCTGGAGTGGGAAAATTGTTTGGTCCAGTCATGGCAGCTTGGTTTCTGGCATTAGCGCTCCTGGGGGTAATCAACATCATTCAGCATCCCTTTGTGCTCAAGGCGATAAACCCAATCTATGGTCTTGATCTGCTGTTACAGCATGGATGGTTTGGATTTCTGGTGTTAGGCACTGTAGTACTCGCAATCACCGGTGCTGAAGCGCTCTATGCCGACATGGGGCATTTTGGTCGGAGACCGATCCAGTTCGCCTGGTTTGGGTTTGTCTGGCCAGCGCTATTGTTAAATTATTTTGGGCAAGGGGCGCTGCTGATGAGTGATCCAATGGCTGGGCGCAGCCCCTTCTATCTAATGGCGCCCTCTTGGGCACTTTATCCTCTGATTGCTCTTGCTACAGCTGCAACGGTAATCGCTTCGCAGGCAGTCATCACAGGCGCCTTCTCGGTCACTCGGCAGGCTATCCAGCTTGGTTATATTCCTCGGATGCAGATGCTACATACTTCAGAGCGCGAGATAGGACAAATTTATATTCCGTTTGTGAACTGGGTCCTAATGCTGGGTGTGGTGGCACTAATAGTTGGGTTTGGCTCCTCAAGTAATCTAGCGGCAGCTTACGGTATCGCTGTAACCGGCACTATGGCCATTGACACACTGTTGGTCTTTTTTGTGATTTATGGTCTGTGGCGCTGGCATTGGTCAGCGGCAATCGTCATCATTATCTTATTTCTAATAATTGATCTTGCTTTCGTCAGTGCCAATCTTACGAAGGTAATTCACGGCGGCTGGTTCCCGCTGCTCATTGCCACAGTTATCCTTACTCTTCTAACTACCTGGAAGAAAGGACGCAGCATTCTGATTCAACGCCTTCAGACTGATACAATTGATATCGACTTTTTTCTTACCAGCATTGAAAAGGAGCCACCGGCTAGAGTACCGGGCACAGCAGTGTTCCTGACCACCAGTTACACGGGTGTGCCTCATGCCCTGCTTCATAATCTCGCGCACAATAAGGTGCTACATGAGCAGGTAGTGCTGCTGACGGTAGTCACCGCTGATGTACCATTTGTACCGGCGGATGAACGCATTGAGATTAAATCACTGGGGAACGGCTTCTATCGTGCTCTCTTCCACTTCGGCTACATGGATGAACCTGATATTCCAGCAACTCTGGCACAATGTGAGTTGCTAGGACTGGAATTCAATATGCTTGAGACTTCCTTCTTTCTCAGCCGGGAAACCCTCATTTCTACCCCTTTTCCAGGTATGGCACCGTGGCGCGAGAAGCTTTTTATTACGATGGCTCGCAACGCCTCCAGCGCTATGACGCTGTTCAAGATTCCAGCCAACCGTGTAATTGAGCTGGGAACACAAGTTGAGTTGTGAGTCAGCTACTTTCGCTCGCTAGAGTATATTCTCAATAACAATACTCACCAGACTAATGAAATTTGATTTGACTAACTAAAAGTAATTCTGGAAGAAAACGTATGCGCTGAGAAACTCACTACGTAACCAATGTATAACATACTAAGGTAATGATTAATATCCCTATAAAATTAAGTACCAAACCTTCACGTACCATACGGTCAATTGGAATCATGCCAGTTCCAAAGGCAATGGCGTTGGGTGGGGTTCCCACTGGTAACATAAATCCATAACTCGCACTCATTGCGGCAGGCACCATCAATAACGCCGGATCGACGCCTGCGGCTAGTCCTGCTGGACCAAGAATCGGCATCAACAAGACAACAATTGCTGTATTGCTAGTAATTTCAGTAAGAAAGGTTACTGCCAGTGCAATAGTAGCAATGATGACCAACGGGTGCAGATTGGATAGTACTGTCAGTTGTTCAGCTATAGATTTGGATAATCCCGATTCAACAAATGCTTGGGCAATGGCGATACCTCCTGCGAAGAGAATGAGAATACCCCAAGGCACTTTCACCGCGGTCTCCCAATCCAGCAACTTTCCATCTCGTCCATTGGGAATCAGAAACATGGTGATGATAGCAATCAGAGCAACAGTCGCATCTGTTGCTCCCTTCACACCCAACCAGGCACCCCAGCCCCCAAATGGCTCGGTACGAGTCACCCAGGCTAAAACAGTAAAACCAAAAATAATTAGAATACGCCGCTCTTCTGGCCGCCATGAACCAGGCTGTGGCAAAGAAAGCTCACCGACATAAGTCAGGTTGCGTGTCAACCACATCCCTGCCAGCGGCGCCATTAACAGAACAATGGGCACTCCCCAGCTCATCCACTGCGTAAAGCTCACGGCTGTTCCAGTGAAATTCTGGTACTCCTGCATGAAAATCAGATTTGGAGCGGTACCAATGGGAGAACCCAAACCGCCAATGCTACTGCCATAGGCGATGGATAGCAGAAGAGGCAAAGCGAGTTTTTTATCACTACTCTGATCGATAACAGCAAGTGCAAGTGGCAGCATCATCAATGTCGTTGACGTATTGGAGATCCACATGCTCAGCAAAGCAGTCGCGCACATGAAACCCAATACGATGCGTCGGCTGCTATTTCCCCCAGCTAGCCTTACTAACCCCAGAGCAAGGCGGTGATGTGCTCCAGAATGCGCCATTGCGGCAGAAATCATGAATCCACCGAGCATCAGTAAAATCATGTCGTTTCCGTAGGCTTTTGCGATTTCTTCTTTTGACAAAACGCCAACTAGTGGAAAAACTGCTAACGGAATGAGAGAGGTAACCGGTATCGGAATGGGTTCAAAAATCCACCAGATGACACAAAGCATTATCACTGCACCTGTCCAGCAGGCTTTGACATCCCAGCCGTAGAAACTCATGCTTGCGGCAAGCCCTGCTGCAAGCAGAGGACCTGTGATTAATGCCCATTTACGAAATATATGCATAATGATTAATTCACTACGATGAGATGTATAGAGATCCAGGAAAAAGCTGGAATTCTATTACTTAACTTTTTTGTATGCTAGGGTCTGTTGACGTTTTGAGATAAGTATTTCATAAATAGAAGCAAACTCGTAATATTGAGAGGTTCTCACACCACCAATAAAACGAGTTTGCGATGCCCCGATTGATGCTTACTGATGAGTTCTGGTCGAAGCTGGAGAAAATTCTGCTTCAAGAAGCGATTTATAACAAGCGCAATTTGCGCATGACGATAGAAGGTATGTTATATC
>NZ_FNPJ01000002.1 GCF_900107265.1 Nitrosomonas sp. Nm33 | reverse complement strand
CACCAAAGAATCAATCGGGTTGCCTGAACCTGATTAACTTTATATGTCAGAGCTTAACTTTCTTTCAGGTTGTCCAGTTACAGGGAGCCACATCAACCTGTTTGGAAGAGCTGGATCATTTTAAAGTAGGAAATGAAACAAAAAACTTTGAAGCAAGAGAAGCGATTCGATTTCTGGATAAACTTTCAGGGGATTTTGGTCTTAACAACTGGATTCCGCTGGGAACCAAAAAAGGAAAGCTGAAAATTGTAATGTCCAATCTGGTTAACGGAATGGATGCAGAAGAGATCTATGGGAAAGGAAAGAATGATCATAAGATCATTAATGCTGCGCTGACACTGTCACATTCCGAAAAGTCTGCCAAGGTTGTTTTGGTCACCAAGGATATTAATCTGCGCCTGAAAGCCAAGGCCATAGGGCTGCCTTCAGAAGACTATGAAACTGGCAAAGTAAAAAACGTCAAAAATATTTCAACCAGTTTCCCGGTAATTGAAGGTGTTCCTCCAAATACGATCAATGAACTTTTTAGAAAAGGCAGCATTCAAGAAATAGAGCTCCTCGGTAACCATAAAATTGCCAATGGTTATTACATCTTTAAAAATGGGAGTGACTCAGTTCTGGCGCGATACAATGAAGCCTTGGATACTATAGAACGGGTCGAGAAAACTTATGTTTATAATGTCAAACCCAGAAATGCCGAACAGGCTTTTGCTGTAAATGCATTATTGAATGACAATATCAAGCTCGTCGCTCTTCAAGGTGTGGCCGGGACCGGAAAAACCCTATTGGCACTCGCATCCGCACTAGAACAAAAAAATAAATACAACCAGATCATTCTCGCCCGACCTATTATTCCGTTAAGCAATCGCGAGATCGGATTCTTGCCAGGTAGCGCTGAGGATAAGATTTCTCCCTACATGCAACCATTGTGGGATAACCTGAAATTCATCAAAAGTCAATTCCGTGCTACTGAAAAGAAATCCAAGGTTTTGGACGAAATGGAAGAAAGCGGCAAACTTTCAATCACTGCGCTGGCTTTTATCCGTGGACGAAGCTTATCCAATGTAATGTTTATCATTGATGAAGCGCAGAATCTGACGCCACATGAAGTTAAAACGATTATCACTCGTGCTGGCGAGGGAACAAAAGTAGTATTCACGGGCGATATACACCAGATCGATACACCCTACATGGACGAACAATCAAATGGTCTCACTTACCTGATCGATCGTTTGAAAGGACACCCTTTGTTCGCACATATCCGGCTTGAAAAAGGAGAACGTTCAGCATTGGCGAATCTCGCAAACGAGCTGCTGTAATTGTCATGAAGTAAGAATTAGTTAGGCAAGGGGCTTTTAACCTAATACTAAATTAAACCTGATTTTGTCAGCTTCTCCTTGCCGTATTATTTATACTGTCTGCGGCTCGCCTTCGCATCATGTTTGATTTAGAAATGGAATAAGAACCGCAGTTTGGCGGGATGGGACATGTGGTTATCCAGGCGCGAAGTGGCGTTGCTCTTCATTGCAGGGGATGGCCCTGCGGCCTCATCGCGCCTTGTCTCGCAATATGTATACCACCAAAAACAAGTTTTTATGGGTACGCGCTTAAACTAATAAATCCAAATATTTAGTCAATCATAAAATTATTTATTATGCAGAGTTCAGATTTTCAATAACCTTTGCATGACTTTCAATATAGCGTTGGTATTTTTTTTCCTTAATGCTATCGATATGTACAAGAATCAAAGCATCCACACAATTAGAAAAATCAGGATCAATATTAAAACCTAGAAATTCGCAGCCTCCTGGGTGACATAGTTCTACATATTGCTTATATAGGATAGGTATCTTTACACCTAAATCATCCAGTCGTTCTTTAAGAATGGCAAATGCACTCTTGTATTCAATTTCGTCTGATACATTCTTAAATGCTATAAAGTCCTTAATCTGTGTAAAGTTGAATGGAAGTCTGGGTATGGAAAGCATTTTGTCATTGCCAAAAAGCTCTGTGTAAAAACTTGCAATGACTTTTTGTGCGGATTCAGGCATTGAGGTGCTCAATGAAACAGGCCCAATCATATAATGTATCTCTGGATGCAGATAAAGATAAGCGCCAATCCCATACCAGAGATAATCCAGACTACGTTTTCCCTGATATCTGGGCTGGATAAAACTACGCCCCAGTTCTATAGCATTTTCAAGGTAAGGAATGAATGACTGATCAAATTTGAACAAGCTGTTAGTATACAGACCTGTTTCCCCATATTTCCTGAGAATCTTGGCCGCCTCCCCTATACGGTAGGAACCAATAATTTCCAGCTCATCTTCATCCCATAAAATAAGGTGTCGGTAATATCGATCATAATTATCGATATCTAAAGAATTGCCCGTGCCTTCCTGCACCTGCCGGAAGGATAATTCGCGCAGACGCCCAATTTCACGCATTACACTGGAATTGGAAGCATAATCGAATAGATAAATATGCTTGCCATCCTGTGTTTTGCCTATTAATTGTGAAGCTTTGAGTTCTTTACGGATTAGCTTAGTTTTAACCGGATGGATAATATTCTCAATTGGCTTAAATAGTTCCTTTTTCTTCTTTTTACCTAATAAGTAAACCTGTTTGCGCATTAATTTCGCAATGTTTTTTTTAGGTATATCCATTGCTGCTATGGATTCCCACGGTATAGGTTTGCCAATCCTGAATGAAATTTCACAGCCTTTTTGATTGAACATTTCGTTGACCAACATCATTGTGCCCAACGGTTTGTAGATACTCGAAAGACCATAAAAAAGCATTGAATTTTTGCCGCCAATATACACAGGAACAATCGGTGCATTTGTTTTTTTAGCCAGAGATAAAAAACCAGTTTTCCACTTGCCATCACGAATTCCAAGGGGAGATATACGTGAGACTTCTCCGGTTGGAAACATGATGACAGCTTGTTCTGCTTCCAGTGCTTCAACAATTTGAAGCATACTATCGCGATGCTTCACTGTTTTTGATAAATTATCAATCGAGAGAAATAAGCCTTGCAGGGGATCAATACAGTCCAGCAATGTAGTTGCAACAATTTTAACGTCGGTTCTGATCTCCGATATCAATTTAAGAAGTGCCAATCCATCCAGAGAGCCAAGCGGGTGATTGGCAACGATCAGTACACGACGCTGATCAGGTATATACGCCCGGTCTTTGCTAGAAACTTGAAATGTAAAATTAAAATGTTCAAGAACGGCATCATTGAATTCTAATCCTTCCAGGTATTTGTGAGTTTCAATAAAAAAGTTAATTTCATCCTGATGGAAAAGTTTTTTTAATACAGAAGAAGCGACCTTCATCAGAGGTTTATCAATGTTTTCATCCACATTCTGAAAATAATCTTTCAGCAAGGCATCAACATCAAGCATATATCTGCTCCCCATTAACATAAATTAATGCTAGATAAGATATATGATCAATATGACGAAGAAATGACGCAGAAATTACTCTAAGAAAATGAGCTTGAAGGATTGAACCCAGATCCTCAGTTGGTCGCTCATGTTGGCATTAACATTATGAATGTTATAGCCTTTTCTGTGATTTTTTACTCTCACCTTCCGAGTGTTTACGCTCCGGTGCGGATTGTACGATTTTGCAAGTACATGATTATGTTGCAATTCCTTAGAATGGAACAACTATTCCGCGCCGTAGCACCTTGCCCTGCACTCGCGAAACCGCATACGCCTCCCGTCAGCACAGAATAATTGCGCCATGAGAGTTGAATTGATTGATTGATTTATTTATATTTCAGCAGCTGAAGAAAGATCAGGGTTAAACCATTGCTTGATGACATTTGCCAGCCACTCCGGTTCATCCAGTGGCAAATCATGGCCTGCCGTATCATGTTGCACATAGTCTGTTTGCCAAGCCTGCGCCAGTTTCAGGCTACAGCGATAATCAACCAGGCGATCAGCTTGACTGGCTACAATGAGTACTGGTTGCTTCGGTTTGGAAGTTACCGAAAATTTTAACGCAGCCAGGAATTGATTCCTGGCACTGACAGTTGACACTGGGTTTTCTCGTTGCCATTGCTGCCAGGACTCAAGCAGTTTGCTGTTGTGGCTGTGACGGTTTGAAGTCAGGGTCAGAATATCTGACTCCTTCTGCAAAGCTGACCGAAAAATCATTTTTATAGCATGGGGATAAATCGTCCAGCATAAACGGTGGTAAAACGGAGACAGCGGTCTTGCGCTGGTATTGATTAAAACTGCTGCTTCCACTTCATCCGGATAGCGCATCATCCAATCAATAGCAATCATTCCTCCCATGGAAAGTGCGATCAGTCTGAGTGGCTGACGTATGAGCACTTGTTCGCGCAATGCTTCTGTCATGCCTGCAATCGTTTCTGGGCTAGTGGCACGATGCAATCGGCCATTACCAGGAATATCCAGCATAATAATATTAGCATTGGGAAACTGTTGCTGCAGATACTCAGTAAATCCTCCCCAGTGTCTTGTTTCACGCAACAACCCTCGAATCAATACAAAGTGCTCGCAATACTTCATGTGTACCACAGCGTTCGCGCCTGTTGCTCTAATTCCAGTGAGTCACTCTTAACAAGCCAGTTTTTATAAGATAAAGTTGCGTGCAACAAAAATTCCATCAGTATTAAATGGCCTCTCAGCACCCGATTAAGACGGTGTGGCTTTATCGGGTGATAAAGACCCTGTAATTGACGTAACTGCAGCGGATTCTTGCGAATCCATCGCCAAGAACCCATTTCTAGAGTTAATGGCAGAAAAATATTATCACTTGCCAACGATTTCAGATAAAGAAAATCCCAGAGATCACCATGTACCAGGTAATGTTGTGATTGTGGCTCAAAAAGATAATCTTGATAGGGATAAGTCTGCATAAAAAGCTTACGCAGATAAAAAACTTCTTTTAAATGCTTAATAGGTTCAAGCCGGCTTCTGGCATAAGGAAACCAGATCTGATTACGAGAACCAAAACCGGAATGGCAATCCAAAACCAGGCTGAATGGTGCAGGGAAAACTTTCTGTACAATAAAATCACATAACGCTTGCGCTTCAAGTTGCATCGCCTCAGAGGCTTTCCCACGGTACCATGGCAAATAAGATGAAATCCGATGCCCCCCTGCCAGCCAGACTGTCTTTTCATGACTATCTACTGGTGCATTACGCATCAAGTCGACACCTCGCCCATTCGCGCGGGTATAGTTCAACATGCCAACCGGGTTGATGAGCGGTAAAAAATTGATGCATACCCGTTCCAGAATATCAGCCAGGACCTGATCCCACTTTAAACGTTCTAACAGACCTTCCAGAAAAGCAATGACAACTTGTGTCCCAATGCGCTCTAGTCCGTGGATACCTGCAACATAGGTAATGCAAGGAATATCTCGTGCCCTATTACCGAGTGTTATGGCATAAATTGGCAACATACCCTCATCACAGGATACATGAGAAAGCACTTGACTACATAAACCTGTTTTATTACCCAAATGAATAATTGCTTCAATTTGTTGTAGTTCAGGTAATAATTGTTTCAAGGTAGATGTGCCGTGCATTGGATATAAGGTACTGTGATACTAGAGAGTTACTATTAATAAAATAAATATTACACCAGATCATTAAGATCTTGTCTGTCATCGATGTTACATAAGTCTTTAATAGTCATTAAAGGTTCATTAACCTGTCAATTATTCCTTTCGTGATACATCATCTTTCTTTTTTCTAATAAAGATTTCATCAATATTTAACAAATAATTCAAAGAAGTTTAATAAGTTATCTTTAAGCTTTATTTCCATTCCTAGTTTACTTAAAAAGACACTTATAGGGTGATAGTGAAGAACATAGTTCTCCTTCAAACATTTAGCTGCGCTGAAGAATTCAGCAGGTATGAGTTCAAAAATACACCACCCTTGCAGCTAATAACCTATTTCTCATGCGTAACATAAATCCAGGAGAGAGCTGTTGTGCAACCAAAATATGTTTTGAGTTTGGATGGAGGCGGTAGTCATTTGTTAATTCAACTTAGCGTATTAGCTTGTCTGGAAGAGGATAGCGGTTCTTCAACTTACGATTTATTTGACATGGTTGCCGGCTCATCATCTGGGGGACTGATTGCATGTCTAATTCTGGGTCGAACAATGACTGCCAGGGAGATCATTCATACTGTTTTACAAGAAAAATTACTAGAAAAAATGATGACAGAACATAGGATGAGCAGGTTGCTAAATATCCTGCAAATTCGCCCTAAATATAGAGGTACTACAAAAAGCCTGGTATTAAAAAAAGAATTAGGAAACTTAAGGCTTTCATCACTTAGCAAACAAATATTGATTCCTAGTTTCAATCTTAACCGGGATCAATTAGAAATTTTCACCAATGAGAGTCAACCGGATTTTCTTCTTAGCGAAGTGGCAGATGCTTGCACTGCTGCACCAGCATATTATCCTCCAGTACAAATGGAAGATGGAAACTGGCGAATCGATGGAGGTATAGGTATGAATAATCCAGGCCTTAGTGTCTATCTTCGTGCTAAGAAGTTTTGGAAGGAATGCGAGATAAAAGTGCTTTCCATTGGATCAGGTTGGCGCAGTTTCGCGATAAATGGCACTAAAGCCTGTGGATATGGTGGGGTTCAATGGTCGGTAAAAGGGGTAGCTTCATTAATTCTCAGGGAGAAAATGATTACAAATGTCAAAATTACTGAAGAGATGTTGGGCAATCGTGTGTTATATATCAATCATTATCTAAAAGACTTTGATATGCCAGGTGATATGGATTCTGCAAACAATCCAGTATTCCAGCAAAAGGCATTAGAAATCGGCAGAATCTGGTATGCGCAACATCGGGAACAGATTCAACAATGGCTGCAAATCTGATTGATCGCAAAAACCATAATCCTAAAAGCGGTTTTTAGGATAAATATTCTTCACTTGATTTTAGCAATATCTTGGGCTGTCACCTCATCGTTTGATGCTAATTGGACACAAATGACCATTCTCCCTGCAAGAATCAAATCCCGCTCGTTTTATCCAATATGTTTGATGCGCCCAGTTGATGTTCGGGTAAGTCAGCGATCATGACATCGGCAGTAAGGATCAGACTAGCAATCGAAGCGGCATTCTGTAAGGCACAACGTGTCACCTTGGTGGGATCGAGAATTCCCATTTCCAGGAGATCACCATATACCTCGGCTGCGGCGTTATAGCCAAAGTTACCGGTATTTTCCAATACCTTGGCAAGCACGATTGATGGCTCACCTCCCGCATTGGTGACGATTTGCCGTAAAGGTTCCTCTAAAGCCCGCACTACAATCCGGATACCGGCATCCTGTTCATGGTTGCTGCCCTTCAGTACACCGATGGCCGTTCTGGCCCGTAATAATGCGACACCGCCACCCGGCACGATGCCCTCTTCCACAGCAGCGCGGGTCGCACGCATCGCGTCTTCAATCCGGCTCCTTTTCTCTTTCATCTCTGTTTCGGTAGCGGCACCAACTTTGATGACTGCCACCCCGCCAGCGAGCTTGGCAGCACGCTCCTGTAGTTTTTCCTTGTCGTAACCGCTTGAAGCTGTTTCAATCTGTTTGCGGATTTCTTTGACACGGCTCTGGATCTTTTTGATCTCTCCTGCCCCGCCAACGAGAGTCGTATTTTCCTTATCCACTTCAACACGTTTTGTCTGACCGAGATCATTCAGCGTAATCTTCTGGAGGGAAAAACCGGTTTCTTCGGCGATCACGGCACCACCAGTGAGAATAGCAATATCTTCCAGCACAGCCTTGCGTCGGTCACCAAATCCTGGCGATTTAACGGCTATGGATTTAAGAATGCCGCGGATGTTATTGATCACCAGCGTCGCCAGTGCTTCTCCCTCAACATCCTCTGCAATGATAAGTAACGGCCGATTAGCCTTGGAGACTTGCTCCAGCAACGGTAATAGATCATGGATATTGCTGATCTTCTTTTCAGACAGAAGGATATAGGGATCATTCAGTTCCGCCGTTTGCTTGTCCGGGTTGTTGATAAAGTAGGGAGACAGGTAACCACGGTCAAACTGCATTCCCTCTACTATCTCCAACTCGTTCTCCAGGCTCTGGCCATCTTCGATCATAATGACACCTTCCTTGCCTACTTTCTCTATGGCTTCAGCAATGATCTCGCCCACCACGGTATCGGCATTGGCGGAAATAGCACCCACCTGAGCAATCTCTTTCCGGGATATGCAGGGTCTGGATACTTCCTTGAGCGCCTCCACTATAGCCGCAACCGCTATGTCAATGCCGCGCTTCAAATCCATAGGATTCATTCCTGCTGCAACAAACTTCATTCCCTCGCGGACAATCGCCTGCGCCAGTATTGTCGCGGTGGTGGTGCCATCTCCTGCCACATTGGATGTCTTGCTGGCAACCTCTCTCACCATCAGCGCGCCCATGTTTTCGAATTTATCTTCAAGCTCGATTTCCTTCGCCACCACAACACCAGAATTAGCGACCAAGGGTGGACCATAAGCACGTTCGAGAATGACATTGCGGCCTCTCGGGCCAAGTGTGACCTTGACGGCATTGGCTAGAATATTTACCCCCCTGAGAATCTTGGTGTAAACAGCATCATGAAACAGGATTTGCTTTGCTGGCATTGGAGCCTCCTGAATGAACGCTTTGTAATCTTGGCAGGAAAATTTCCTTAATTACATGATCTCAAGCTGCTTGATAGCTTTCACATGTTTTTTTGGCATTGTCAATCTTAGTACACCATTTTCATACTTGGCTTGAGCTTTGTTCACATCTATTTCCGCGTCCAGCCTGATAGAACGGGAGATAGATTCCAGAGAACGTTCTCTAGAAACGATTCTTTCACCCTCTTTTTGTTCCACCCCTTTCTTTTTCTCGACACTGATGGAAACACGGTTACTTTCTAAATCAACTTTTATGTCCTCTTTATTTACACCGGGAATATCTGCAAGAATAATATACGCAGTATCACTTTCTGATAAATCGACTTTTATCACGGGTATTTCTCCTATACGACGTATGCCTAAATTACAGAGCCAATCTTCAACAGTAGCAAGGAGATCAGATGGAGTAACAATACCAGGCTGAATTGAAGATGGTTGCGTAGTATTTGATTCACTAGAAGAAGGTGTAGATGCTTGTCCGGTACTTGTTTCACTATGCAGAAATGAAGGTGATTGCGGGACATTTTTCATGATAGTTCTCCTTATCTAAAGCAGCGAAATTTCTTGAAAACTTGGTCAACCAGTTTCCAGAACTCTAGCGACTGGTGAAACCTGCATAACTCAATCGCTGTCCTATCAGTTAGCAGCGTAATCTTGACTGAGTCCCTTGTTATCTACTTTCTCTCTCACCTGCTTCATACGATATGCACTGCATGGTGATAGATGCAAGAAAGATCAATAACCTACGGAGTAATTTATCCTAGGCTATCAATAAGAAAAAATAAATAAGTAGAAGCACGTATTTCTGATTAAAAAATACTGAAACTTCTTTTCATTTCAATTTATCGTTAATACATGAGACTTTAATAATTCTGTCATTTGTTTGTCATCATCAGCTGTTAGCGTTCCGACAGCAATTTCCTGGAATCAACATACCAAATCTTCAATGCAACATAGTATCCATCATGCGAAGCAATTAAACCTAGATTCCTCAGTTGGGCAGGATGGAGTGTGTGATTTTGCGAGTGCAGGGCAAGGCGCAACGATGCGGAATGGTCGTTCCATTCCAAAGAGTTGCAACGCAGCCATGCGCTTGCAAAATTGCGCAATCCGTCCTGCAGCGGAAACACCCAGAGGGTGAAAATGAAATATATAGGAAAAATTATTATATTCATAGTGTTAACATCAGAACGAGCGATCAACTGAGGAATCTAGGTTAAAATATTTGCCATGCTCAATCTGACAAAATGGGAATAATTCTTATCAATGGTTTAAACGGAATAAGATCTCGCCATGATTGATTCACTCATTAACTTATTAAAAAACTAAACTAACAAAGTTTTTAACTCATTAGATCATTATTAATTTTTCGTGAAAAATGAAAGCTCATTTCAGCAAAAGGGAACATGATTAACATTCCCTCACCCCAAAAAGTATTGATTATTTTCAATCCTATCTCTAGTGCGGGAAATACAGAATCGTTAGCCCATGAATATGGGGAATTCCTTGCTAATCATGGGATTGCTGTGGAAGTTAGCGAGTCAAAGAAAAAAATGAAATCTTACAAGCTTCTCGAGACAGACATCACAGGACATGATCTTTTAGTGGTGATCGGGGGGGATGGAACAGTTAGAAAACTCCTTCCTTTGCTTAGTAAAACAGATACTCCCGTTTACATGGTTCCCGGTGGAAACGAATCCTTATTTGCCCGTTCCTATGGAATGAGTGCAAACACAGAGGATTTGCTTCAAGCTATTACCAATGGAAGATGCCTGGAGCAATTTTATGGTCTGATCAGCGGTAACGGGATTCAGGGAGAAAAACCATTCTTTATTATGGCCTCGATGGGTTTTGATTCGCTCACAGTCAAGCAGATTGGCAAACGAATAGGGCCGATCAATGATTCGACGTACGTTCGGTGTGGATTTAATGCCTTAGTTTCTTTGCACCATCCTACCGTGACAGCTTATATCGATGGACAAACTGTCATTGATCGCAAATCAGGCTATGTCATTGTGGCTAATAGCTCAGCTTATGCAAGAAATTTACAACTTGTTCCTACTGCTAACCCATCAGTAAAAAAGCTTGTCCTTGGTTTTTTACCTGGGGCAAAGCATCAACATGAATTGATCAAAGCATTGAGAATGCTTCAACACAAACCTGCAGGGCTTCCCCTGCAGTATTTTTCAGGAGAGAGTATATCGCTTACATTACACGATCCATCTTATCCTCTGCAGGTAGACGGTGATTATTTTCGTAACCGCGATATTGAAGCAGGAAGCACAATAAAATTCAGTATCAGTCAAAAACCAATCAGAGTATTGATTTAAGCAGCTCTGCTTCCATGCGCTTAGCCAGCCTGTTAGGGGCAAGCAATCAGAATAGACTTAATATTCCCAAGAGAGAAACAACCTCCTTTTCATCAAATCCTTACCTTCCCTTATCTTCCCCTTACTTTCCCCTTATCTTTCCTTGTAATGGCTTCCTTGCACCAAAATCTTGATTAACCCGGATATTTCAACGGTACAAATTGGGCTTGCGTAAATTTGTCCAGAAGCGCTTGTTCATTAGCGTTTACTTTATGGTACAGGTCCGCCTGGTGAAATATCCGGGTTAACTACCTTACCTTAACTACCTTACCCTTAGATAGCCGTATCATAATAATCAATCGCTTATTCAAATGGTTTCCATTTGAAATTAAACCTGGATTCCTCGGTTGGGCAGGATGGAGTGTGTGATTTTGCGAGTGCAGGGCGCAACGATGCGGAATGGTCGTTCCATTCCAAAGAGTTGCAACGCAGCCATGCGCTTGCAAAATTGCGCAATCCGTCCTGTAGCGGAAACACCCACAGGGTGAAAATCAAATATGTAGGAAAAATTATTATATTCATAATGTTAACATCAGAACGAGCGATCAACTGAGGAATCCAGGTTTAATAATCATGGAAGCTGAGTTAGAAATTGACTGAAATTAATCAACTCGTCATATGAATTTCATAAAAGCGACATAATAAATTCATGAAATTCCTAAAGAATGCTAGGTAATTAGTGCGCTAAAACCCAATAACCTAACATTGAAGAGGAGTCAAACATGAATACGTCACTTAATATCCAGCCATATATTTCCCCACAGAAACCACTTCAAGCTCCCAAGTCTGCTTTGCTCATTCCTACTGATAGAGTGAAGAAATCAAATATCGTGATCACATGGGCAAAACGTCAAAGTGAAATTCGTGAAGCACAAAAACTGCGATATGAAGTTTTTGCTGATGAAATGGGTGCAATTCTTCCAACCTATATTCCTGGTTTTGATATAGATGATTTTGATGATTATTGTGAGCACTTACTAGTGCGAGATCGTGAAACTTGGCAAGTAATTGGAACTTGCCGTGTGTTGACGCCGGGACAAGCCCAGCTTGCAGGAAGAACATACATCGAAGGTGAATTTGATCTATCTTCTTTGCAATCGTTGCGAGAGCATATGGTTGAATTAGGCCGAAGTTGTGTGCACAAAAACTATCGTAATGGAGTTGTTATTAAAGCATTATTGAAAGCATTGATAAACTTTATGGTGCTTAAGAAGTTAAGCTATCTGATAGGTTGCGTTAGCATACCGATGAATATGAGCTCTAGTGGCAATAAGCGTATATGTTCGGGGGATGCTGCTGCAAGTATTTGGCGCCAAGTTCGGGATAAGTATATGGTGGATACTCACTATCAAGTTAGACCACGTTTTCCTCTGCCAGTTGATTGCTTAGATCAAACTTTAAAAATTAATCCCCCTTCCCTGCTTAAAGGTTATTTACGCCTGGGGGCAAAAATATTGGGAGGGCCTGCATGGGATCCTAACTTTAATACTGCTGATTTGCCCATGCTATTGCAAATTAAAGATCTACCAAACCGCTACTGCAAATATTTTCTGGGGTAATCATGAATAAGCTCAATGATTATTTATATGCTAATCCTGCTTTAAAAGCTTCAATTTTAAAAAACGAAGATTCCTCAGAAATAAATACTAAGCTAAGAGTTCGTACGGTTTTTATTTCTGATATCCATCTCGGTACTCCAGGTTGTCAGGCACAAGCCTTATTGGATTTTCTAAGAGCTTATCCAAGCGAACAGCTTTATCTGGTAGGAGATATTATCGATGGTTGGCAGTTACGCACACGTTGGCATTGGCCACAGGCTCACAATGATGTCATACAAAAGTTACTACGTCGTGTCCGAAAAGGTTGCAAGGTAGTGTACGTGCCAGGTAATCACGATGAATTTGCTCGTCAGTTTTTAGGTCACTCTTTTGGTGGTATAGAAGTAGTAGAGGAAGTTATCTATGAGACCGTTGACGGTCGTAAATTCTGGATAATGCATGGCGATTATTTTGATGGAGTAATACAGTGTGCTAAATGGCTTGCTTATGTCGGTGATAATCTTTACGAATTTACCTTAAAGCTTAATCGTTATTTGAGCTCGCTCCGTGCTCGATTAGGTTTACCTTATTGGTCACTCTCCCGATATCTCAAGCACAAAGTCAAAACAGCAGTTAGCTATGTAACTTCTTTTGAGCAAGCCGTTGCTACGGAAACACGTCGTCGTGGACTCGATGGTGTCATCTGTGGACATATACATCACGCAGAGATACGCGATATCGATGGTATTACATACTGTAACGATGGAGACTGGGTCGAGAGTCTTTCTGCATTAGTAGAACACTTCGATGGACGAATCGAGCTGATTCATTGGCCTCAGTGTCAACTAGAGCTGGAAAATCAATGTTCGACCAGGGTGGATGATGCGTTGGTTGCTGATAATATACCTGCTACGGCAAGAGTCGAAAAAAAAGACGAGGCACTGGCATGAGACTTGCTTTAATAACTGATGCATGGCACCCCCAAGTTAATGGTGTTGTAACTACTCTGGTAGAGTTGGTTAAAGAACTCAAAAAACTCAATCATTATGTAGAAATCATTCACCCAAATCTTTTCAGTACTCGTCCTTGTCCGGGTTATCCAGGAATTGATCTGGCTATTCGCCCTAAAAAGCAAATGTCACAAATTCTGGAGGCACTTGATCCTGACGCCATCCATATTGCTACTGAAGGTCCGCTGGGTTGGGCAGCTCGTTCCTTATGCTTGCAATCTGGCTGGTCTTTTACCTCTGCATTTCACACAAAATTTCCAGAGATCTTTAATGCATCGGTCAAAGTTCCTGTTTCTTGGGGATATGCCCTGCTTAAACATTTTCACCAACCTTCATCAGGTGTGATGGTTCCTACACAATCTGTTTTATCTGGTTTGCAAAAGCGAGGCTTCCAGAATCTCAGACCTTGGACGCATGGAGTGGATACTGATCTTTTTAGGTATCATGATCAACCTGTTTTTTTCCCAACTTTAGGTACTTTACCAAGACCTGTCGCATTATTTGTGGGTCGTATTTCATATGAAAAAAATATTGAAGCATTCCTGGAAATGGATTTTCCAGGAAGTAAGATAGTTTGCGGTGTAGGACCATTGGAGAAGCAGCTCAGGCAACGCTTTCCTGAGGTATATTGGTTGGGAATATTGCCACGCGATGAATTGGTTATGTTATATGCCAGCGCTGATGTTTTTGTATTTCCCAGTAAAGCGGACACCTTTGGGTTGGTTTTACTTGAGGCGATGGCAACAGGCACACCCGTAGCTTGTTATCCTGTTGATGGTCCGTTAGAGGTCATTGGTAATAGTGGAGGAGGGATCATGTCAAATGATCTGGAAGATGCTGTTTTAAAAGCCCTTAAAATTTCTCGGCAGGAAGCACGAGCAAGAGCTGAAGCCTTTAGTTGGTATGCAGCTGCGAAGAATTTTGTTGATTATTTACAACCTATTCGGTAGTAGGTAAGTGCAAGAATTTTTACGTTGAACCTTATCAAAAAAGAAAGCTGCGTTACCACAGCTTTCTTTTTATCGCGCGACCAGACATCTCAACAAAATAGAGCTTCCCAAAAAAAGGAAGTTTTGCAAAGGCCTCTGAATAGTTACGATTAAAAAAATCTGAAGGTCATATGCCATGAAAATCAGCATACCTCTTTCGCTATCCAGTGGATTATCACAGAACCCTCAATCTGTGACCAAAGCAACGATGAATTAATAAAACTTTAATTTATCGTTAATGAAAGCGTAATGTTCTTAAATCAGAATTCGCAGCGGCCAGATGAATTTAATCAGGTGCTTTCTAATTTATCCGACAAAATTTAATTTATTCTGCTAGGAATACAGTTATGAAAAATAAATCCTCTTTTATATTTGTGGTCGCTGCTTTGGTTGCCGGTTCTTCAATGAATACTGTTGCCGAAGGTGTTACCGGACCTTCTAGCTCTGCCTCCCCTTATCTGACACCCTTAACCAGCGGTGTAGAATTTTCTTCTATTCTGACGGTGGGCGACAGCGTCAAGCTCAAGCATAAAGGCAACGAGACCTATCGCATGGTCGGCATTCCGGATGGATTGGGTGCCTACGACAATGGCGACGGCACCATCACCGTGCTGATGAATCATGAATTGCGCAACACAGCCGGGGTGGTACGCAACCATGGCAGCAAAGGCGCGTTCGTGTCCAAGTGGCAAATCCGAAAGAGAGATCTCAAAGTACTTAATGGCGAAGATTTGATCGAGAAACTTGAACTGATTGATCCAGACCAGACTGCCATCAGCCGTCTATGCTCCGCCGATCTGCCAATGCCAAGTGCTTTTTTCAACAGCAACACCGGAAAAGGCTTTAGCGAGGGGCGCATCTTCATGAGTGGCGAAGAAGTTGATGCTGCAGGCCGTGCCTTTGCTCATATAGCGGAAGGCCGTCAGCATGGCACCTCTTATGAATTGCCCGCTTTGGGTAAAGCGGCTTGGGAAAACGTGGTGGCCAGCCCCTATGAGCAGGATAAAACCATTGTTGCCGGATTGGATGACGGCAACCGTCTCGCCAGCAAGATCTACTTCTATGTCGGTAATAAGCAAGAGAGCGGTAATCCGGTTGAAATGGCCGGTTTGACCAACGGTATCAGCTATCAGCTTCTGATTGGTTCTCATGTGACCGAGGCTACCATCCCGAATGGCCATACTGATCAATTTAGCTTGGTCGCATCCGGCGGTACCGGCACCGGTCTCAATCGCGTCGAAGACGGTGCATGGGACACAAAAAATCCAAATCGTTTCTATTTTGTAACCACTGACCAGTTTGATGGTAATAGCCGTCTGTGGAGCGCTACATTCCAAGACATCACTAAACCAGAATTAGGCGGTGAAATCAAGGTGCTGATCGACGGAGCCGTGAGTGGTCCACAAATGATGGATAACATGACGGTCGATGGTGCCGGCAATGTCTGGATTCAGGAAGACGTTGGCAATCAGGTTCACCTCGGCAAAATCTGGAAATTCGAGCCGACTACCGGTAACCTGACAACCATTGCTCAACATGACGCTGAGCGCTTCATCTCTGGCGCTTCAGCCGACATCGATGGTTCGGGCAATAAGCAATCTGACGAAGAGTCCTCCGGCATCATAGAAGTTACCGAGATGTTCAACGGCGTTGCTGGCTACGACACAGAGAATAGCCGTTACTTCCTGTTCGATGTGCAAGCACACTACAGTACCGTCAATGGCGTCGCACTCGATCCGGAACTGGTAGAGGGTGGTCAACTATTGATGATGAAAGCGCCCAAGTAAAAGATGGCAGCCATGTCAGGAAGGCTGTTCCCTGACATGGTATCTTATAGAATCCAATATTTCATAAAATATGAATATTAAATGAGAGGTAAAGATCGAGAGTTATCAAAAAGAAATCAATAAATTCCCGCCCCTGAAAAAACCATCATGATTCTGATAAATATTGCCATTGAAGGATACGGAATTTTCAGAAATCAATCTCCAAGCCTGCCAGTAAATTGATCTGGCACCAGAAAACAGTGCAGTCCGTCTTATCCATCAACAAGCACTCACGAATAAGTTAGCGGCGCAAACAGTCGATTTCCAGATGGAAACGCTCAATCTGGCTGCACAAGCCGCAATTGAAGAATGGCAGCAACTTGTGCAAGAAACTGGCAAGAAAAAGCAAAGCTGAATCAAGCATCATTTTGTTGGAAGAAAACCATTAATACTATATCTTTGTAGGTGGGCAAATGCTGAATTTACTGCTGACCCTGAGCGTCGCCTATGTGATGTTCTATAAAGTGTTTCCAGAAATTACGGCAAGAATTTGATTTATTTTCGTTTTCTTAGGAAATAATATGAAAAAATACTTATTTGCTTTGCTGTTCTTATTTCTGTCTGCAGCCAGCGTCATCGCTACAGAAAATATCGCACCTGAAGAAGTAATTGGGGCGGTTACCGTGGACACAGTGACCGCCAAGCGGCTATATGATCAAGGCTATATTTTTATCGATGTGCGTAAATTGGAATATTTCAATTATGAACATATCCGAGGGGCCAAGCATCTGGATGTCAATAGTGAGCTTTTCACTCCCGGCGATTTGAATGTCTTTGCCAATAAGGATCAACCGATCGTTTTCTATTGTAATGGAGCTCATTGCCTGGGCAGCTCCAGAGCCAGCAAAAAAGCAGTAGAATGGGGATGGCATAAAATCCATTATTATCGGGAAGGACTCCCGAAATGGAAAGAAGCTGGCTATCCTACCGCATCTTTCGAATTGAATTGATTTAGTATCACGTAACCTGGCTTCGATCTGGATAAGAAGAATTTGTTACGCCTACCCCTTGAGCAGCCCTGGCAGAGAACTGCTCAATTGACGGTTGAGTTGGCTACTTTGACGTTTGCTGGAGTGCTTGTTCGATCGTTGCCACGATTTCCGGATCAAACGGTTTCGTATGAGGACTAAATTGCTTAATCAGCTTGCCATCCCGGCCAATCAAAAATTTATGAAAATTCCAGGTGGGATAGGTACCTGAAACTTCCGCCAGTTGCTGAAAGAATGGATGAGCCTCTGCTTTCTTTACCGTTGTTTTCTCAAACATGGGAAATTTCACGCCATAAGTTAACCGGCAAAAATCCTGTATTTCCTCTTCTGTACCAGGCTCCTGTTCCATAAAATCATTAGATGGGAAGCCAAGCACAGCAAACCCCTGTTTCTCATACGTTTCGTGCAATTTCTCCAAACCATCGTATTGAGGCGTATAACCACATTTACTGGCAGTATTCACCACGAGCAGTACCTTACCGGAATAGGCATTACACAGATTCACCACCTCAGTGCCTGCCAGTTTTCTAAAATTCTGATCGAGTAAGCTATCCCGACAGCTGAAAACAGGTTGAACAAAAAAAATTAACATGAACAGCAGAACAATACGCATGGGTTTCTCCTTTTGTTAACAGTCAATCCACAAGGGAAGATCTGAATAAGCTCAGCATGACGCACTCCTCACCACAAATGATTGCGATCCTCATCCCTATCTTTCAGCGGGCCCAAACCGCCTGCGCTCTGTCTTAGGGTGTTGGGTAAGCTGGCAAGCAAGTCGGTAAGTACGAAGTGCTTTTTGCGCATACCCCAGCACACTGTCATGAGGATAGTAAATCACCTCGTTCAGATTGTCTTCAGCGGTAATACCAGCCGGAAAATCAGTCAGCAACTCAATGCCTTCACTCATATATTCTGCAGTATAAATATGAAATAAGCCATGAGAAACTGCTTCGATCACATGATGTGACAGCATGAGATGCCTGCGGTTGCGATGGGGAATCAATACGCCATGCGTGCCATCCAAGCCCGCTTTCTCACAAACATTAAAAAAACCTTCTATCTTTTCATTAATGCCCCCTACCGGCAGGACTTCACCATACTGATTAATTGCACCTGTCACTGCAATTCCCTGTCTAAGTGGCACCCCCGATAATGCAGAAAGCAAGGCGTATAATTCTGCACACGAGGCAGAATCTCCTTCAATGCCATTGTATTCCTGTTCAAACACGATGGAAGCATTGAGTGCAAGCGGTGCGATATGAGCAAACAAAGCTGATAGGTAATTCTGCAATATAAACATGCCTTTGTCGTGGATCGGTCCGGAAAGCCCTACCTCGCGCTCAATATTCAGCACCCCATTTTCACCTGCAAACGTATGTGCGGTGATGCGCACCGGCGCGCCAAAACAGTGATCACCCAAATCTATTTGCGTCAGCCCATTAATCTGCCCAACCTTTTCTCCTTTGATTACAATCGAGACATCACCATCTGCGATCGATTCCTGCAAGCATTGATCCGGATAATTATGACGATGGATGCGCGCCTGCAATGCATTTTCAACATCGGCCACATCAACCAGGCAGCCGGTATGGACTTTGCACTGGGCTGCGCTCTCTAATACCAGTGTTTCAGTACGGCTGAAAATGGCACTCTGACGGGATTGATCGTTAGCCGCCCGATGACAATCCTCCAGCAAACGCGCAGCAGCAGCTGCGGTAAAATGGGGCAAACCCGCTTCATGACAGGCGTGTGCTACAAAAATGGAGGAAGCATGACGACTTTGCTCATTGGATACAAAGCTATCGGCAAAATCAACCTTGACGCGGAAACGCCTGGCAAGTTCTGGATTCTCTTCCTGTAAGAGATAGTATTGTTCCCGCGAACCGATCAAAATGATCTTAACCCGAATCCGTACTGCTTCCGGTTCAAGCGAAACAGCTGGAATCTGGGTCAAGGCCGTTCCAGGTTCCTCAATCTGCAACAGATTACTGCGCAGCAGGCGGCATAATTTCTCCCATAGCAGGCTATCCACTAATAAGTCATCAAGATGGAGCATGAGAAAGCCGCCATGTGCCTTGAGCAGACTACCAGCACGGATACGCGTAAAATCTGTCTCCAGCACCCCTTCCACTGATTGGTACTCGATACTGCCAAACATTGATCGAATAGATGGACTTTCTTCAATAATGACCGGTGCACCCTTCAAATCATGATTATCTACTGCCAGATTAATCTGATAGCGCGCCAATAAGGATTTGATCTCCTCCTTGCGTTTTTCTTCGTCTGAAACGGAGATTCTGAACAATGCAATATTGTTAAGAATATCCTCTTCCATCTTTGCCAGATAATGATTGAATTTGTTCCCATCCTCTGCAGATAATTTCAGCGCACCGGGGATTGCCTTTAATTCGCTTTCCAACAGAAATTTAACCTTATTGCGCTCTAACGTCATCAGAGCTTCATCTTTTATCCGCTCCAGTGGGCGCACCTTCTCAAAATAGCGTGCGATCTCAGCTTGCAAAGCCTGCTCGGCTTGCTCAATTTCGGCTCTTCGCTCCTTAGGTAGCGCTAGTACTTCTGGCTCAGTTAAAATTTTTCCTGATTTATCCAGCAGTGTAAAAACCATACGGCCAGCTTCCCGTTGAATGGCGAAATGGCGCTTCTCAGCAAACACGTCAAGCTCTGCAAAGGCTTTGGCCTCTTCCAGTTTAAAATTTTTTTCAATCCACTTACTTTCCGCTTTGAAATCAGGTTCCTCAAGACAACGGGGTATTTCTGCTTGCAAATATTTTGCTAGCTCTGTCAGCTTTTGACGTAACAGACGTCCCTGTCCTGCTGGTAGACGCAAGGCAAGTGGCTTTTCTGGCACTTCAAAGTGATGCAGAAAGCACAAATCAGGTGGAACAGGCTTGTTCAGGGCCACTTTCGCCATCGCCTGCCGTAGCAATGAAGATCGCCCGCTACCTACTTCCCCAAGCACAAACAAATTATAGTCAGGCTGTTCCATTTCCAGTCCGAAGTAAGCGGCCTTCTCGGCACGCTCCTGCCCGATCCAGGAAAGTGGCTGACCGACCAGTTCTGAAGTATCGGTAAATCCAAGTGAATCAGGATCAATCGTCAGGCGAAGCTCGTGCGGAGTCAGTTCAATAATTAGCATTTATCAGTATTTCTATTGTTGGAAAAAAATATAGAATTGTAACCGTTTAACCTGGATTCCTCAGTTGGGCGGGATGGAGTGTGTGGTTTTGCGAGTCCAGGGCAAGGCGCAACGATGCGGAATGGTGGCTCCATTCCAAGGAGTTGCAACGCAGCCATGTGCTTGCAAAATCGCGCAATCCGTCCCGAAGCGGAAACACCCAGAAGGTGAGAATGAAATTTATAGGAATGGTTATTATATTCATAATGTTAACATCAAAATGAGCGATCAACTGAGGAATCCAGGTTTAATCACTGTTCCTAACAGGAACAAAGGTGACAACAACGATATCAATAACGCGTTGTGCTATTTCGGGTTTTGCATGGATCACACTGAGTGCATTGGTAATTCATTGATCTTCTCGATTACTTTTTAATAAATGGCTTAAAGTATTGAGTCTTGATAATACCTGGCCAAAGGTTATTATTGCCATCAAGAAAAACCAGTTTCATTTCACAAAGATGATGCAGGTCACGCTGGCGTGTCTTGTCGCTCAGCTTCAAATAAAGGCTGGTGTACCACGGTATTTGACGAATTTCCTCAAGTGTCATTGAGCGCCCTCTCCCCAACAGCTGAGAAACAATGGTGTATTGACGAACATTGATTCGTTTCTCCTCAAGCATCCGGCGAAGTTTACTTTCAAACAACAACAGTGCTGTGATCTGGTTTACCCGGTCTTGCAAGGTGTTGATCGTCTGGCGCATGCCTTCCACATGAAACTCGACAAATGCGTGATTAGGCCACGACTGCTTTTTCTCCGCAGCCTTACGGCAGGTATTAAACAACGTGAAATAGCTATCGATATTGGCGAGATAATAGCGCGCCAAGGCAAAGGACGCATAGCGATAACCAGCAGCCTGCAGAAGTGTTGCTTCGATCACCCGGCCCACACGGCCGTTACCATCCCAGAAAGGATGAATCTGCTCATAATAGAGATGTACCAGCGGTGCCCGGATCAACGCTGGAACAGCTGCTGCTTCCAGTACTGCATGCCAATCGATGAGTGCATCCAGCAGGCGATCAATATCCTTACCATACTGAGGTGGCTTGTAACGACCACCGTGCGCTTCGTCACCCACATAAGTAACATGATGCTTGAGATTATTGCGAAGCTTACCAGGTTGATTATTGGTATGAGGAATTTCCTGCGTAATGAGACGATGCACTTCGAGAATGAACTCCCGATTCAGCGACCAACCTGCGGTCCGAGCGGCCTGTTGCGATAAGTCATAAGCAATCTTGATATTCACTGCGCGCCGCTGTTCAATTTCCTTGACCAGATCTGGGTCAAGCATCAAAGTATCTGCAATTTCATCCTCACTCAGTTTGCCTCCTTCAATGGTATTGGTACCGAACACACTGCTGACCACCACTTCTCGCTCCAGCTGATTGGCAACTTGAGAAAAAGGCGAAGCAATAAAACGGTCATGCGCATCTTCAGCACGTTGAAGGGTTAGTTTGATCTGAGCAGCTTCAACCCCTATCTCGAAAACAAACGGACCGAAACGATCAGTGTCAATACGGCGCGTAAAACGTTCCAGATCTGAAGCCAAATCGATGTCAGGCATGATGTCCTATATTCGGTTACCGTAAAGAATCAGGCGCCAGAATCAGGGATGGTTTATTAAACCTGTGACGGATAGAGTTAATCGCTTTCAATATACTCGGTTGGCTAACAATTCTAGCTTCCAACTCACGTTTTTTGGGAAAATCCAGCAGAGAAATGCCAATCAGCATGGTCAACACCCCCTGCCCTGGCAAAAAAAGCATTATAAAACCAGCCAGTAGGAATACGCACCCGACCAGGTTTTTGATGATTAAGCCAATTACTCGTAATGCCGGATGATGGTTTTTCATCCAATGGCGTGGAATGCGCAGATCAAAATAATCCGCTGGTAAACGGACCAGAATAATTGGAATGGCAATCACGGAACCGATCAAGCCAATAACCGAAGCTATGGTGATACCGATCAGGATATCGACTGGAATCCATTGTTGAATTATTTCAAGTACTTCATTCATGACATGCACATTTTAGCATTCCTTCGGGCTGGAATTAAAGGGAGCCAGCAAACCGGGCAGCGTCATCCGTGAAGACGTGCTGCAGTACTCATTTCATTTCCAAATCAGACATAACGCAAAGGCAAGCTGCAGACAGTATAAATAATACGGCGGAGAAGCCGACAAAACCAGGTTTGTTTTAAAAATGGAATAACACCATTGTGTGTTGTAGTTGCGATCAAAACAAGTAGATTGTTCCCGGTAAACTCTTTATCGCTCGCGGTGAGCCTGTCGAACCGTTCGCAATGAAGCAGTAAGCTTGCCGAACCGTCGAACCGCTAAAAAACTGATATCGACCTTCGACCTAGATATCTACCTTTATTTCTTTAATAGTGACCGCTTCCAAAGCATCGAATTTGATGGGATTCATCATTTCTTCCAATAATTTCTTGATGTCTTCCAGATTCGCTTTAGATAGATTGATGTCTAATTCAACTGTTACTTCAATTTTCATTAATAGCTTCCTTTAACAATTTCTCTGCATCTGCAATGGTACTTTAAAGCTTTGATTAACTATATACCAGACACATCCTGCAGCAGTGTCATGCCTGAATCACTTCTTCATGAACAAAATGCAAGCGAATAACTTCTGGCGTTTCACCTTCATCAAAATGACAATGCCCAGCATCACACACCTGTTGATGCAGATCCATTACTTGGCAGACTGACTGGTTCTAGCCATCAGTCAAGCTTTTCGTCTTGAACTGTTAGCGGATCGCCGATGGCGTAGAAATGCCCTCCCGCAATATAGTGGAGGCTTCGCCATGCCGGATCGGCGTTCTCGAAGTTCCAATGGCCGTTCTTGAAAACACGGGTATCAGACCATGCCCCGACAACCTCGCCGATGAATAAGTCATAGATTTCCTGATTGTGACGCTCCGGGATAAGCTTGCAGGCGAGCCAGGCCGAGCATCCCGCGACGAACGGCAGATCGTAGCCATCAATACGGAAAAGTTTTACGTCGGACCGCTCCAGCTTGTTCGGTTCGTTGAATAGACTCCTGGTACCCGCCTCGTGTGTTAGCCGTAGCTGTGCCGCCGTAGGCACCTGGATAACGAAATAGCCACTCTTCTCGATGAGCACGCGCGTCTTTGCGGTCTTGTCCAGGACTACGGTCAACTTGGGCGGCGAGAAATCCAGCGCACATGCCCAAGCCGCCGCCATGACATTGTCCACACCATCATGACGGGCGGACACCAGCACTGTGGGACCGTGGTTGATCAGTCGGCAAGCCTTCTTCAGCTCGACCGGGAAAATATGATTATCCATTCAACCTGGATTCCTCAGTTGGACGGGATGGAGTGCGTAGTTTTGCGAGTGCAGGGCAAGGCGCAACGATGCGGAATGGTCGTTCCATTCCAAGGAGTTGCAACGCAGCCATGTGCTTGCAAAATTGCGCAATCCGTCCCGGGACGGAAACACCCAGAAGACAAGAATGAAATTTATATAAAAGATTATTATATTCATAATGTTAATACCAGAATGAGCGATCAGCTAAGGAGTCCAGGTTCAGACTCCTCGAATCAAAAAACCGCACAAAACAACGCACCCTGCCTCAGACCAGGCGATCGAATGCAACGACGTAAATCCCCTCCTCAGGGTTGGTCACGGCCTCGATTAAAGCGCGCGAGCAGCGGTGGTCGGCGCGCTCGCTGGGGTGTGGAATTTCACGACCTCGTCAAGATATACTTCAAGGATTCCAGACAATACCTCTGTGCCGTTAAACAAGCATTCTTTGATAGTCTCGCCTTCCGTAAACGCTTCTTCAATATCGACAAATTGCACAGCAAAGCCGGGGGGAATTGCAGGATAGAGCGTATTCATTTCAATTTCACCCTTGTTTGTTTCTCGATTGCTGATAACGTGTCTTTTTAATACCTCTAGAACCATAAACAGGAACACTCACAGAAATACCATCTTTATGCATGATGTGATAGCTGCCATTGATTCTATCGAGTCTTCAGTTTCCAGTTTTCTGATGATTTATTTTCCATTCATGTTTTAACATGATATACCGACATTGATATATTGTTTTCTAAGCTGCCTGTGCGGCAGCGAACGGAACACACGCCCCTAGTTCATCCCCACGCTCGTGGGGAACAATTCGAGACGGTCACCCCAACGACAGGTCCGACCGGTTCATCCCCACGCCTGTGGGGAACAGATGGTTTTACTCTGAGTAACGCTCGCACCAGTCCGGTTCATCCCCACACTCGTGGGGAACAGATAACCGTTCCGTTTGCGGCGGAATCAACCCAGCGGTTCATTCCCACGCTCGTGGGGAACAGCCATCAACCTGGCGCGTGCAGGCCATCGCGTGCGGTTCATCCCCACGCCCGTGGGGAACAGCGGTCAGGATTTTCCCTGGCCCATTTGGGGATCGGTTCATCCCCACGCCCGTGGGGAACAGTCGCGCCAGATAGCGCAGCCAGACAAACCCGGCGGTTCATCCCCACGCCCGTGGGGAACAGAAAGATGGAACCAACCCTTTGCCGGCGGGAAGCGGTTCATCCCCACGCCCGTGGGGAACAGATGTAGTAGGTGATTGACCAACTGGCATATCCTGGTTCATCCCCACGCCCGTGGGGAACAGTAGAATTGAAAAAAATATCAGGGACTCCGAGTCGGTTCATCCCCACGCCCGTGGGGAACAGTCCTAAACAGAGCGGCCGATTCCTCAGCATCCCGGTTCATCCCCACGCCCGTGGGGAACAGCCGCTCAGAACAAAACGGATTTAGAATGAATGCGGTTCATCCCCACGCCCGTGGGGAACAGTAATCTTTCTGGATCTGGCTATTCGATTACTGCGGTTCATCCCCACGCCCGTGGGGAACAGTGATTCGCTTTCTTGAGCCCGACTCGAAGCGCCGGTTCATCCCCACGCCCGTGGGGAACAGGGCAACTGAGCGGGGTCTCTTATCAGTCATTACGGTTCATCCCCACGCCCGTGGGGAACAGGTCTCAAGAGTGGCGTGACGCAACAGGGGATTCGGTTCATCCCCACGCCCGTGGGAAACAGTTGAAGCCTATCAGGTTCTATCGAATCAACGCCGGTTCATCCCCACGCCCGTGGGGAACAGTGTAGTTGTTGAAAAAATCGGGCAAATAGATGCGGTTCATCCCCACGCCCGTGGGGAACAGTAAGAGTTCTCGGCTAGATGCTGTAAAAAGACCGGTTCATCCCCACGCCCGTGGGGAACAGGTGCAATTCACGTTTTGTACGTGTAGTTCCGGTCGGTTCATCCCCACGCCCGTGGGGAACAGATTTCCCTCGAAGAACAGACGATTACTGCAAACGGTTCATCCCCACGCCCGTGGGGAACAGAGGTTTTCCTCGATCTTGCCAACCTGCAGATTCGGTTCATCCCCACGCCCGTGGGGAACAGGGCGAAACAAACCAGGAGATTATTTATCGCATTGGTTCATCCCCACGCCCGTGGGGAACAGGACAAACATTTAGAATCTTTCCGTAAGTTACACGGTTCATCCCCACGCCCGTGGGGAACAGATGGCACTCTCTAAATACTAGCACTATGTTTTCGGTTCATCCCCACGCCCGTGGGGAACAGTCATCAGAATGACGCCACAGGATATCCAATTTCGGTTCATCCCCACGCCCGTGGGGAACAGGGAGGAATCAAGAACTAATCTGCTGATCAGGGCGGTTCATCCCCACGCCCGTGGGGAACAGCACGCGCGTACTGAATTGGTCGGTGGACATGCCGGTTCATCCCCACGCCCGTGGGGAACAGCGATAACCTGCCTGGATACTTTTGCCAGCTCACGGTTCATCCCCACGCCCGTGGGGAACAGACAGCAAAACCAAGCTGTAAAGGAGGGGCAAACGGTTCATCCCCACGCCCGTGGGGAACAGGGACTATGGGCAAGGAGCTTACTAAATCACATCGGTTCATCCCCACGCCCGTGGGGAACAGAAATAGCAGCTAGCCAGGATAATCACTCGATCCGGTTCATCCCCACGCCCGTGGGGAACAGGCAAGTCTGTAAACCCGCATAACTAGCGCGACCGGTTCATCCCCACGCCCGTGGGGAACAGTTGTCCTATTGTTAATAGTAGCGGTAGTCATTCGGTTCATCCCCACGCCCGTGGGGAACAGGGTTATGACCACTGTTTTAAGTCAGGCATTGTCGGTTCATCCCCACGCCCGTGGGGAACAGACTTCCCCTATCCCGCTGATTTTTCAGCGGTAAAAAGGAAGGCAAAATTCTACCAAATTTTTAAGGAGCTTCTCCTGTTTCTTCAGGCAAAAAAGAAACCAACTTTGCACCATCTATTTCATTCGGTATCCTTCGATTAGCACCTAATGTCACAAAATCAAAGCCGGCTTCATTATTGGTACGCCATGCCATCACGGCATTGCCATCTTCAATTCCTTTTTCGACCTGACTCCAGATATAGTCACGTACTTTTGCTGAATAGTTTCCAACGTAAACACCTGCACGAATTTCCAGCAACCAAATAGCCAGTCGTCCACGCAAGCGGGGCGGAGCGTTTTCAAGCACGATGACCAGCATCGCCTAGACTCTCAGGATTTGGTATGGCTGGCTGCACAGCGTTATCCGGCGCAGCAGGGGGTTGAATCTCACCAGCAGAAAGCATCTCCTCGATGCCTGGTATGATTTTTTCAAGCAATTTGCTTTCACGAAATACATCCCGACAGCCAAGCCTTACTTGCTGTTCTGGATTACTCGGGCGTTTTGCAGCAATTTTAAATGCAAGCGGAACAACAGTATTAAATTTATAGATATCAGCCACATCGTAAACAAAAGATAACGGCTTGCCGGTATGAATAAAACCCACCGCCGGAGCATAACCCGCTGCTAGTACAGCAGCTTCTGTTACACCATAAAGACAGGCAGTAGCCGCACTTAGGCAACGATTGGCAATATCTCCTTTGTCCCAATCATCTGTATCATAATTTCTGGCTTTCCATTCCACCCCATACTTTTTGGCAATCAGTTTATACGTTTCCCGCACCCGAGCACCTTCAATACCACGTAATTGTTCAACGCTACGCCGAGCGGGAGGTTCCTCTCCGAAACGCATCGCGTACATCTTACGTACCACTTTCAATCGCAACGTTTCATCCAAAGCCAATTTAGCCTGATACAACAACCGGTCTGAACGTGCACCTCCTGGCTGCCCTGAAGAATAAAGCCGCACTCCTGCCTCACCAATCCATACCAGAAGCGTACCTACACGTGCCGCAAGAGCAGCCGCCGCATGAGAAACCCGTGTACCCGGTTCCAGCATCAAGCAAACAATACCACCTATTGGAACATGTGTGCGCACGCCTGTTTTGTCAACTACAACAAAAGCCCCATCCAGTACATCAAGATGACCTTTCTCAATAAACAGGATAGACAGCCGTTCTTTTATTGCCAAGGGTTTGAGAGGAGGAAGTAGCTCTGACATGGCTATATTACTTTAGAGGATGCTGATTTTCTGGAACGGATGGCGCATCGTAATTGCAAGAGTATCAAAACCATCAGATCTAAACTCCTTAAATGAAGCAAGCGGGATATTCTCATTTGCAAGCAACAGCAAGAGCTCAAGGAACCATCTCTAACGGCAAAAATTCTTCATCTTTAATCAGCGCACCGGCAAAAGCATAAACTGCATGCAAATCATCCGCCGTCAACTGCAGATAGTTCTCAAGAATTTGTTCATCAGACCAACCCGCAGCCTTAAATCCTAAAAAAAACTCAACGGACAATCTCGCCCCTTTTACGACAGGTTTGCCGACGAGCACACTGGGACCGGTTACGATACAATCTTTACAGCTCATCTATTTCTCCTTAAATGCATATTCTAAATTTTTAAGGAATTTTGTAGTCTGCGTACTAACAACAAGCCACATCCAAAGGCTTTGGCCGGACCGATGCCATTTTCCATAAGTGTTATAAGAATATCCGGATTAAGCACACACATAACTCCTTCAAAGGTAGCTGTTACCAATTTGCCGCCTCGATTACCCTTGCGAAAATAAACAGGTGCATGGGGCAAAACATTGGCCGCTTCAATTTCGCCTGCACCAGCAAGTTTGCGCGCAATCCATTCGCGCTGGTCTTCTTCCTTGATTAATGGCACACGGCATTTCTCGGATTTTTTGCTCGACTTGGCATCGCGTTGCACATCGGTAATAGTCTTGACCGGGTTGGCGGTAAGAAGAAATGCCAGCTGCTGGCCTGCTATAGGCTGGGGTTGAATTTCTCGCGTACCGATTAACACAACACCAGATGCAGCTTCTGGCGCACGCCGTGATTGCACCAGCAAGCGCGCTGGGCGCCCCATCGGGTTGTCCTCGATACGAAACAGAAAACCCTGCCGCAATTCATCACCATTGCTGCGAGTTTCTTTTTCCTCACCGGGAAACAGTCGCCAAAGTTGACGGTGCAGATTATAAGAGTTGCGGGCAAATTCCCACGGGATTTCGACACGACTCAAGAACATGGCGTCTCCTTATGCACATACACTTGCCGGGTGCCAAACTGACGGTTGTGCCCATGCATTGGTACGTCACGAATACGCAGTGGCTGTGTGGATTCCAGATCACCCTCGGCATAAATCAGCCCACCAACAGGTAACACGCTTGCCAGCGCGGTCTTGGCATCGCTGGCTTCAATCGGCGCACCCTCCAACAAAGGCCGTGTTATAGGACAAGAACGCCGCCCCAGGACAGGCGTAAAACATGGACGACGTAGGGCTTCGGCAATCACTTCCAGCGTAACGGGCGCAACTGGTTTTGCGCCAACCGCTACGGTAAAAGCAGCATCAAACAAGTATTCACGCCGTGAAACCACAGGGTTTTTATTGACCGATCCATCCACTTTGCGTGCTGCAAGCACTGTGTGGAAATCAGGAAGCTTTATAGCAGCTTTCGCCATAGGTTGTTCAGCATTCGGACGTAACACCACACGATCCGCGCGTACTGTAAACTCAACACTGGCAGCAAGTTGTTCCAGTTCTGCGTGATTATGCCTGTCTATGCCCAGACAAGCCCCAAGTAAACCCAACAAACCGCTCCGGGTAGGAAACAGATTGGAGGGACGAAAATCCTCAAAGGTATGTGTTCCCCATGCCTGCATGGGGCCATCCAGCCGTAAAATAAGGTAGTGCGGCATGAGAGACTCCTTATGCTTGCCCACCGTTAGCAATCCAATCTTCCATTGCCTTAAGCGAGTCTAGTGCAGGCTTATTGTTTAACTTTATGCCATCTTCCACCGCAAAGGCAAGCGCCTGTTCTTCCAGACCATAAGCACGGTGGATACGCGCCCAATAGTCAGACAGCGCGTTGATGGACGGCTTGAGAAATCCGGCTTCTTTGTAATCACACTTCACCGGCTGCTCGAAGGCATTAGCAAGCGAAATGGGTTGATCGGAAAAGCTGACAATGGCGAAATCCGTTAGATTATGTGCGGCAAAAGATTGCTGTTTGGCTGAAGGTACAACAGTAGCAAGTAGATGGAATATATGCCGGGCGATATCCAATGCACGTTGGCGCGATTCAGCAGTTTCTGCCGCCTTGATGTTATCGATCAATCCCAAGTTCACTTGTAACTGTTTCAGGTTCAGGCTGGCATAGCGATAGAATACGCCGGAGGAAAATTGCTGGGTATCCAAATGTCCCGCTCCGGTTTCGCCTGCGTCAATCGTCAAATCATCCACGGCGGTGAACCAATCGACGTCTTGCGGTTCGACAGCGTGTGTAGTGATGGCATGAGCGACAGCGAGTGCGCCATCAACTGATGTCATCAGCCCTGAAGTTGCCATGCGTCCGGATAGGACAATATCTAATGCAGAGGCCATCGCTCTACGAACTGAATCTATTTTTTCCTGAACTGCTTTAACACGTTTCTTTGTTAAGGCATCGTCAATGAATTCCTGCTCGGATTTCTTTTTCTTGCCTTTACCCTTTGGTTCTTTCTGCTTTGCTGCTTTTTCCTTGGCTTTGCTTACTTCCTCTTCGGTCAAGGAAGTATCCTTGACGATACCACAAAGAACTTTAATTTCTTCCAGTACCCAAGGAGCAACCGCAAGTTTTTTGCTCTTGCCATCATCACTGGCACCCTCCCCTTGTTCATCTGTGTCATCACTTTCATCATCTGCGATTTTTGTTCTAACAAACAATTCCATTGTTTTTTCGATCAAATCATGATCAAACTCATCACGTAGCTTTTCAACGAACAACGGAATCAGTTTCTCGAGTTCGCGAGTACGTATGGATGCAGGACCGAAATTATCTTCATAGTAGCTGCTTTTGCGCATCCAATGTTTCTGTGATTGACTGGAAACCCTCACCCGGTTTACTCCGCCAAACACAGCTGTTTTCTGCATGTTCATGTCGTCGCGATTCAAACAGGACGGGCTGTGGGAAATCAATACATGGAAGTTGACGAAATTCTTGGCGATCATTTTTTATCTCCTTTAGCGGGGTTAAAGCGGGCAATGTAATAATCTTCGATAAGTTGACGTTTGGCTCTATCATTCCTATACCAATACCAGACCATGCGACCAAACTCTGACCAATCCACTGTAGGTTCCACATGCGCCAGAAGCCGTCGCAACTGCACCATATCGAGCGGCGCATGAGCGCGAGCCACTTGTAAAACACGCGCTTCGGCGACATTAGCTTCAGCTAATTGCGCGCCCAGTGATTTGGCTTTGGCCGCGTGTTTACAGCATGGCAACAAGAAAGCCAGACACAAGTGGCGATCATCCGGCTTTTGTCCAGGGAAAAGCCGGTAGAGCGCAGGCGTAAGTGCAATATCATCTGGCTCGGCGGTACGACGTAGCTCGGCGCGCGCGCCTGTTGGAAAACTTTCATTGTCGTAACGCATTTTCAACGCGACAAAATCTGGCAATTCGGCACTCATGCTTCCTCCATTAGTTTTTTAAGATCGTTATTTAGGCTACGCCTTGCCCATGCGATGACCGGAATCAATTCTGGCCTCATCAAGTAAGGATTAGTGAGTTCTTCGAAAATGGCACAGCAATGTTCTGCAAGTCGCTTCGCGAAAATCGAGTAAGCGGTTGCCCATTCTCTAAATGTAAGATCGTTAGAAAATGTCTCGTGAATTAAACTTTCTGTTCGTGCGTAGAACATCTTTTCAGCGATTTCATGGATGGCTACACCAATGCCCTTCAGCCTTTTTTCCTTGCTCCCCTGAGCTGCAGAGTAGAGTTTGCCACGTAAAGCTTTCTTTGCTTCATTGCCAATTTCAACCAGTTTAGATAAGCGGCCTTGGTCATGCCAACCTTGCGCCAAACTTATCATTTCATGGCGACGTTCCAGCACCGATGCCTGCTTGGTTCGATAGCCACCTATCAGCAAATGCAATTCGCTATCACCAAGCTCATTGGCTTGGGTAATTGGTCCGGCTGGAACAGATCCTTCTTTGACGTTCTCGTCGTTTATGCTTCTGGGTACAAGAAACTCGGACAACTGTGTCCATGCTGGAGCAGTCGTAGTAAAGCTAGCAAATTTTTCCTCCCGCTTTTTCTCAGATTCACCTTTTTCTGGATCTCCCTTTTTAATTGAAATTGCCATTGCTCCATGTGGATGCGGCCAGACGCCTTTAACAGTAAAGCTGAACTTCTCACAACGAAAACCGGTGTACACTGGAGCAGCCTCACCACCAAGCACATCACAGGGGACAACCATTTTTGATTTCACCAACTCTATCTGGGCCGGCTGCCAGAATAACCCGCGCATAAGGCCTATTTCGTTCCAAGGAATAGTTGAACCCTCCAAGATTGGTTTAATCCAGGTGGGCTGATCGTACTCAAAACCCGGTATAGCTATTTGTCGTTTTGCTATATGAGGCCGCGTCAGTACATTGCGCCAAACCATTTCACGTAAATTATTTCCATACACCAGCGTGGTAATGGGTGCCCCCCCGCGCAAACTACCTTTGAATCCACCGCCGAAACTTGGGCAATTAGAAGCCTGATTAAATAACGTGATTGCAGCAAGTGTTCCGGATAAGTTGCGCACTTCGCCCGCTTCGTTGAAGAAAGCATGGTTGTTGCCTTCCGGTAATCCAATCAGCAATTTCTGAATAGGAGTATTTTCAGCAGCCTTTACTCCTCGTGACTGCATGAACGGCTGGGTTGAGTGGTCGAGGTCGAACCAGTCATGGCAGGGCTTAATACCGGCAGCAAATTCATCTGGCGATAGCGGACTCTTCAGTCGCTTTTGCCATGTTGGGTTATCCTCTGGCAGAAACATGACTTGCGTCATGCACACCAACAATTGCACACAGGCCAGTTCTAGGTCGTCACGCGGCAGGTTGACTTGCCAGTTGCCCGGCTCGCACAAAAGCTGCTGATAGGTCAGCAAATGAAAAGCTCCTGTACCACCATTGGCACGTACAGGAATCCATGGGTCTTTAAGTAGATTCATCGTTAATCCCCTCCAATCCAAAATCTTCCGAATAGCGAAATTTTCCACCTGTCGCCAACCAGCCGCCATGCTCGTCAGCGCACATTTCTAATTGCCGGTAGCCCGCCAAGTTGCCTTCCTTTTCAAGGCGGCAGTCTTTTAGCCACTTCTCCCAACTGGCAGGTACGGGCGTAGCGTGCAGGTTAAGCGTTTCCGCGAGATCACGCTCGTTTAATGCACTTAACACTTGTCCATTCAACAAACGCTTATCAGGTTGGATAGGCAAAACCGTTAAGCTCATTTCGCCGTCACGGGTAAGTCCAGTAACTTGTGCTTCCTCATCGCGGAATGCTTTTGCTGTCATCGTGATAAGCTGCAATGCATTCGCCTCGCGAGTACGCTGCATCACACTGAATTCGTCGTACCCTAATGCAATTTTTTCTGGTTCGTTAATCCAATCATCGCGCTGATAGACTTGCTCGATCCAATCTCTATAAGCCTCTGGGAAAACAATCTTGCTCGCGCCAGCAAGCAATTGCTCGGTGCGCCACAGCACTCGAGTATTACCGTAAATGAGTTTGTGTAGCCCATAATCTTCACCCTCTACTGACAGCACAGTACATCTAGGTAACTCAAATCCGGCAGGGCGGCTTTCACGCCGGTGACGATGCAAACGGCCAAGCCGCTGGAACAGTAAATCCACCGGACAGATCTGCGTAAGCATCCAGTCGAAATCCAGATCAAGACTTTGCTCAACCACTTGCGTGGCTACAAGGATGCGACCTTTGTCACGCTCGGCATTGCGTCCGTAGTGTGCAAGCGTAGCAGTTTCCTTTTTCTGCCTGTCCATGAAGCGGTAGCGCGCATGGAACACATCCACATCAATTGTGGTTTTGCCGCGCAGTTTGCGGGCAAGTTGCTGGGCATCATCCACCAAATTCATCACCACAGCCACCTTTGCGCCGGACTCAGCAGCGGCGATGATGCGCCCCATCACATCATCATTCGGGATTGCGCCGGGAAGTTTGATGCACTCGGTTATCACCTCACGCCGTTCCGGGCGGTGTTCGTCAGGCACAGTGGTACATAATGCATTATTTTGTGTGGCGTGCCACAATGCAGGATATGACGCTTTTTCCACCCCGCAGGATTCCCATGCCTCCAGCAATTTTGTACGTATACTTACAGGTAATGTGGCAGACAGCAGGATTGCACTTCCGCCAGTAGATCTTTGACGGCGCAATACTTCGCCGAGCAATCCATTCATGTAAGCATCATAGGCATGAACTTCATCCACAATGAGCACAGATTTATTTAAGCCAAAGCCACGCACAAATTTGTGCCGCACTGGCAGCACAGACAACAACACTTGATCCACCGTGCAGACACCTATTTGACCGAGAAATACACGCTTGCGGCTACTGGCAAGCCAAGCAGCACATTGAACAGATGCTTCTTCTTTACCTTGAGCAGTTCTCCGCTGTCCGGCAATCACCATGCGGCCAAATTCAGAATTCAATTTGCTTTTGCCATGGGCCAGTACCACATTGGCATTACCAAACACCTTTTCAGCAAAAACCTCGACACGGGTAAGCATGGCGTTGGCTGTAGCTTGTGTCGGCAGCGCAAATACGATTGAATTTGCCATACCTTGATCCAGTAACCGCCAAGCATAAGCCAGTGCAGCTTCGGTTTTACCGCTACCGGTAGGTGCCTCAATTAGTGTTAAGCCGGGAATGGTTGGTAAATTATCCACTTGCACCTGAACGCCACGCGGTGATTCTTCTGGCATGAGCAAATCACTTACGCCTTTGTAGCCCACTACTTTTACAACTAGGCCAAAGTGATGCAACACATCGCCTGCTTGGATTTTTTCTACCCTTGCGACAAAGTAATCGGTCAATACAGTAACAGGCTTTTGATACTCGAATACATCGGTATTGGAGCCTATCCAGTCGCACACAGCACAGAAACCGGCCAGCAAATGTTGTGCGCTCGGTGAGGTAAATGGAAGCGAATCCTGAAAACCAAGTCCCTCAGGTGTGAGAAAAATATTGGCCAATGCAAAAATAAATCCCTGGCGCGCATTGCGGTCATGAGCAATGATCGCGGCATCAGCCTCTGGCGCATAAATTTTCGTCGGCTCGCAAAAATCTCCGTGATGTCCAGTTACAGCAGCCAGCCAAGGTTTCCATATCTCCCAAATTTCGCAGTCTGCATTATCATGGCTGACCCACTGCCGATATTCCTGATTCGCCCAAGCCATGCCCGCCCAACCATGATCGAAACCTGTGATGTCTCTTGCTGAAACTCCGTGATCTTCCTTACCGAGCGGTCGCCATGCGGCAGCAAGCGCATTCGGAGCCTTTAGCTGAAATCGCAGGTCAAATTTTCCAAGATCGTGCAAAGCTATAAAAAAGAGAATCCATGCACGTAACTTGTTTTGCTGAATTTGAGTGCAACCAAAAGCAGCAAGAAAAGTTCGTTGTATGGTCGGATCAGTATCCCACCATGCTGCAGCAACCGAAGCTACATCCAAGCAGTGATAAGGTAGCGGATGCCACTTCTGTTCATCCGGATAATTAGGATCTGCCTTACCCCAGTAATTAAAAATCGTATTTCCTGACTGTTCCATTATTTTTAAATCGAAGTGTAATCGGATTTTCTAGGATTATAGATTTATGACAGGCTCAAAACCTGACCTTACCCTCACTGTATTTTTCCATCGCTGCTTGCAGCCGCTTAATAACTTCCTGCCGTAATGCGGCGGGTTCCAATACTTCTACGCCGTCACCGTGTTTCAGAATATCCATTACGAGTTCTTTGCTATCAGCATAGGGGATGCGCAGTTCATAGCTGCCATCGGGTAACAGCTTGCCTTGTTGCTGGGGGTGCCATTGTTCATCGGCTACCCAGCGGGCGCGTTCGGCAGAAAAAAGCAGCACGGCGATTTCTTTGGGCTGGCCAGCAAAAATGCCGTAACTGGAGGCAAAATGGGCATCGAGTTCGGCATCATCGAATTCGAGCGCGGCCTGATCGAGTGGCCAGCTTGCGCGGATGCGGTCAACGGCGAAGCTGCGTAGCGCATTGCGCTTATGGCAGTAAGCATCCAGATACCAGTTGTCGCGATAATGGGTGAGGCGCTGAGGTGAAACCTCACGCTGGCTGGTCTGGTCATTGCTGCGGCTGTGATAGTGAATATGCAGACGCTTCCTTTGCAGCAAGGCACTGGCTACCGACTGGAAATGCTCGCTGGATGTGTTTCTGGCTGTCATCCGTAGGATACGGATGCGTTTGGCGATTTCACCTTTGTTGAGCTGGGCAGTGGCCAGAATTTTTTCGAGGCGATTTTTTATCGGCTTGAGATGGTCATCCAGTAAACCAGGTTGGGTTTGCTCCAGTAATTGCTGCACGGTTAACAGTGCATACAGTTCATTGGCATTAAACCAGAGTCCCGGCAATTCAAAAACTTCTCCCTGCCGGGTATCGTAAAAATAGCCATTACGCTCTCGGTCATATTGTAATGGTGCATTAAAGTACAGCCGCAATTCGTCAATCATACGCTTGACCGTAGCGGTTGAGCATTCGAGCTTTTCTTCGAGTACTCTCCGTGAGATGGGGTAGCGCGCGGAGGAAAATATTTGATGTGATTTGTAAATACGCTGCAGGTGATCCATTCTGTTTTTTTATTATTACAGCATAATCTAATCCATACACGAATCAACTTGTTCTCGCGCTTTGCCGAGATTTTATCCTGTTACACGGAAAAGCCAGGGAATTTCAAGATAGGCTATCATCATACTAATTCTAAGCGAATGTATCATCCAATTGTCATTTTACAAAGCTTGTCATCGACTCAGACCGGTGTGGCTGGAATCTGGTAATTTCCATAGTGAATATCCATCCGTTTTCACGGTTATGACGTGAAATGGTTCGGTGTTTATAGACACGCACAGGTGAGCCACAGACAGTAAATACCGTAAGGAGAAGCTGGCAAAGGCAGGTTGGATTTAGAAATGGAATGAGCGGTTCGACAGGCTCACCGCGAACGGTAAAGAACGGTAAAGAGTTGAATGAGCGATTCGACAGTTCGATAAGCTCTCTGCTCACTGCGAGCGGAAAAGGTTTTACTGGAACGATCTACTCGTTTTTATGAATTAATTCAGATTATCCACAAATTCCGTGGATAAGGTTGTGGGTAACTGCTTTATGTCACAGGAAAGTAATGTTTATTCCGGGTGCTTCAAAAAGAAGCTAAAGAGTTTGTAATTCTGGCCGAAAATAAATAAAAAAACCTTACCTTGATACTCCTCATTAACCCGGAGAGTTAGCTCAATCACTCCCCGGGTTTTTTATCTCATCTAACAAATCAATTGAATCTGAACTGATTTACTGATTCTCCCTCGCAGTTAATCGCTTATGCCCCAGGGTATAACCGGGGGGTCATGTCAGTAGTCAGACGTGCTCTTCTCAATTTCATCTTTCTCTTTTAGATACTCTTCGGCGGTGATCTTACCTGCCTTGAAGTCCTCTCCCAGCTTATCCAACTGCTCCTTGCTCTTGTTCCCGTAGGCAGCACCACCGGCGCCGCCCAGCGCCCCACAGCCCAGGAGCGAGCCGAGCGCCAGCAATATAACAATCAATCTGAATAGGTCGCGCATGCTGATTTCCTCCTCCATGAGTGAGATGTCGTTCAGGTGAGCACGGCTTCAACCGTTAAATGAGTACATTCTGAGCACATTCGCTTTCTGTCGCTCGACTTCCGGTTCTGCCCCACTAACTGACACCAGCCGATCATCACTTGTAATTAGGAAAATAAATGCTCTATTTGTTAATCTTTGATACTTCAATAGCTTATTCCATTTCCAAATCAAATCTGACTTTGTCGGTTTCTCCACCGTATTTATACTGTCTGCGGCTCGTTCTTGCGTCATATTTGATTTGAATATGGTGTTAAAAGCTTATCGAGATGCGCTGACCAATAAAATACGTGCAAATACTTAGCGCCTAGTGCCTGGCATAGGCGAGAAATAAGCAATAAGGATTGATCGAATGAGATAGTGCTGCTATGAAGCTGAAACAGGTTCTGATTTTATTTACTTCAAGATGCTTCAAAAAGAAGCTAAAGGGTTTGTAATTCTGGCCAAAAAATAAAAAAACCTTACCTTGGTGTTCCTCACTAACCCGGAGAGTTGGATCAATCACTCTCCGGGTTTTTTTATCTTATCTAGCAAATCATTTGAATCTGAGTTGATTTACTGATTCTCCCTCGTGGTTGATGCCGCTTGTGTGCTAGCTATTTACTGCTCAAAATTTCATTAATTTGTTAAAGCCACACAAATCTGTGGAAATTTCTCAGATTTATATCTGTTCTGCGCAAGAACCCTCCAGGATATAACCAGAGGTTATGTCAGTAGACAAGCGAGCCCTTCTCGATCTGCTCTTTCTGCTTTAGATACTCTTCGCGGGTGATCTTACCTGCCTTGAAGTCCTCTGCCAGCTTATCCAGCCGCTCCTTAGTCTTGTACTCGTAGGCACCACCGGCTGCACCGGCGCCGACCAGCGCTGCACAGCCCGGGAGTGAGCCGAGCGCCAGCAGTATAACAATCAATCTGAATAGGTCACGCATGCTGATTTTCTCCTTCATGAATGAGTATTGTTCAGGTGAGCACGGCTTCAACCGTGAGAATGAGCACATTCGCTTTCTGTCGCTCGACTTCTGGTTCTGCTTCACTAACCGCCACCAGTCAATCATCACCTGTAAATTAGGAAAATAAATGCTCTATTTGTTAATCTTTGATGCTCAATAGCTTATCACAAGATACACTGATTAATAAAATACCTATAAATACTTAACGCCTGACACTTGGCGTTGGTAAGAAATAAGCAACAAAGATTGATCGAGTGAGATAGCGCTGCTATGAAGCTGAAGCAGGTTCTGATTTTATTTACCTCGGGGTGCTTCAAAAAGGGGCTAAAAAGTATAAATATAATGAACCTAATTCCATTTCCAAATCAAATATGACGCGAAGGCAAGCCGCAGACAGTATGAATACGGCGGAAAAGCCGACAAAGTCAGGTTTGATTTAGAAATGGAATAATAGATCATTCTTGTATAACGCTTACCAAAGCGCCGTTCGGACTGAGCTGTGAGCAGCGAATGGTTCGACAGGCTCACCACGAACGATTCGACAGTTCAACAAACTCACTGCTCACCGCGAGCGTGAGAGGGTTTACTGGAACGATCTACGAGGTTAATTGAAATGTTCTCAAGGAGTCGTTGATGAATCTCCGAGCACCAAGTATCGTGCAAGCCAGCGAATTCAGCTGTTAGGCCGCAGCAGATGAAATTCTCTTCTCATTTCTGCGAAGGTCATCTTCCTATTGCCTTTGTCTTCAGCGCTCCCGGGGAAGAAGAAAAACGTAAAGGGAAGCCTGTTGCCGGGGAGAGCGGAGCAAATCTGGAAGCAGCTTTGGTTCATCTACACTCCGCTCAGCCAACACTATTCTCATCCTTGCATCGCTACGACTATCGAATCACCAATAGTTTCGCCGAGCCGATCGCGGTTGCACTCGGTCATGGCAAGTCAGAGGCAGATAACAGAGAAATACAAAAGCCGCAAAATGTCCAGCGAGTACTGAGTGAGTTGGAGGGTTGTAATCTCGTCATCTTGTGCGGTAACAAGGCAAGAGTGCTTTCCCAGGCTATCCGAGAATCTGGCAAAACAATCATCGAAGTTCCGCATATTGGCAATAAGGGATTAAATAGCAAATTCAAAATATCCAACCAGATTAGATCGGCCTCGTCGTTCGATCGCCGGCAATATCGTATTAAGTTATGGGCCGAGGCTATATTGCAGGCTATTGCGCGCGAAAATGCAACTTGAACCTGGATTCCTCGCGGCAACATACCGAAACTTACACATTGGCAGCGCGATCGACAGCAAAGTTCAACCTCTATTGCGAGCAAAAAACCTCCGTTTGTCGAGGTGGTTAACACCTTGCACTGCGGCATTAATCAAGGAGAAGTTCCGGCGGAGATGATCGTGTCTTATATCAGTATGATTGATACGCCGACCACTGTTATCGAATCGCGCTGATTGGGTGATTCGATCACTCGTCAATCAAGCTGAATATCCATAAACAAGGGTGCGTGATCAGATGCTTTGGGGTTGTCTTCACCAACATGGGGAAATCTTTGGCCAGAATAGCGCTCTGCCCGATAAGGCAACCCCATTCTCATAACTTGCGGGGAAGAGGGGTTATGGTTGGCCAGCGATGAAGACAACAGAAGATAATCCAGCTGGCGATACTCGTTACCGCCCGCATAGAAATGCGTCCATTGTTCATCTTTGGGAAGTCGATCTATCACATTTACCAGACCCTCATGGGCAAGCAGGACGTGAAGCGAGGTGTCATGACTTGGGTAATCGTTAAGATCACCAAGGACAATATAGTTACCTTCATAACCTGTTTCATGCCATTGCTCGGATATTACTTCTGCTACCCGTTGAGCTTGCTCTACCCTTTTTACTCTGGTTGCATCGCGCCCACCTACCATAGATTTGAAATGATTCACAAAAAGGGTCAGCTCTTTGCCATCAATATCAATATGAACTTCCAGGCAGTCACGTGAGAAAAGTGATGCGGTGTTAGCTGCATTTCTCTCGTGCCGGTATGACCTAATCGATGTTAATGGATATCTGCTTAGCAACGCAACATCAATTCCCCTTGGATCATGGCTATCGATCACGACGCGATGTTTATAGCGCAATCCACCCAGATATCTTAAGTTAAAACGATCTAAAACTGGCAGGCTTTCCACTTCCTGTAATGCGATGACGTCAGCATTGACTTCTCGAATCGCTTGGGCAGTAATCTGCTTTGCAGTTTCGTCATAGTTCTCAAATGCGAGATTATTGATGGTAAACCCATCGTCCTCCCTCGGGTTAAAGTTATTTCGGAATCTATAGCGGGCAAAGAGATTTTCGCAGTTGAATGTCGCAATTCTCATCATTTTTCCTTATCCCCTGATAAAGATTTATGGGCTTTAACGCTAGAGAAAGATTAGGTTTCTCAAATAATTGAGATTATTCTGTACAACATTCGAAGCGGATTAGAAGCAACGGTCAAACCAATTCAGCTTTGTTACATGATGATGCTAAAAGATAACAAATAGGCAGGCAATAATGCATCTGCATACAATTGTTATCCATGAGTTCTAGGAGCATCGAAAAAAATGGTCCTCTAATCCGCATGCTAGATTTTATTATCCACAATTTCCGTGGATAAGGTTGTGGGTAATTACTTTATGTCATGGAAAGGTAATATTTATTTCAGATGCTGCAAAAAGATGCTAAAACTTTTGCAGCCCAGATTGATACAAAATTTGTAAATGCTCTTTGGACAGAATCCGCTTGTCATAGTAGCAGGTTTATTGAACAGTCGAAGGTGAGCAGATTTGCTTCCCTTTCACCCTTCGACAGGCTCAGGGCGAACGGCATGAGAACAAGCAAAGTCATGATACCTCAGGTCAATCACCAAGCATCATCGTTTCCTTTTTTTACCTGCTCTAGCTCTTGATTCACTATTTTTTACCGCTACTCATTCTCCTTACCCAAACCCGTTCGCCCTGAGCCTGTCGAAGGGTGAACGGTACGGGAGCAAGCAAGGCGTGATACTTCTGTCCAATCCCCTCGCATCATTGCTTCTTTCTTTTTACGACTCCAGCCTTTGATTTGCTGTTCAGCAGCGAGCGCTTCTTCGCGGGAGAAAAATTCTTGTGTGAACACTAATTCGACAGGCCTGCGCTTGAATGTGTAGCAGCTAGGAATAGCTCCTATCGTATGCTGATCGAGACGATTCTCTAAGTTATCAGTGTGACCAGTGTAATAACAGCCATCGGCACAGCGCAGTATATAAATCCAGAAGCCCATTAAATTACCTTATCCTTTCCATTAGCGCTGCCAGGATACCGAATACCGCTGTCGTTTACATTCGTCCTGAGAGGGAGATTCTTCCATTTTACTTATTCATTTACCGCAAACGTCCACTCCCGCCATTTCCCAAGCATTGGAAAATACAGCCCCAGACGAATAGGTCGTTGTTCCATTTGTTGCAGCAAAATGGCATAGCGTTCCAGTTGCGGGCGATAGCGCTGTTGCTCACTATCGAGAAAGGCTTCGATGTCTCTCCCCATGTGAGTACCTGTTTTATAATCGATGATCCAGCGTGTTCCCGTTGCATCGACAAAGGTTCTGTCCATGACAATATGATCGAGTCCTTCTTTGCGCATACCGCTTAATGCCCATTCACAACGCGCCTCGGCATGTTGCCTGCTCAGAATCCAACGGGCTCTTTCATCCTGCCATAACCTCTTAAGTGCAGCAGACAGTTGTGTTCGCGCCTGCTCAAAATGGCTCTGCGTGACACCTATTTGCAGCAGTAATGACTGACCAGCACGTTCAAAGCGGGACAAATCCTGCGGTGCAAAATGTTCGATACCGATACTGCCGACATGCTGCAGCAATCGATGGATCACTGTGCCAACCTGCCGGGCGGTTTCGCCCGCCCAATCAAATTCAATCGATTCTTCCGGGATGGAACAAGCCGCAGCAATAGCCACCTTGACCGTCTCAGGTGGCGCAGGCAGCTTCCAGTCGGTCGCCAGCCGGAATCGCTTGCTCGAGCGAAATGACGATTGCGTGACCACTTCTTGCGCAGCATTTTCTGCTGATTCTTTAGCCAGGGTGTTAGCATGCAGCAGAGCCTGGAAATGTGCTGCGGCAACCGGCCATAACCGCGCCAGCAAGGTATTTGCCGGTGGATCCTTGATTTCCCTGCTGTCAGATAGCACCGACTGATTCACATGCCCGAAGAGATGCAGTTGATGTTTGGCACGCGTGGCTGCAACGTACAGCAAACGACCATCTTCCCGATAGCCTTTTATTTGATCCAGTTGCCGTAGATAGGTAGTAATCGGATTGGCCTCATCGCCCACCGCATTGATCGGTGCGAGCAGCAATGCTGGCTGACCTGATTTAAATTGATGTTTCATCCAGTACAATAATCTGGCTTCATCATTTTTACCCTTATGACCAAGGCCCGGTAGGATCACCGTGTCAAACTCCAGCCCTTTTGCCTTATGAATGGTCATCAGTTGTAACGAACCATCAGCCGTTACATCCGGCAAAGCATAGAGTTGCCCCACATGCTCACTGAGGGTTTGAACATCCGGCGGTTGACCTGCTTCCTCCAGCTTTTCCAGCAACTGAAAATAAACTTCCGCATCATCTAGATCTGTTTCATCCGTCACGCAGGCAGGCCCGCCTAGCGCAAGCCAGGTCCCTTCCACATTTCTGCGCAACGAGCGTTTGACCTGCTGAAAGATCGCGCTCTCAAGAATAGGCAACACACGGCTAAGTCGCTGCTGACCATCTTCACTGAACTGCGCAAGCTGAGGTGGATGGCGCAGCAAGTCAATGATGGTTTTTTGCCAATCCTCACCCGCCAAGACATATAAATCCTGCAGAGTCAGTCCACACCAAGGTGCGCGCAATACTGCCAGCCAGGCTATGCGATCGCCATGGTGCAGCAAGGCACGGGTTAACGCGAGTAAGTCCTGAATCACGGGACGATGGGTGAGTTGTTCGATTTCGACCGCTTGAAAGGATAATCCTGCCTGCTTCAGTTGCACAATGATCTGCATAAGATGAGCACGGTTACGCACTAGAATGGCGGTAGTCCCATTCGGAAGCGCGTCTTTGGCCCGCTGCACTATGGACACAATCTGTTGCGCTTCAGCAAGATCATCGCGCTGCAGCGAGGGATAAAAAATCACTGCCTCTCTGTTTGAGTTTGCATGAAAGGCGACTGACGGCGCATAGGAAACGGCACCCAAAGTCATATCATCCTTCTCTGGCAAAATAAGAGGGAAATGCTGATTGATCCAGTCCACGATGCCTTGCTGAGAGCGGAAGTTGACCGATAAGCGCAGGAATTCCAGTGGAATCTGACCAAATGATCCATGATCGCGAATTTCGAGAAATAACCCGACCTCGGCTTGTCGGAATCGGTAAATGGATTGCATCGGATCACCCACCAGAAATAATGTGCGCCCATCGCTTGCTTGCCAGCCGGCGGTCAATCGTGTCAATAATTCAGCCTGATTGAATGAGGTATCCTGAAATTCATCTACCAGCAAATGCTGGATACGATAGTCCAGTGCCAGGGCTAAATCGGTCGGTGCCTCAGATTCTCCCAGCGCTTGAATTGCAGCCCGGGTCAGCGCTGGAAAATCGACCCGTCCCGTTTGCCGGAAAGTGATTTCCAGATATCCTGCTGCCAATCTAAGCAATTTGAATAATGCCTGCAGCGTTTCCCATTCTTCCTCTCTGTATTGATGTGCAGGCAATGCCGGGAGCTGAGCTAATTGCTGAATAAATTCACTTTCAGCCGCCAGTGTTTCCAGCAAAGCCTCCATGCGTTGCTTCATTGCTCGATAGCATGCCTGCTCTTCCCGGTTTTTTGTCTGAGTAGGCGAGGGAAAGCCTATATTTTTGGTAACCGTCTTGCGCAAACTGCCTTCTTTCGTCAGCAGCAAGGTGGCCAGTCCTTCCCATTGCACAAGATCAGCAATTTGCGGGCCTGGCAACGCTTGCATGTTCTGGCAATGAGTGATGGGAGAATTGCTCTCTGCACCTTCAAGCTGACTGGCAGCAAATCTTGCCAATGTGACCATTTCTTCCTTACACATTGCCGGAGCATGATTGGTCAACTCCCGCAAGGCATCGATCACGAGCTCAGCCAGCGCACCTTCTAGTTGGTCACGCATGAGTCCTGCATGATTGGGGTCGGCAAGATAAGGTAACCACTGATCGCGGCGCGCGAGCATGCTGGCAAGCAACTGCTGCAGTTTGTCCAGTTGGTTGTCCAGATGTTCAATCAGATGAGCAATGGCATGCGACCATTCATCTCCCGCTTCCACTGCCTCGATCGTTTGCCTGGCCGCCTGCTGGTAGAGTTCTGTTGCATTCTCAGCAATCGATGGCAAAGCACCTAATTTTGAAAGAATAGGCATTTGACTAACCAGTCTGGCACACAAAGAATCGATCGTCTGAATGCGCAAACGTGCAGGATTATCCAGTAGCTGCCAATCCTTGGCCCGATCATGCAGCAGCACACGCTGAGCCAGTTGCCAGGTTTGACGTGCATAGTGCTCTTGCGGCGCTGGTAAATTTTGGGCATCCAGCAATGCCTGCAAAATCCGTTGGCGCATTTCACTCGCTGCCTTGCGGGTAAAGGTAATCGCCACGATTTCTTCTGGCGAATCGACTCTTGCCAGCAGCACCAGGAATCGCTGGGTCAATAGGCCGGTTTTGCCTGAGCCAGCGGGTGCCTGGACAATAAAGGAATGTTGTGGATCAAGCGCCCGCAGCCGCTCAGCCTGATCAGCGACACTTTGCAGCGCCGTCATCCCTCACCCTCCCCTTCCTCGATATCCACCTCACCTAAGAGAGTCAATTCAGTGATACGGCATAACGACTGTAATGTGCAATAGGCGCAAGTGGCAGGATATCGCTTGGGATCAACTGCAGCTTCACCACGACAAAAACTGTCGCTCAGCCTTTCCAGAGTCACTTGCCAATGAGTCAGCAGTTGGGACCAGTTACCAATCTCACGGCTCTGGCTAAGTTTTTCGTATGATTTGACCTCAGGCAGGATCCCCTCCTCAATCGTAACCCCGCTGAATGCCATCTGCCCCGTTCGTAGCTGGGCAAAAGCTATTCCTGCGAGATCATCAGGAAAAATCAAGCTGTATAGCGGCAGTTGCGGCTCATCGGGACGATCGCCAAACCATTGACTGGCTTTAGCCTGGCCCGTTTTGTAATCTATGATCAGTTGACGGCTAGCGGCAATCTCATCGATGCGATCGATTTTAAGCTGAATACTGAGCGCTCCCACCGTCAATTCATATTTTTTTTCTCTGGCAATGACGCGAAAAGGTAAGCGCTTTTTTTCTAGCTCTAGCCACGTCGCTACCTGTCGATGCAAGCGCTTGATTTCCATATCGCGAAAATGTTGGTTAAATGTTTGCGGATAATGGGAAGCCATAGTGTTAATGACTTCTTGGACCTGATCCAATACCAGCTCACTCAACTCAGTATCCGGTAATGCTAACAGCTGTTCATATGAATCAAGTTTATCCCACACTTTCTCCATGATTCGGTGCAAAAGATTGCCTCGAGCCATGGCATTCAAGCCGATCTGGATCTGCCCAAGCGGCCGGGCACCTAACCGCAATTCTGCAAACGCGCGAAAAGGGCATGCTGCCTGCAGCTTAAAAATGTGACTGCCACCTTTGACCGCCGTCTGCTCCAAAATCGGAGCAGGATCGTGTAACAATTCACTCAACTGAGAGTTGTCATGAACGATCTCACGCCAGGAAGGCATGTTACTCTCTAACAGCGCATCTACTGCTAAAGAGGTGTAACCCTTGATCAAAGGACTGGCGCGTAGCTCCTCGTCACCATTACGCTGCGGATAACTCAGGATAACCTGATCAGCACTCGTTACAATGCGTTGCATGAGCAGCCGTGTCACCGATAACTCACGCTGCTCGCTCGAATGCGGCAATTCATGGTTGCGCTGTAACGGCAAAGGTATAAAAGGATTAGGCTGTGGCGATCCTGGCCAGATGCCGTCATGTAATCCTATCATCCATAAATAATCAAACTGGATACCATGGGCTTCAAGGGGTCCGAGTACCTGAACCGGGGCAACACCTGTCTGAGGTTGGAAAATGCGCTCTCTCGCCATCTGCCAGAGCTGACTCAACACATCAGACAATGAAATCTCTCCCGTTACCCAATCCAGCGTGGCCAATTCTGCTAACAATGCATGCCATGCTTCAACTGTCTGATATTCTTCACTCGATAAGGGATAACCCTCCAGCCAGCCAATCGTCTTGAGCAAGTGATCGAAATGCTGCACCCATTGCTCGGGATGCTCCTTACGTGAGCAGGTTTGCAGCCATACTTTCAGCATGCCTAACTTTTTCGCCAGCACCACACAGGCATAGCTGCGATTTGTTTGTGAAGCATGATAAGACAATGTGTCAATCGATACGCTGGGCTCCCCAATTTCACGCAATTGCACATCCAGCAAGGCGCGTGCACTCGACTCCTGCTCCCACCCGCCAATAAAAGGAGAATGAAGTAATTGGCTTATGTCTGACAAACTGATCGTGTGCTTCAACAGATCAAGTAGCTTCAATGCCGTCGTAACCAGTGGGAATGTAGTCAATGGCTTCCCGAGTGACATATTGTAGGGGCGTTCCTGCTGCTGATGTCCTGGATGGAAGACCGATGGCATCAGGATTTCATCCAATGCTTGCACGATGATCTCCCGCAGGGCAGACAGATTTGGCACGACTATTCCTATTTGTGCCGCGGGATTGTCTTCCAACCTCTGCCGAACCCAGCGCGCCATGAGCTTTGCTTCCTGCCGACGATCGGTACAGGCTAGCTGGCCAATCTGGCTGACTTTCGGTTTGAGTTGTAACCACTGCACGTGGCAGCCTGATCGATTCAATGTTTCCAGCAAAGCCAATTGCTGAGGATTCAGCTCATCAAAACCGATGAGTACTAATTCATCTGGCGGTAGTAATGTTCCCTGTTCAAAGTAATGCCGGAGCTTGTCTGGCAGGCAGCCAGGAGATAACCAACCCTTTTGCTGGCAGGTACGTTGAAATAGCAACTGCCATTTCCAGAATAATCTGCTGTCATCGTTATACTGGAAAATCGACTCGTTCTGCGGCAAATGCCATTCCCACAGTAATTGCCAGGCTTTTTGCACCTGCAAGGCAGCTTTACCCATCGGCTGGAATGGCAAATCTGCACTAAGCAGCTCTTGCCAAAGGGCGCGTTCCTGCTGCGGCGCGAGCAGTTGTCTGGCTTCAGAAATCTCTCCTGAGATCAATGCCTCCTCCCAGAGACGCTGTAACCAGCTATGCCACGGCAGAATATCCGGTGTCGACCACACTTTTGCCCCCTTACGGATCGCTGCCTGATCAAAATGCTGACGAAACACATGGGTCAAGCGCTGATTTCCGGTAATCAAGGTAATGCCCTGATTTAATTTAACGAGAATGTCCTCGCTATCCACCAGCTGTAGATCAAGTCGACATACTTTCATGCGCTCCAGATTACTCCTCTAGTACTCTTTCAGGCAAAAATTTACCTTCATGGGTTGACTGTTCATATCAGGTTGAAATAGGTAGAATTGTGAACCAGAAATACTTTTATTTAAAAGAGAAGAATATCAGGAGGACGAATGAATCAAAAATTAATCGGTAGTATGTTTCTTGCAATGACGTTGTTATGGTCTACTCAGGCGCTATCTGAGGAAGCAGACTCAGCAGAACCCCCTCAAGAAGCTTCTACACCGCAAGCAACCGAAGAAGCTTCTACACCGCAAGCAACCGAATCGTTGCCAAGCGGCTTGGGGTGGCGAGTTGTTCGCGTCATAGAGATAGGAAAGTCAGGTAAATTTGTGAATATGGTATTGGTAGATCTGGACAGAGAAATGGATAAAACGGTCTATAGCGCTGCAATTACTCAAATTTGTGGCAAAGCAACCGATTTCTGCCGGATAAGATTCTGGACTCAGGAACGCTTCGTACCGGAAAAAGTGTCTCCCACACCTGAGCAACTTAAAGTTCAGAAAGCTGAGTTCCTATTCAATAAAGCAGGCGGTATCCGCCAAACAACCTGGTCTTGCGATGTCAACCCTGATAAAACTCAGTGTGTGAAATATTGATACTAGACATTCCCCACATTGTTATTTCTAACATATGTGGGGTAACTATCGTCCAGCAGGATAATTGGCTGGCTAATTGACTAGCTTAGCCGATTATCAGATATGTATCGCGCGCTTATCTACTGCTAAAGCTGCTTCATGTAATACCTCAGATAACGAAGGATGGGCATGAATGATACGGGCAACATCTTCGCTACTGGCAGCAAATTCCATAGCAACCACGGCTTCTGCGATCATTTCAGAAACATAGGGGCCAATCATATGTATGCCCAGGATGCGGTCTGTGTCGGCATCAGCAAGCACCTTCACAAAGCCACTGGTTTCTCCCAGGGCACGTGCGCGCCCATTGGCCATAAATGGAAATTGCCCGGCGCGATAAGCAATACCGGCTGATTTAAGTTCCTGCTCGGTTTTTCCTACCCAAGCGATTTCCGGTGAGGTATAAATCACCCATGGAATGATATCCAGATTAACTTTGGCAGACTCATTAGCATGGCCTTGCTTAGCGGAAGCAATCATTTCTGCCACAGCCACGCCTTCTTCTGAAGCTTTATGTGCCAGCATGGGGCCTCTGACCACATCACCGACGGCATATACTTTTGGCAAATTGGAGCGGCAGTATTCATCGACCTCAATATAACCTCGTTCATTCGTTTTTAAACCAATCTCGTCAGCACCGAGGCCTGCTGTATTGGGACTTCTGCCAACCGCAACGATCAGTTTATCGATCTCCAATTTTTGCGAATCAACTTTGGCGTCAGCATAATCAACTACTATCTGCTGCTCTTCGACTTGGATCGACTTGATCTTGACCCCAGTCTGAATCACTAAACCGAGCTCACGCGTAAAGGTTTTTTGTGCTTCCTTTGCAATCTGTTCATCCGCGGCCATGAGAAAATTTGGCTGCGCTTCCAGCACGGTCACTTCCGAGCCCAGTCGGCGCCATACGCTCCCCATCTCCAGGCCAATGACTCCTGCGCCAATTACACCCAGACGTTTTGGTATCTCCGTTAGCGCCAGTGCGCCGCTATTATCCAGTATTCGATCATTATCTACCTTGATGAACGGCAATTGGCGGGGTGTTGAGCCGGTTGCAATGATGACGTATTCAGCCTGAATTTCTTCGATCTCAGTGCCATTCTTTACCTGAATTTTCCAGAGACCACTCTCTTGCTCCTGCTTAAGCAAAGTTCCACTACCATGCAAAGAAGTAACCTTATTCTTCTTGAACAGCATGGCAATACCACCGGTAAAGGCCTTCACAATTTTATTTTTGCGCGTAATCATCACGGGTACATCCATGGACAAACCTTCTAGATTGATGCCATGATCGATAAATTTATGCGCAGCACGGGCATAATTCTCGGAAGATTCCAGTAGCGCCTTGGATGGAATACAACCCACATTGAGACAAGTGCCTCCCAGACTCGCTACGCCTTGCTCATTTTTCCATTCATCAATACAAACGGTATTAAGGCCCAACTGGGCACAGCGGATAGCCGCCACATAACCGCCCGGACCTGCGCCAATTACAGCTACATCGAAAGATTTAGTCATGAATCACCTTATAAAAATGATTGGTTACAAACAAAGGAAAACTCGTCATTAGAAACTACCTTTTCAGCGACAGCGCCTCCAAACCGGCAATCTGTCAAAAAAGCATTTGAGGTTGATTCAATTAGAATGACAATTGCTGCTGATTGTCTATGCCAATTTCACTGATTTCCCTGACAGCCAGCACGAAATTTGCATCTTCATGTAGCGTTATCATTGATTGCGTATGGTGCCGTCCACGCATACGTGCTAACCGTGCCAGACTTGCAGCAGAAATTTCCCATTGCAATGTTTCCAGCAATTGGTCAGTAGCCTGGAAATCATTGCATACCAGTACCATATCGCAACCTGCATGTAATGCTGCCTCGGCACGCTCAGTAATGCTGCCATAACCTGCAGTACCCCGCATGCTCAAATCATCACTAAAGATACAACCATCAAACCTCAAGTCATCGCGTAAAATATTTTTTAGCCAGAAGCTGGAGAACCCAGCGGGACGCTTATCCATTTCCGGGTAGATCACATGGGCTGCCATGATACCTGCCATGCCAAAATCAATCATCTGACGAAATGGAATCAGATCATCCATCTCGATATCGGCAAAGGTACGATCATCTACAGCGATCTCAAAATGCGTATCTGCCCGACTATGCCCATGCCCGGGAAAATGCTTACCGATTGCACTCATTCCTCCTGATTTCAACCCCAGCATTAAACTATGCGCCAGCTCAGCAATGGCTTGAGGGATGCGATGGAAAGCGCGGTCACCAATCACACTACTTTGCCCATAATCGACATCAAGTACTGGGGTAAAACTCAAATCAACACCGCCTGCAGATAATTCAGCTGCCAGCACATAACCGGTTTGCTGTGCCAGATGACGTGCCTGGCGGGGATGACTGTCCCAGATCTTTCCCAACTCATGCATCGCGGGTAACCGGGTAAAATCTTTACGAAAACGTTGTACTCTGCCGCCTTCATGATCCACAGCGATGAGTAACGGTGGGGTCCTGAGTGCATGAATCTCGGCAGTCAATGCTGCCAACTGTTCAACGGACTCATAATTGCGGGTAAACAAGATGACGCCACCCGTAAGAGGATGAAGTAATCTTGCTTTATCTTCAACTGATAGCTGAGTGCTCGCGATATCGAGCATCACAGGACCCAGCGACATCACGCCTTCTCCAGGATCACAAAGGCACTGGCTAGATTCAATTCATCACTAAGGGAAAGGTGGTGACCAATGATTCCCTCACGCTTGATCAATTCAGCTAATTCGGGATGAAAGAGAAAATAGGGCTTACCAAGGGGGGTATGGGCAATCGTAATATTGCTTAATGTTACAGGATGTCGCAAGCCAGTACCCATTGCCTTGGAAAGAGCTTCCTTGGCTGCAAAGCGTCTTGCTAAAAACATCACGGGCTTGGCATCCTGGATATAATCAGGCCATTCATGCTCAGCTAACAATCTTCGCGCAAAGCGTTCACCATATTTTTCAAGCGATTGAGCAATACGGGAAGGCACAACGATATCTGTGCCGATTCCATAGATCATTGACTTGCTTCCTGGATGAGTTGCTTCATTTCCCTGACCGCTTGTGCTAGCCCAACGAATAATGCATGTGACACAATTGCATGTCCGATGTTTAGTTCTGAAAGACCTTGTATCGCTGCAATAGGTCGGGTATTTTGGTAATGCAGTCCATGACCAGCATTGACTTTTAATCCTCGACTGAGACCATAGGCAACAGCTGTGCAAATTTTTTCCAGCTCGCATTGTTGCGCATCGTTATTTTTGGCATCGGCATAATGACCTGTATGAATTTCGATTACCGGAGCACCCACTCTGGCTGCGGCATCTATCTGCTCACGCTCTGCATCAATGAATAACGATACGCGAATACCGGCATCCGCTAACTTACTACAAGCCTGTTTCACCTGTTCGAAATGCCGTACCACATCTAACCCTCCTTCCGTAGTCAGTTCCTCACGTCGTTCTGGAACTAGACACACATCTTGTGGTTTGATGCGGCATGCAAAGGCAATCATCTCTTCAGTCACTGCGCTTTCCAGATTCATTCGGATTTGAAGCCGCTCACGCAAAATTTCCACATCCCGATCCTGGATATGTCTTCGATCTTCACGCAAGTGGAGCGTAATAGCATCTGCCCCCGCAGATTCAGCAACCAACGCTGCTTCCACTGGACTTGGATAAACCGTCCCTCGCGCCTGGCGTAATGTCGCGATATGATCAATGTTAACACCCAAAGCAATCATGATTGTTAAGTACCTATAAACAAAAATTGAGAAGCTCACCAATCGCTTCTAACCAAATTCGTGAATGTGCTGTTTTATTAATCATTTAGATTCTTCAATCTCATTCATATCCCAAACTCTTCAATGCATTGATATCATCAGCCCAGCCACTTTTTACTTTGACCCATACTTCGAGATATACCTTGCCGCCAAACAATTTTTCCATATCTTGCCGCGCCTGGGTAGCAATCATTTTAAGTTTTTCGCCATTCTTGCCAATCACGATGGCTTTCTGATTGGATTTCTCCACTAGAATACAGGCAAAAATTCTGCGCAGATTTCCTTCTACAGTAAATTGATCTATGCGTACAGTAGTCGAGTAAGGAATCTCCTCGCCCATCAAACGAAATAATTTCTCACGTATCATCTCAGCTGCAAGAAAGCGCTCACTGCGATCACTAATTTCGTCTTCACCAAACAAAGGTGGGCTTTCAGGCAAATAAGGCCGGACCATATCAATTAGTTCAGGTAGCTGTATTCCGCTCGCCGCGCTGACTGGAATAATGCCAGCAAAACTAAATTTCTTAGTCATACTTTCTATGAATGGAAGTAATTGGGTTTTCTGTGCCAATTGATCTATCTTATTGATCACGAGGATGACTGGTCGATCGGCAGGCAGCAGTTTTAGCACCCCTTCGTCACGCTCATCAAATCGAATTGCTTCAATCACGAACAGGACGATATCGACTTCGCGTATGCTTTGAATAACCGCTCGATTCATCATCTGATTGAGTTGACTGCTATGGCGCGTCTGGAAACCAGGTGTATCTACGAAAATAAATTGAGATTGTTCATCGGTCAAAATACCATTGATCCGATGGCGTGTAGTCTGTGCCTTTCTAGAAGTAATGCTAATTTTTTGTTGGATCAAATGGTTAAGTAAAGTAGATTTACCGACATTAGGACGTCCAACAATGGCAACATAACCAGTTCTGAAATGAGGGGAAGCCATAAATAGGAGATTTAATGGAATATTTTCTGCTCTTATTTAATGCTATCTTGATATATCTTGAAGTCGTACATGATTTATCCCCTAAAATTAAGTTTATAAATAAAGGGTAATTTGAGGGGATAAGTACGAATAAAATGACTCAAACTCAAGAAGACTTTAAAAAAGTAAAGTTATAGACGCTCTCAGTAATCGAAGCATTTGGATCCATTAGCTATGAATGATCAATTCATATGCCTGTTTTGCAGCATCCTGCTCAGCCCTGCGGCGGCTTGTTCCTTCGCCTATAGTTCGCATATTAAGCTTTGGAATGACACATTCCACTTTAAATTTCTGCCGATGTGCTTCTCCGCTCGTAGCGATGACAGTATATTCCGGCAGGGCGGCCTTGCGACTCTGCAGATATTCCTGCAGCATCGTCTTGGGATCCTTACCCAAGGTTTCAAGATCTAAATTTTGTAATAATGGCTTGTAAAGATTGTTAACAAAATTTTCGACTTCAAGGAATCCCCCTTCCAGGTAAATGGCGCCTATCACCGCTTCCAGCGTGTTAGCAAGAATAGATGGGCGGTAATGTCCCCCACTTTTTCGTTCTCCTTCACCTAGCCTGATTAAATCACCTAATCTAAGTACCGATGCAAGCTCAAATAACGCATGTTGATTGACAAGATTAGCGCGTAGCCTTGATAAATTTCCTTCTGGTAACAGTGGAAACTGTCTGAACAGTAAGGCAGATACCGCACAATTCAATGCGCTATCTCCAAGGAACTCAAGGCGCTCATTATGCGGGTAACCAAAGCTGCGATGTGTTAATGCTTCTTGTAATAATTCCGGTTGCTTAAAAACATAGCCAATTTTGAGAAAGAAATCGCTTTGATTTTTTAATGGAAAGTTTTGTAGTCGGGGAGTATTTAAGCTATATGGGTTCATCGATTGCTTGCGGCAGTAAAATCAATATATAAAGAAATATTAGCAAATAAAGGTATTTTAACAGGATAGCTTACGCTCAAAACTGTTTGTCCGCCTACTTTACTAATTTGAATGTCGCGACTATTCACAGCGGTAATTTGATCGATAACTGCACGCTTACTGAACAATTGGCGTATTTCCCCTGGATGAGTATCCTGCAAGCTTGGGTCACTGGCTATGGCAACTAATGCCCGCTTAATTGCAGCATATTCTATGTAGGATGGAATCAATTTCATTCCTAGAAGAGCAGACATAACGATCACCGCTGACCAGATTAACAATCCAGAAAGACTGATACCTTGCTGTTTTCTTCTCATCATATGACGCATCTTCCCACTCCAAATTCCATTCTGCATTCACTATTTTATTGACAAGCCGATTCGACTTAAGTCACTAAAATTCCACCAAACCATAAATGCTTTTCCTACAATATTTTTCTCTGGAACAAATCCCCAATAGCGACTATCGCTACTACCATCACGATTATCACCTAACGTAAAATAATTTCCTTCCGGCACCTTACAAGTAAATCCCGTTTTATCGAAAGCACAATTCTCTCTGAAGGGAAAATAATGTATGCTGGATAACAGCATATTGGGCATTTCTTGATTGATCAGTATGTTATAGCTTTTATCGCCTATCAATTCCTTGAAACGCTGGGTGTATACATAAGCCAGTCCTGATTCAATATATTTATAATCTCCATCCAATTCCCTTTCCACTGGCACACCATTAATGCTGAGTTTCTTATTACGATAAGTAACAATGTCTCCAGGCAAACCAATCACTCGCTTAATATAATCTATCGAAGGGTCTTCCGGATAACGAAATACCATGACCTCTCCGCGTTTGGGGTGATTCATTTCAATGACCTTTTGATTGATAACGGGCAACCTGATCCCATAAGTAAACTTGTTTACCAGAATAAAATCTCCTACCAGTAAGGTGGGTATCATCGAGCCCGAAGGTATTTTGAAAGGTTCAACCAGAAAAGAACGAAGACAGAAAACGATCAGAATGATAGGAAAAAAACTTTTGGGATATTCCACCCACCACGGCTCTTCGATACCCTCTCCGCGCTTGCGTTTCAAAAAGAGAAAATCGAGCAACCAGATACTGCCAGTCACGATCAATAAGATGAATAATACTAAAGGAAAATTCATTTCATTTTCCCTAGTGAGATACTAAGCACATAACATAATGGAAAGGATAAATATTCATGGTTATCACTCAATTAATTTAATTTTTCAGCAGCCCATAGCCCATTATTTACCAACCTGCAGAATAGCTAAAAATGCTGCCTGGGGAATCTCTACATTACCGACTCGTTTCATACGCTTTTTCCCTGCTTTCTGCTTCTCAAGCAGCTTACGTTTGCGCGTGATATCTCCACCATAACACTTGGCCAAAACATTCTTACGCAACGCTTTAACATTTTCTCTGGCCACGACATGAGCACCAATAGCTGCTTGCACTGCGATATCAAACATTTGCCGTGGAATAAGTTCACGCATTTTTTGTGCTAATTCACGTCCCCTTTGTTGGCTACTTGCACGATGCACGATTAACGACAACGCATCCACTTTTTCATTATTAATCAGTATATCGAGCTTAACCAGATCTGAGGCGCGGAATTCTTTAAATTCATAGTCCAGCGAAGCATACCCACGACTAACCGATTTTAGTTTATCAAAAAAATCCATGACAACTTCATTTAGTGGCATGTCATAAACAAGCATGACTTGCCTGCCCATATATTGCATATTTTTCTGAATACCGCGCTTGCCGGTGCACAGAGACATAACGGTACCTACATATTCTTCTGGAACTAATATCGTTGTAGTAATGATGGGTTCTCGAATCTCTTCAATTTTAGAAATGTCGGGCATTTTTGATGGATTCTCAATTTCAATCACTTTCCCATCACGCAGCGCAACCTGATAAACAACTGTTGGCGCGGTGGTAATAAGATCCATATCATATTCCCGCTCCAACCTCTCCTGAACAATATCTAAATGAAGTAAACCTAGAAAACCACAACGGAAACCAAAACCGAGTGCTTGAGATGTTTCTGGTTCAAACTGTAACGATGAATCATTCAGCTGCAGCTTTTCTAATGCAGAGCGTAAAGCATCATATTGATTGGATTCAACCGGATAAAGCCCGGCAAATACCTGTGGTTTGATCTCTTTGAATCCAACCAAAGGTTCGGCGGCAGGATTATCGGCCAATGTGACAGTATCGCCTACCTTGGCTGACTTCAATTCCTTGATACCAGAGATAACGAAACCCACTTCCCCTGCGCTCAGCGAATCGCGATTTTCTGCTTTAGGTAAAAATACACCTACTTGCTCACATAGATAAGTAGCGTGGCTAGCCATGAGCATGATTTTATTGCTAGGTTTCAAGATACCGTCGACTACCCGCACCAATATGACTACACCCACATAATTATCAAACCACGAATCAATAATGAGTGCTTTCAACGGTGCGTTCGGGTTTCCTTTGGGTGCAGGAATACGGCTGACAACTGCTTCAAGCATATCCTGTATGCCTTGACCTGTCTTAGCGCTAACATGCAAGGCATCTTTTGCCTCTATCCCGATGATATCTTCGATTTCTGCAATCACTCGATCCGGATCAGCAGCAGGCAAATCAATCTTGTTCAATACCGGTATCACCTCGACCCCTTGCTCGATCGCAGTATAGCAATTTGCTACTGTCTGAGCTTCTACTCCCTGGGAAGCATCTACTACCAATAAAGCACCTTCACAGGCAGCTAAGGAGCGGGACACTTCATAGGAGAAATCGACATGACCAGGTGTATCAATCAAATTCAGCAGAAAAGTCTGACCATTACGTGCTCGATATTTCAAAGCAACTGTTTGCGCCTTGATCGTAATGCCACGTTCACGCTCCAACTCCATAGAGTCGAGCACTTGCTCTTCCATCTCTCGATCAGATAAGCCACCACAAAACTGTATGATGCGATCAGCTAACGTGGATTTACCGTGATCTATATGGGCGATAATAGAAAAATTGCGAATGTGTTGCATTCGATTGGAATTTTAAATGTCAGTCAGGAATTTTTTGCTAGTGCTTGATGAAGATCTGCTTTATTTTCGAATAAAAAGGTCGGTTATGCTTAACCGACAGCATTCTATCGAATTTTAGCAAAATACGCATCTAATGCAGCTTCATCAAGGAAATAATGGCAGATTTCGTCTTGTTTCCCGGTTGCCGACACCAATACTGGAATTCGCTCATTATACTGACTAACCAGTTGAGGATCGCTATCGATATCAATCATTTCAAATTTAAACTCGATATGCTTCTGTAATTTTTGCAATGATGCAATCATTTCCTGGCAAAGATGGCAATCCCTTCGACCATATACAATCAGCTTCTTCCTATCCATAGAATCAAACATTATGTGAATTTTTAATTATCGAGCTTCATCGTTATGAAAGTAGTCATATCCCCTCTTTTTATCAACAGTGCAATATTCCGTCCTTTCTCCACCTTGTTAAGCAACTGATTAAACTGTTTAATCGTTCTGACGTCCTGGTTATTCAATCCGAGAATAATGTCGCCTTGGCGTATACCAGCCCGATTTGCAATGCCAGCTTGTACCTCTTCGACCAATAAGCCACTCTCTACACCCAGTTGTTTCTTTTGTTTGTCAGAGAGTTCATTCAGAGCCAATCCAAGGCGGTTGGAAGTATCAGGGGCTTTGCTTTGCTTGTGGCCGCGATCACTTTCATCTGATGGCATCTCCCCAACCAAAATAGTGAAATTCTTGGTGGCGCCGTCCCGCCAGACCTCCACCGCTACTTTAGATTTAGGTTTAGTATTTCCGACAATACGCGGCAGATCACTGGAAACAGCAATATCTTTGCCGTCAAACTTTAAAATGACATCTCTAACCTCAATGCCTGCTTTGTCTGCTGGACCATCTTTTTCTACAGAAACAATCAGTGCTCCACCTGCTTGAGACAAGCCAAAGGATTCAGCCAGTTCTTCAGTCATCTCCTGAATCATAACGCCTATTCTCCCGCGTGAAACTTTCCCATGTGCCTTAAGTTGATTAGCTATCTCTGTTGCCACATTGATCGGAATAGCGAAAGACAATCCCATAAACCCACCTGTTCGGCTATAAATCTGCGAGTTGATACCGACCACCTCCCCTCTCATATTAAAAAGAGGGCCGCCAGAATTACCGGGATTGATCGCCACATCGGTCTGGATGAAGGGGACATAGCTTTCCTGCGCAAGCGAGCGACCTTTCGCACTTACTATACCTGCAGTTACGCTATTCTCGAAACCAAAAGGAGAGCCAATTGCAATGACCCATTCCCCTACCTTGAGTTTATCCGGATCACCCTGAGTTACCACAGGCAAGTCTTTCGCGTCGATCTTGATAAGCGCTACGTCAGTTTTACGATCCGTGCCAATAACCTGTGCATTAAATTCTCTTTTATCATTTAGTCTTACAGTAATCTGATTGGCAGCTTCGACGACATGCGAATTTGTCAGGATATAGCCATCCTTACTAATAATGAAACCAGAGCCTAGCGATTTGGATTCATACTTCCGAGGACCTGAGAATGGATGCATATACCTGCGAAAGAACTCGAAGAAAGGAGAGTCTTCAGGAATATTAGGAATTTCTGGAAGCATCTGACTTCCTGGAATCTGTTGTGTTTGTACTGTACTAATATTTACAACTGCTTCTCCATATTGCTCAACTAGACCTGTAAAATCAGGTAACTCCTTTGAATGCACGAAACCGATCGAGGAAATTATCAGGCAGCACAGTAAAACAATTTTTTGCATATTTTTTCTTGATAAAAAGAATGGGTAAAATACCGGAAACATAATAATCAAATAGAAACGCAATTAAATCTTACAAATAACGATAGCAGCTATTTGCTTGATCGAAAGTTCTTATTGATTTCCATCAAGCAAATAGCCTACTGATATCTATAAAATTTCAATCCTGGAGATTTATCACATACCTCACCTGGATTTTTCTTCCCTGCCTTCAACCTGATGTACGCTCGTTACTGGCGCCTGTATCTTCATATGAGGTGAAAATTCTCTATGAATCAATAAATAATCACCGGGTTGGTAAGGCATAAATGGAAGCGTAAAGGCTGGGGAAGGTTGGAAAGTAACAGGATGGTCAACTTGAACAACAGCCTTATTATTCACTTTTTCCGCAACACGTGTTCCCTGCGGAACATCTTCTATTTGCATCACTAACCATCCACTTACCAAGGCGGCACAGGATGCAGCAGCTGAAAGAGTAATGAATTTCCGTTTGTGTACCTGTGATGCACGCGGCATAAATAAGGTCGGTTCGCTTACTAAGCGTTCACTCACTCGACTCGACACATTAATGAGGAATGATGCTGTAGGTTGTCGTAGGGTTTCACTGATCACATGATATGCTTCCCAATCATTCAATAAATCATTATTTTTCTTTAACTCTGTGATTACTTCATCGGCATCCACCGAATCCAATTCACCATCTAGCAGTTCTGATATTTTATTTTTCATAAAACCACCCCTTCATTACCACCTCTTGTCTTTACCTGTTCCTAATAAAGGCCGCAGTTTTTCAGCTATGGCCTCACGTGCACGAAATATACGAGAACGAACTGTTCCGATGGGGCAATTCATAATACTCGCAATTTCTTCATAACTTAAACCTTCAATTTCCCTCAGAACAATCGCAGTCCTTAATTCCTCAGGTAATGCGTCTAATGATTCATTAACCGTTTGAGCAATTTGTTTACTCATCAGTTCACTTTCAGGAGTACTTATTTCTCGTAATTTACCTGCTTCTTCAAAATTCTCTGCCTCTTCATTATCAAACTCACTAACAGTCGTGGGTACCTTTCTTCCTTGGGATACAAGAAAATTTTTGGCTGTATTGATACCGATGCGATATAGCCAAGTATAAAAGGCACTTTCACCACGAAATGATGGTAAAGCACGATATGCCTTAATAAAAGTTTCTTGGGCAATATCTTCAACCTCAGCAGCATCACGAATAAACTGTGATAATAAACGTGCCAGCTTTCTCTGATATTTGATCACCAGTAAATCAAAAGCATGCTTATCACCATGTTGCACGCGTTCAACCAATTGTTGATCGATTTCACGATCACCCATGCGTCCTTTCCCCGAAATTAAAAATAGATAACTTTTGATGCAGCCACTTAAATTTTAAATTGAGCACCCAACAAAGTATACCTGTTCGGGGATCTGCCGTGAACTATCCGAAGTCGGATTAAAGACAATAAAGTATCCAGATTAGTTCACTGCTTTTATTCAATAAGAGTTTCAACGAAACTTTAGTTATTGAGTTATGATTAATAAAATAGCTTCAGTTTACAAATAAATTAAAACTAATCAATGCAACAATATCATTTTGATACACTGATTATCGGTAGTGGCTTAGCTGGGCTTACGCTCGCCCTCAATCTAGCACAAAATCAGAAAGTAGCTATTGTCACTAAACGATCATTACATGATAGCTCCAGTACTTGGGCTCAAGGCGGGATTGCTGCAGTACTTTCAATGGAAGACTCCTCTGACGCTCATATCCGCGACACATTAGTTGCCGGCGCCGGCTTATGTGATGAGGAAATCACACGCTATGTAGTCGAAAATGGACCGCAAGCTATCAGATGGCTCATTTCTCAAGGAGTCAACTTTACACGCGATAACAATAACGAAACCGGTTATCACCTTACACAAGAAGGTGGGCATAGTGTGCGTCGAGTTATCCACACCAATGATGCCACCGGTAAAGCAGTACAATCTACGCTCAGCAAAAAAATTTGCACACATCCTAATATCGTCATACTCGAGCATCATATTGCAGTTGATCTGATCACAAGTTCTAAATTACCCCATTATTCTGATAAGCAGAATGCCCGATGCTATGGCGCTTATGTATTGGATATCAAAGCAGATAAGATACACACCATTTCTGCCCACAACACGGTATTAGCAACAGGAGGAGCCGGTAAAGTCTATCTCTATACAACCAATCCCGATACTGCCACGGGTGACGGTATTGCCATGGGATGGCGTGCAGGTTGCAGGATAGCCAATATGGAATTCATCCAATTCCACCCTACCTGCCTTTATCACCCACATGCTAAATCTTTTCTAATTAGTGAAGCCGTTAGAGGTGAAGGCGGATTATTAAAGCTTCCTAATGGCGAACGCTTTATGCCTCGGCATGATGAACGCGCGGAACTTGCACCACGCGATATTGTGGCACGTGCTATTGATTTTGAAATGAAAAAAAGAGGCCTTGACTGCGTATATCTGGATATTTCTCATAAATCACCAGATTTTCTCAAGCAGCATTTTCCTACTATTTATGCTCGATGCCACGAATTAGGGATTGATATCACTCGACAACCCATACCAGTCGTTCCCGCTGCACATTACACATGTGGCGGTATCGTTATTGACCGGAAAGGCAAAACTGATCTGGACAACTTATATGCCATAGGTGAGACCGCTCATACTGGTTTACATGGCGCCAACCGGTTAGCCAGTAATTCTTTACTAGAGTGCTTAGTATTCGGCCAGGCCGCAGCCGAGGATATTCTCAGTCAACCACCCCTGCCCCCCATCTCCCTCCCAAAATGGGATGAAAGTCGGGTAACAGATGCAGATGAGGAAATCGTCATTTCGCATAACTGGGACGAATTACGCCGCTTCATGTGGAGTTACGTGGGAATCGTACGAACCAACAAGCGCTTGCAACGTGCTCAAAACCGCATAAACCTGCTACGGGAGGAAATCAATGAGTACTATACTAATTTTCGTGTGACAGGTGATTTGTTAGAACTACGTAACCTGGTTACAACCGCTGATTTGATTGTGCAAAGCGCCATGTTACGCCATGAAAGCCGTGGCTTGCACTACAGTCTTAATTATCCAGCCATGTTACCGCAAGCCCAGAATACTATCTTGAGACGAAAAGAAAGAATTTGAATTGGCTTCAAAAAATTCGGCACCAATATAGACACAACAAACCCAGAGTCTGTCGTTTATTTCTAATACGTTCATCAGAAAGTTTTTTCCCTTGCCGGTATAGCCGGTATAATGAGTTGTAGTCCAAAGATCCCCACATCTTTATTTTTATAAAATAAACACAGTCAGACTGTAGATAAGATAATAAAAAGGATAGATGTAGTGAGAAGTACGATGGATTCTGTTATGGCAGAAACGGATGATAAATTGGATGTTACCCCTCAAACAGAACTACGTCACAACCCCAAGTCATTTCTTAAATTGATCTTGCTTGGCTTTTCGATAGTAGGGTTACCATTAATCGCTGCGCTAATCTACAGCGCCATACGTATCGATCAGCTTGCCGACCAAAGCCGTAAAACTATCTATCAGGCAACGCAAATTAATCATGGCAGCAGTATCCTGATTGATGAAATTATCGTGATGGAGCGAAGCGTACAACACGCACACATCCTGGAAGATATATCCTTACTGGAGGGTTACTTCCAAGCGCACACCAATTTTGAAAAAACGGTGATAAAGCTTACTGAAGTTTCTCCCTACCTTGAACAACAGCTTTTATTGGAGAAACTACAATTATTAGAGACAACGATTTTTCGTGAAATATTAACTTTATATAATACTCCTCAGAATCTTCGAGATTTACTCGACCAATTTGCTGATCTGCTTATCCTTGCACAGAATTTTTCTACAGAAAATTATCGGCTAATTGGACAGAAAGTAAATGAAATAAGCGAGATGGCTTTACGTACTCGCACTTTGGTAAAGTGGGAATTACTCATTCTGATTCCATTTGTTATTTTGTTAGCACTTGTTTTCTCAGTATTCATAGTACGTCCACTTCGTCAGCTTGACGAAGCAATTTATAGTATGGGACAAGGTGAATTATCTAAAGCAGTACGAATTACTGGTCCAGAAAATTTGAAATACTTAGGTTCTCGGCTGGACTGGATGCGTCGCCGCTTGCTTAAATTGGAAGAACAGAAAATTCAGTTTTTACGACATGTTTCCCATGAACTTAAAACACCCCTCACCGCTATTCGTGAGGGTGCTAACCTCCTTGCAGAAGGAGTAACTGGCGATCTTAATATAAAACAGCAACAAATTGCCGATATACTTCACACAAGCAGTATCCAATTGCAGAAACGTATCGAAGATTTATTAAGTTTTAGCGCTCTTCAGGCAGATAAAGCGGCACTTATCAAACAGCGTACAAATCTAGCTCATATCATCAACACTGTTTTGAAAGATCAGAATCTGTCTATCATGAGCAGAAAAATAAAAATCGATTTGACATGTCCAGATCTCATACTCGAATGTGACAAACAGAGAGTTGGCATTATTATTGATAATCTTTTATCAAACGCCATAAAATTCTCTCCACAAGAAAGTTGCATTAAGATCTCTGCGATACAAATAGATCAAGCTATCCAACTCGATATCATTGACAATGGTAGCGGTATTGATATCACTGATGTGGATAAAATATTTGAGCCCTTTTATCGGGGACGTAGCAAACCTAATAGCCATATCAGAGGAACCGGGCTTGGATTGTCGATTGCCAGGGAATATGCACTTGCCCACGGTGGGAATATTGAACTTGTTAAACATGGCGGTCAGGGAGCGCATTTCCGCCTAACTTTGCCTATTCAAGATCCTGAGGTCCAGTCATGAGTATTGTTTCCAAGTCGTTATTACTTCTAATATTTTCTGTTGTATTAATTGGATGTACAATAACGCCTACCCATCAATCATCAGACTCTTTAAATACACAAATTCCTCAACAAGATGAATTGGATCAATACCACAGTTTAGATGAATTGATGTTGTATTATGACCAGCTGCAGAAAAAGAATGCTACTCAATTGGCTTCAGAATACAACCATACCAAGAAACACTTTAAAAATAACCCTGATGCTGAAAGTCGTCTTAAATACATCTTACTCATCAGTTTACCTAAAACATCTTTTACAAATATCCAGACTGCGCTCAATTTACTAAATAATTGGCCACAAGATATTACAATGTCGACTAACTTAGCTAATTTCAGGAAATTATTAATATCTCTACTTAGAGAGCAGCAAATTGCAAGAACCGATGCGAGAAATTTATCGCAAAAATTAAAAGCATCGGATGAGCAAGCGCAAGCATTGGAAGAATACGCTCAGACCTTGAAAAATAGGATAGACGCTATAAAAAATATGGAAAAGCAACCAATCCGTAGAATAACACCTTGAATAAAATATTATGGTACAGCCTAAAAAAATCTTACTTGTCGATGACGACTCAGACCTTCTTGAATTACTCTCGATACGTTTGACGGCTGCAGGATTTGAAACCATTGTAGCTACCAGCGCAGAAGCAGCATTAAACTGCCTGGACATCTCACGCCCCCATCTCGTCATCAGTGACATGCAAATGAGTGGGATGGACGGTATGGCATTGTTTGAACATATTCATCACGCCAATCCAACGCTACCGGTCATTATTCTGACAGCCTATGGCACGATTCCAGATGCCGTCACCGCAGTTCAGCGTGGTATTTTTGGTTACCTCACCAAGCCTTATGATCCAAAAACCTTGCTCGATCAAATTGATCAGGCACTTAGACTTACGTGCAACAACGTAAATAGCGAACCCTATGAAGCATCCCAAGCTGAATGGCGTAAAAATATCATTACCCAAAATGCTGAAATGGAAGATATTCTGACCAAAGTGGAACGCGTTGCGGAAGGGAATGCGAGTGTATTACTTCTTGGAGAAAGTGGTGTTGGCAAAGAATTATTTGCACGCGCTATTCATCATGCATCCAAGCGCTGTAGCCAACCCTTTGTGACCATCAATTGCGCAGCCATTCCTGAGCAATTACTGGAATCAGAGCTATTTGGACATGCCAAAGGGGCTTTTACAGGCGCTATCCGTGACCATAAAGGCTTATTTCAATTAGCCGAAGGTGGCACATTATTCCTTGATGAAATTGGTGACATGCCACTGCTGCTACAAGTAAAGTTACTGCATGCATTGCAAGAAAGGGTAATCAGACCCGTCGGGTCTACGCAGCAAATCCCGATTGATGTCCGGATTATTTCTGCAACCCACCGTGATCTCAAAGCTGAGATCACGGCAGGGAATTTTCGTGAAGATCTGTATTATCGACTCTATGTGGTCGGTTTAACGATTCCTTCGCTAACTCAGCGCCGTGAAGATATTCCCTTGCTGGCCAATCATTTTCTTCGTACCTTTGCTGAAAAATACGAAAAAGAAATTAATGGGTTCTCGCCAGAAGCAACCAATCTTTTGCTCAGTGCATCCTGGCCAGGTAACGTTCGACAATTAATGAATATAATAGAACAAAGCGTTGTCCTGAGTGCGAACCCTCTCATTTCACACCAGCTGGTCTATGATGCGATGCATAAGGAAGAAGCGCAGCTCGTATCATTTGAAGAAGCGCGCAAACAGTTTGAAAGAGATTATCTGGTACGTTTACTAAAAATTACTGAAGGCAATGTGACGCAAGCAGCCAAATTGGCCAAACGCAATCGGACAGAATTTTACAAACTTCTTCAAAGACATCAACTTGACTTTACTCTTTATAAACAAAAAGAAAAAAGCAAAGGGCTTTGTTAAGTGTTCTCTGAAAAGATATCACAAAATCAAATTAGCAAAGGAGCTGTGTCATGGTCAATCACGTTGGCATAAAAAAATCATGGCTGCCTATAACCTATAGCATAGCGCCCATAATTTTCGATAACCCATGTGTATAAGTGGCGGATAAATGTTAATACCAGTGCATCCTATGCGGGTGACAATGCCACAAAAAGCGCTTGGGGCGGGATTGTTTGGCGGAATCATGGTGATACCATAATCCAGCCAAAGCGATTCGCTGCCATTACCACAAGAGAGCTGATTCTCAACGCAATACTGCAAAATCATCTTACCCAGACATTTTACAGGAGCTACGAGCCAGTCTGATGGCTTCTTCATTTCTCTAATGGAGGAAACTTGGCAACAATTTCAATCTCGTCATTCCCTCGCTTGACTTTCAGCGGTAACCACGTGCCCGGCGCCTGACGCTTCACCACAGCAACGATATCACCCACTTCCATCACTGATAATCCTGCGATCTCAGTGATGAGATCGTCTTCCAGCATATTGGCCGCCTCGGCAATACTCCCTTTTTCAACCTGCAGAACACGCGCCCCGCCATGCTGCAAAGCAATCTCATAGCGAATACCCAGTCGCTGGCGCAAAGGTGTTGTTTCCGCAATGAAGGGGGAAACGCCAAAAATGGCATCAGCATAACCTGCAACCAGATGTTGACATGATTTGCTTGTATCCCATGGTAACAACGAAGTAATTTTTGTTACACCAAGATCTTTCAATTGATGGGGAACACCATAGCCATACATAATGTGGCCTGATCCCATAATGCCAACAACCAGTGGGCTTTTTCCTTGAGTCTGCATGCTGAATACCGCATGAATTTCTTGAGCCATTGCCCGGTCCCATAATTGCTGACCAATAACAAATCGTAAGAAATCAGGATCATAACGATTATTTCCTCCCTCTTTCTTACCCTTGCGGTCATGCGCTTCGTATATGGGTAACAAAAAATCGAGATACCCAGAACTGGGAGGTGCTGGATGCGTTACCCCTTCACGTTCATTCTTGGGCACACTGTCAAAACCTTTCTCAGCTACCTGCTTTCTTAGTTGGGTATCGATATTAAGTGCCCGCATCGGGATACGATTCATGCGTGCGAAATGAAATAATGGCAGATAAAGACTGGCATCTGTTCTCCATACCGTATCCCACTCTGAAGCTTTCAGGAAAGCAGCTTCAGACAGTTCACCCGCCACCCATTGATCGAGTACTTTCTGGACCCGACGTGGGAACATTTCGAAACCAATCACCATATCGGGACGAGCAGCATACAACGCCGCCAGCATTTGTAATTGCCATAGATGGTGCTCCCGATTGACATGTGTTTCACCTAGTAAAACTACCGATTGATTTGCTGCATGTGCAATAATATCGGACAAGACGGTCTTGCCCTTGCCCGGAATAATCCAATGCGCTACCGACACACATTCTCGCGCAGAATCACTAATGGCAGATTCAGGCTTAGGAGCAGGAATAATTTGTGCTGGCAAATTTTCGGAATGCCCTACCCATACTAACAACATTATGCTTACTAATCCGCTTCGGATGCTAACTTTCCACTTGGTCATTTTATTAATTATTCTTAAAAATATTAATGATCTAGAGAGTCACGTAATAATACCATCGGAAAACTAAGGGCAGCTCATGATTAACTTCGAACACCTACCCAACCCATTTACGCGCATTTCTGAACATCCTTATCCAGGGAGAGTCTTCTGGCCAGGTGTCCACATGCCATGAATGCTGAACGGTACGAAAAACCCGTTCAGGATGAGGCATCAGAATGGTAAATCGACCATCGATCGAGGTCACCCCAGCTATCCCTTGCGGTGAACCATTAGGATTAAATGGATATCGCTCGGTCGGCGTACCGTAGTGATCAACAAAGCGTAATGCGACATAGGATGATGCCGATTCCAATTGTAGATCACTACTGAAGGCTGCATAGCCTTCTCCATGTGCCACCTGGATAGGCAGACGACTTCCTACCATGCCATCAAAGAAGAGTGAGGGACTCTTTGGTATCTCAACCATGACAAAACGCGCTTCAAACTGCTCGGATACATTACGCTCGAAGTGCGGCCAATGATCGGTGCCTGGAATAATTTCATGCAAATTGCTCATCATCTGGCAACCATTGCATACACCCAGCGCGAAAGTATCGCTACGCTCAAAAAAAGATTCAAATTCATAGCGCGTGCGCGCATTAAACAAGATAGATTTGGCCCACCCTTCGCCAGCCCCAAGCACATCTCCATAAGAAAATCCACCACATGCGACAAATCCTTTATAGTCGCCTAATGAAACGCGCCCAGTCATGATATCGCTCATATGCACATCAATAGCTTCGAATCCGGCGCGATCAAAGGCAGCCGCCATTTCAACATGACCATTCACGCCTTGCTCACGCAGAATGGCTATCTTCGGTCGGATACCCACTTGGATAAAAGGTGCCGCAATATCCTCTTCGATATCAAAAGTCAGTTCAGCACTCAAGCCAGGGTCAGAAGTATCGAGAATACGATCAAATTCTTGTTGTGCGCATGCAGGGTTGTCACGTAGTTTCTGCATCTGGTAAGTCGTTTCTGACCAGGCACGCTGCAAGTTAACCCGTTTCTCCTGAAAAATGACTTTATTGTTGCATAAAAAACAGATCTCATCCTGTTCGTTGAGATTTCCCAGAACAAAACTATCTTCACTTAGATCAGCTTCTGACAACATTTGTAGCACTGCTGCATGATGTTGTACCTTGATCTGAATCACTACCCCCAATTCTTCACTGAATAAAATCGCCATCAAGCGTTCCAGGGAACTTTCATGCAGCACCTCCGGCTTGATCTCATAACCGATATCTTTAGCCAATGGATCAAAACACAACTGGTCTAGACTGATCGTCATACCTACATGACCAGCGAAAGCCATCTCGCACAAAGTCACAAACAATCCACCATCTGAACGGTCATGATAAGCAAGGATCCGATCCGCGCGCTTCAACTCCTGTATGACCGAAAACAAACGTTTAAGCTTTTCTATTTCAGCGATACTCGATATATCTGGAGCAGCATCCCCCAATTGCCCATAAACTTGCGCCAATGCCGAACCACCCAGGCGGTTTCTCCCTCTCCCTGGATCAATCAGAATAAGCTCGGTTTCACCACAATCAGTGCGTAATTGTGGGGTGAGTGTTTTGCGAATATCACCCACTCTTGCAAAAGCAGAGATAATAAGTGAGAGGGGCGCAATAACCTCTTTTTGTTTATCGCCTTTATTTTCATTTGATTCTTGCCAGGCAGTTTTCATGGACATGGAATCCTTGCCAACCGGGATACTCATCCCTAGCTGTGAGCATAATTCCATTGCAACAGCATGAACGGCGTCATAGAGTGCAGCATCCTCTCCCGGATGCCCGGCAGCAGCCATCCAGTTAGCAGAGAGCTTGATCTCACTAAGATCGTTTATCGCAGCAGCAGCAATATTGGTAATGGCTTCTCCTACTGCCATGCGCGCAGAAGCCGCAGGATCGATCAGTGCCAGAGGCGCGCGCTCACCGAGCGCAAATGCCTCACCAAGATAGGTCTGATAACCCATGGCCGTCACTGCGACATCTGCCACCGGTATTTGCCAAGGCCCCACCATCTGATCACGCGCGGTCATTCCACCCACACTACGGTCGCCAATGGTAATCAAAAATGTTTTATCTGCGACAGCAGGCAATCTTAGAACCCGATAAGCAGCTTCTTGTAAATGTATTCCTGTCAGATCAAATGGAGGAAACACCCTGGTAATATGCGATACAACACGCGTCATTTTGGGCGGTTTACCCAATAACACCGAAAGCGGCATATTTATCGGTAAATTGATAGATTTCTCATCAGTCACAATAAGTTGCTGCTGAACAATCGCTTCACCGACTACGGCATAAGGGCATCGCTCTCGTTCACAAATTGCCTGGAATAAAGTCAACGATTCACGTCTGATCGCGAGTACATACCGCTCCTGCGCTTCATTACACCAAATCTGCATTGGCGACATGCTCGATTCCTCCGAAGGAATCGCCCGTAAATCAAAATGCCCCCCGCAGCCAGCTCCATGAACGAGTTCTGGCAACGCATTGGACAGCCCACCAGCGCCGACATCATGAATCGAAAGAACAGGATTAGGTTGCCCACTGCGTTCCAGCTGCCAACACCGATCGATTACTTCCTGGGCACGACGTTGCATCTCTGCATTACCACGTTGTACCGAATCAAAATCCAGGTCTTCCGTATTAGTACCGGTATCCATACTGGAAGCTGCGCTCCCCCCTAATCCAATCAACATGCCCGGCCCACCCAGTTGAATCAGGAGGGCATCTTCTGAGAAATCTTGCTTCGCAGTATGTCGCTCAGAAATCTGTCCAATTCCTCCAGCCAGCATAATAGGCTTGTGATAGCCGCGCATCTCCCCAGCAACTTGCGCTTCGAATGTTCGAAAATAACCTGCAAGATTAGGTCGGCCAAATTCATTATTGAACGCAGCACCACCGATAGGCCCAGTCAACATGATTTCCAGGGCTGAGGCAATACGGGCTGGCTTACCATAGCCATTTTGCCCATGCAATGTTTCCCAAGGCTGAATGAAATCTGGAATACGCAAATTGGAAACAGAAAAGCCGGTTAATCCAGCTTTGGGTTTTGCGCCCCGCCCGGTCGCTCCCTCATCCCGTATTTCTCCTCCTACTCCTGTTGCGGCTCCTGGAAAAGGAGAAATTGCCGTCGGATGATTATGGGTTTCCACCTTCATGAGCAGATGGGTAGGCTCCAGTGCGTAGCCATAAGCGTTATCCTTCCCAGGACAGAAGCGATTAATCTCCGCCCCTTCGATAATGGCTGCATTATCCGCATAAGCCACAATCGTACCCTGTGGATGCTGTTGATGAGTATGACGTATCATTGAAAACAGCGATTGATTTTTTTGCTCGCCATCAATAATCCAGTCTGCGTTAAAAATTTTATGTCGACAATGTTCTGAATTTGCTTGGGCAAACATCATCAACTCGACATCAGTAGGATTACGCCTAATATCAAGAAAATAATCCAGCAGATAGTCAATTTCATCAGGAGACAAGGCTAACCCCATTGCTTGATTAGCCTTAACCAGAGCCATTCTACCTTCTTCCAGAAGATTGATTTCTTTAAGCGATGCTGGTTCGATATGATGAAATAAAACCACAGCTTCAGACAAAGAATGAAAAACCGCTTCAGTCATGCGATCATATATGATTGCCTCGATTGCACGCCTGTTCTCATCAGAAAGCGCTGTTTCATGCTGAATATAAAATGCAACACCTCGCTCTACCCTTTCAATCACATCGAGCCCACAATGATGAGCAATGTCCGTTGCCTTGGATGACCAGGGTGAAATGGTACCTGGACGCGGTAAAACCAACAAAAATACACCTTTCGCTACAGGAGATTGATGAGCTGGATCAATGTTAAGCAACTTCTGCAGAATATTCAGTTCATCCTGATTCAAATCACGTTTGGTTTCACAAAAATACCAGTATTCAGCGTCAATAGCCGAAAATTGCGGTACGATGGATTTAATCAGATCAGATAATTTTTGTAATCGAAAGTGAGATAGCGCTTTATGGCCTCGAAATTGGAGCATCGAAATAATAGTGAGTTAAACTGAGAATCATCATTTTACACGAGAAGACACACAATCAGATGAATAACCCGATCCCTGTCTATTACACCGCTGACATTCGTGAAATTGAACAGCTCGCTGCTGCCCTGCCCAATCCTCCAGATCTCATGGAAAAAGCTGGATTAGCTGCTGCTCATATCACCAAAGATAGGCTGCTTAGCAACGATAAAAACAAAGTGCTGGTGCTAGCTGGACCGGGCAATAATGGAGGAGATGCCTTTGTCACAGCACGTTATCTACGCGCATGGGGCTTTCAGGTCACCACAGTTTTCACTGGTGAAGCTTCCAAATTATCGCAAGATGCTAAGCAGGCCTTTCAAAACTGGCTGAGTATGGGCGGTGAACTACATAACGACATACCCTCTTCCGGCTTATGGCATGTGGTCATCGACGGCTTATTCGGCATTGGCCTAAACCCTGCCAAATATCAATTGGATGAAAAATATCGACGTCTGATCGAAGTCGTTAACAATATGAATTTACCAGTACTTGCGCTCGATATTCCCAGTGGTCTCAGCGCAGATAACGGGATCGCACTCGGTACTGCCATCAAAGCAACGATCACGGCTACTTTCATTGGCCTGAAACCGGGCCTTCTGACGCATGATGGCTGCGAATACGCCGGAGAAATCATTCTATGCAATCTGGATCTCGATGCAATCTCCATGAAAAGTCCGCAATCATGGCTACTTGATCAAACCATGATAAAAACATTATTGCCTCCACCTCGCCCAGCTAATAGCCATAAAGGCATCTTTGGTAGCGTGGGGATCCTGGGTGGATCGTCAGGCATGATCGGAGCAGCGCTATTAGCAGGTTCAGCCGCACTTAAATTAGGAACCGGCCGAGTATACCTTGGTCTGCTCGCCAATCACTTCCCCACCGTCGATCCAACTCAGCCAGAACTCATGCTGCGTCCGGTAGACGATCTATTTGAGCTTGATCACCTAACTTGTCTGATCGTGGGTCCTGGGCTGGGAAAAGAAATCGCCGCCTGTCTTTGCCTGGAAAAGACTTTGCAGACTTCCTTACCCCTGGTTTTGGACGCAGACGCCCTCAATCTGATTGCGTACCATTCTGAACTCGCTAGCGCGTTACGTACACGCCGTGCACCATCCCTTCTCACGCCTCATGCTGCTGAAGCAGCTCGGCTGCTCAATACCGATATCGCCACTGTTCAGAGCAATCGCTTGAAAGCAGCAGAGAATTTAGCCAAGAATTTCAATTGCTCGCTTGTGCTGAAAGGGGCAGGAAGCATTTGTGCACTTCCAAACGGTCACTGTTATTTCAATGCCAGTGGAAACCCTGGCTTAAGCAGCGCGGGAACAGGCGATGTGCTATCCGGCATGATAGGCGCGCTACTCGCCCAGGGGCTATCATCAGAGAACGCACTGCTACTGGCTGTTTATCTGCATGGCGCAGCAGCGGATGCCTTACTTGAAATCCTGAATGGCCCGATAGGAATGACTGCATCGGAAATCATTGATTCAGCCCGTCGTCTCCTGAATCAGTGGGTGTATGATCATGATGCTCGCTTCAGATATTCCCATGCGCATAGCATTTATTGATCATTCATTTTCCGTACTACTTAAAAAGCATTACTGACGACGCCAGGTTGTCCCCTGGGCACCATCTTCCAGAATAATGCCTGCTGCTGCAAGCTGTTTACGTATATTGTCAGCCTGAACAAAATCCCGCTTCTTCCGCGCTTCCAAACGCTGCTGAATCATTTGTTCAATATCTTCCTGCGAAAACAAGCATTTTTCTGGTGAGAGGGTATGCTGCAGGTAAGCTTGCGGATCTTGTTGTAACAAACCCAGTGTACCACCCAATGCTTTAAGCAAGGTTGCGAGCCGGGAACTACTCGTTCTATTGATCTCTCCCGCAAGATCAAACAGAACAGCGATAGCTTCAGCCGTATTGAAATCGTCATTCATCGCTGCCTTGAACCGTTCAGCATACGGCTCATCCCAGCTTATTCCAGTCGCTGGCAAGTCATATTCTTTCAAAGCGATATAAAACCGATCGAGCGCACTCTTAGCATCATTTAGATGCTCATCTGAATAATTGAGGGGGCTACGGTAATGCGCACGTAAAATAAAAAAACGCACGACTTCCGGTTGATAGCGCGTGAGAACTTCCCGTACTGTAAAAAAATTACCCAATGATTTGGACATCTTTTCGTTATCAACACGCACAAAGCCATTATGTATCCAATAATTAACATAAGGATGATCGTGCGCTCCTTCGCTTTGCGCTATTTCATTCTCATGATGTGGAAATTGTAGATCCTGACCGCCACCATGAATATCAAAGTGCTCGCCCAGATAATGCTCACTCATCGCTGAACATTCAATATGCCAACCTGGCCGCCCTTTCCCCCAGGGGGAATCCCAGCAAGGTTCGCCGGCTTTAGCGGCTTTCCATAGCACAAAATCCAATGGATCTTTTTTATTAAGATCAATTTCTACACGCTCACCCGCACGCAGATCTTCGAGTGATTTACCAGAAAGTTTTCCATAATGAGGAAATTGATGAACTGAATAAAATATATCTCCATTATCTGCAACGTACGCAAGACCTTTCTGAACGAGAGTACCTATCATGACAATCATGTCTTGGATGCATTGGGTAGCACGGGGTTCGTGCGTGGGTTGCGCAACGCCCAGTATCGCTGCATCTTCATGCATGGCATCGATGAAACGTTTGGTCAAGGTATCGATGGATTCACCATTTTCCTGCGCACGTCTAATGATTTTATCATCAATATCAGTGATATTACGCACATACGTTACCTTGAAACCAGCTACTTCTAGCCAGCGCACAACAGTATCGAAGACTACCAGAACACGAGCATGGCCCAGATGACAATAATCATAAACGGTCATCCCGCACACATACATTTTGACTTCCCCGGGATTTATAGGAATGAAATTCTCTTTTTTACGAGTCAGGGTGTTATAAATTTTAAGCATTGCAAGTGAATCAGCGAATGAATGATTGTGGGAGAAACGATCTTCTTGGTAAAATCCGAGAATTATAGAATTTTATCCTTAATACAAAAGATAAAATTTCATCTTTTCTCATAGCAAAAACCGGGGAATTGTAACATAAGGAAGGAGTTACTTTTTGATCCGGCGCATGTACTCATTGAATAGGAATTACACTATGACTCGTTTTCTCTCTGTCTTGTTACTGATGATCAGTACGACACTTTTTGCTGCTCAACCAGAAATCAGAATAAATACTAATCTTGGCCCAATCACCGTGGAACTCTATCCTGAGAAAGCGCCTAAAACAGTAGAGAATTTTTTAAATTACGTAAATGAAGGTTTTTATAATGGCACAATATTTCATCGTGTGATTGCAAACTTTATGATTCAAGGAGGAGGATTCGATCAATCGCTCATCCAGAAGCCAACGAAGCAACCTGTTGAAAATGAAGCTGCTAATGGGTTAAAAAATGAGATCGGCACAATAGCTATGGCAAGAACCAGTAATCCGCACTCAGCAACTGCTCAATTCTTTATCAATGTTGCGAATAATTCATTTCTCAATCATACTGCCCCAACCACACAAGGATATGGGTATACGGTATTCGGTAAAGTGACTAAAGGTATGGAAGTCGTCAATAAAATAGCGGCGACACCCACAGGACCAAACGGAATTTTTGCGAGCGATGTTCCGAGAAACACTATAGTAATCGAATCTATCGAGCTTCTCGCAGGTTCCTCTGATCACTCCGATCATTAACTTAGGAATAAACATGATAAAACTACATACTAATTATGGCGTCATCGGCATAGAGCTCGATAGTGACAAAGCACCTATTACCACCCAAAATTTCCTGGATTATGTTAATAATGGGCATTATGACAATACATTATTTCATCGCGTCATAGACGGATTTATGATCCAAGGTGGTGGCTACGAACCGGGCATGAAACAAAAAAAGACACTTGCTCCCATCAAGAATGAAGCTGCCAATGGTCTTAAAAATGATACCTATACCATTGCCATGGCAAGGACATCCGATGTGCATTCAGCCACATCTCAGTTTTTTATTAACGTTAACGATAATAATTTCCTCAACTATACTGCGCCTACTGCTCAGGGTTTTGGTTATTGTGTCTTTGGTAAAGTAGTAGAAGGAAAGGACGTCGTTGATAAAATTAAGAAAGTAAAAACAGGCAATTCTGCTGGACACCAGAATGTGCCATTAGAAGATGTAGTGATTATAAAAGTTGAAAACTGCTAATTCCATTTCTAAATCAAACCTGACTTTGTCGACTTCTCCTTGCCGTATTATTTATACTGTCTGCGGCCCGCCTTCGCGTCATCTTTGATTTGGAAACGGGATAATATTTTTTAAATCAGGATAATAACCCCCGGGCCAGATCTGCTTTAAGATCCTGGGGGGATTCAAGGCCTACTGCAACACGCAGTAACCCATCAGTAATTCCTGCCGCATCACGCGCTTCTTGACTGATCCGACCATGCGTAGTTGTAGCCGGATGGGTCAATGTGCTCTTGGCATCACCAAGATTAGCCGTGATCGAAATTAATTTCGTATTATCTATTACTCGCCATGCCGCTTCTTTTCCACCTTTCACTTCGAAGGTAACAATGCCTCCTCCGGCTGTTTGCTGACACTTGGCCAGCTCATACTGTGGATGGGATGATAGTCCTGGATAAAAAACACGTGAAACACTCTTCTGTGCTTCTAACCAGCGCGCAATTTCAATGGCATGAGCACAATGCGTGTCCATCCTGATTTTAAGGGTTTCCATTCCTTTCAGAATAACCCATGCATTAAATGCACTCAATGTAGGCCCAGCTGTACGTAGAAAACCAAAAATACCGCCGTCCATCAGTAAATCACGTTTACCCAGCACTGCTCCACCAAGCACCCTGCCCTGTCCGTCCAGATACTTGGTTGCAGAATGAATCACTAGATCAGCGCCCAACTCCAAAGGTTTCTGCAAGATAGGCGTACAAAAACAATTATCTACCACCAGCCATGCATTCGCTTGCTTGGCAACTGCTGACAGCGCTGAAATATCGGAGATCTCAGTCAATGGATTGGAAGGTGTCTCCAGAAATAACAGCTTTGTATTCACCTTGACTGCCGCGCGCCATTCATCTATATCAGTAGCAGATACAAAAGTCGTTTGAATATTGAAGCGATTGAGAATATTCGTAAAGAGGCTGACCGTTGCACCAAATAAGCTACGTGAGGCAATAATATGATCTCCGGCTGAAAGCAGTCCCATCACACACGCGAGTATAGCTGACATGCCGGAAGAAGTGGCTACGCATGCTTCAGCGCCTTCCAATGCAGCGAGTCGTTCTTGCATGGCCGTGACCGTAGGATTTGTAAAGCGGGAATAAATATTTCCTGGCTCCTCCCCTGAAAAACGTGCAGCTGCCTGAGCAGCACTTTCAAAAACAAAGCTTGAGGTCAGATACATTGCCTCAGAATGCTCATTGAATTGGCTGCGATGAATACCCGTATGGAGTGCTAACGTTTCTGGCTCTAAATCATCTGACATATCGGCTTTTTTCCCAAATTAAGTCTGCTTGCTTGTTACCCCGAACCAATGATTCTATCGATCTTGCGAGAATCAGTCTATTTTCTCTATGAATCTGTCAATTCCAGCCCCAGATCAAGCTGAGTACTATGCCTATTAGATTGAGATATTTTCGTACCTGAATTACGTTGCAATTCAATTCCGGCTAAATACTCTTGGGTAACATCCTTGGTTATATAATTCCCATCAAAACAAGAACTCTCAAAATTCTTTACGAGTGAATTTACTGATGATATCGCATTTTTGAGAGATTCCAGATCCTGATAGACAAGACCATCAGCCCCGATCTCCCGACAAATCTCATCATCATCACGATCAGTTGCAATCAATTCTTGCCGGGTAGGCATATCAATCCCATAAACATTCGGGAAACGAACGGGAGGTGCTGCTGATGCGAAATATATCTTACGTGCGCCTGCTTCTTGTGCCATTTGCACAATTTCTCGACTAGTCGTTCCTCTGACGATTGAATCATCTACCAACAATACATTCTTACCGCGAAACTCAATGCTGATTGCATTAAGTTTCTGGCGCACTGACTTACGTCGATGCTGCTGACCCGGCATGATGAAGGTCCTACCAATATAACGGTTCTTAACAAATCCTTCTCGGAAATTGATACCGAGATGATTAGCAAGTTGTAAGGCGCTTGGGCGGCTTGATTCTGGGATGGGAATCACGACATCGATATCAAGATGCCGCATCGTTTTATTTATTTTATCCGCAAGACTGCTTCCCATATTAAGCCGACTTTCATATATGGAAATACCATCCATGATTGAATCTGGGCGTGCCAGATAAACATACTCAAAAATACATGGATTAAGAGTAGGATCAATTGCGCACTGCTTGCTATAAAAACAACCTTTATCATCGATAAAAATTGCTTCGCCTGGGGCAACATCACGAATCAATTTAAATCCAAGCGTATCAAGGGCCACACTTTCCGATGCCACCATATACTCTGTTCCATGATCTGTTTCTGCTGCACCAAAAACTAAAGGACGAATGCCATAAGGATCACGAAAAGCAAGTAAACCATAGCCAGCAATCATTGCTATCACTGCGTAAGCTCCTTGGCAGCGGCGATGTACTCCAGAAACTGCAGCAAAAATTGTAGCAGGATCTAACTGATAGCTCGTTGCACACTCTTGTAATTCATGTGCCAACACATTCAGCAGCACCTCTGAATCAGAATGTGTATTGACATGACGTCGATCAGACTGAAACAATTGCTTATCAAGCTCAGCTGCATTAGTTAAATTGCCATTATGTCCCAATACAATCCCAAAGGGCGAATTAACATAGAATGGCTGGGCCTCAGCTGGCGATTCGGCAGAGCCAGCGGTAGGATAGCGTACATGACCTATCCCTATATTACCCGGCAGAGCACGCATGTTACGAGTACGGAAAACATCCCTGACCATGCCTAATCCCTTATGCATATGGAAAGTATTTTCCTGCGCTGTCACAATACCAGCCGCATCCTGCCCACGGTGCTGTAACATTAACAAACCATCATAAAGCACTTGGTTGACTGGCGATTGAGCAACTACACCGAGAATCCCACACATATTTAACCTCGGAATAAACCTGGATTACAGAAAAAAGAAAGTAAGCTCTTCATAATGAATCTGAAAGACTCCAAATGGATGTATTTCTATGATCAATAGGCTTATTTATTTCATCCCAGTAATCTGTATCGATCATTTATTAAAACTTATATGCTCTTTGAAATCTTGTGGCAACCACGGAATTGCTTGCGTCGCTATCATTTCTAATGGCACCCTCAATAATGCCTGTTGCCAGAAAGATTGTTGGGGCAAAGTGGTAAAACCTGCAGCTAATACTATAAATAAGACAATTAACAACCCACGCGCAAAACCAAATACTGCACCCAGAATTCTATCGATAAAGCCAAGACCAACGCTATTGACCAATTTGGACAATAGCAATGAGCACACCATTACTACTACTAAAGCCACAAAGAAAGTCATCACAAACACAATCAACATACGCAAGGAACCATCTTCAACGGTCTGCGGTAAGAGTGGTTCAAAATTTGCCGCATAATGGCTTGCCACAAAGAAAGCAATGATCCAGCCAAGCAATGACACCACTTCACGCACCACACCCCGGGTAATACTAAGAAGGACAGAAATGGAAACTATGCCCAAAACAATATAATCAAAAATAGTCATTTACTATTACTTTAAAGGCAAAATGAGTAAGTTCAAACTATCTACTTGTCACAACACCACTCAATCCCATTTTCTTTAGCTTCTCATACCCCTCTTCTGCTGCCTTCCGTGTTGGGAAAGGACCGACACGCACACGAACCATTTCATTACTACCTACTTTTATCGTTTCAATATAAGCGTCAACACCACTAGCCGCAAGATTCTGTTGCTGCTGCTTCGCCTTGGTCGGATCAGCAAATGCCCCCAACTGTATTACAAATGTGCCCTCAGCTTTGGGGGGTTCTGGTTTCGCAGCTTGAGTAGTTTCTGGCCTTGTGGCTTGTTGAATAGATTCTGGTCTTGCGGCCTGAATTGTGGGCTTATTAGTTTGAATTGCAGGTTTATTTAATCGAGGTTTAGAAGAAGGTATCGGAATACGTGAAGTACTATATAATTCCGTCGATTCATTATCTGTTTGTGTAAATTCTGGCACACTGAATGGTAAGGGTTCTCCCGATTTTGTACTTGCATTGCTATCGTGATCAGCTGACTCGCCTGGCATCATCCAAGGAGATGATTCACTTAACAAATCTTCCGACGGAATAAGAATATCAACTTCTTGCTGCTCTTGTTTCGGCTCATTGTCAAGAATCATTGGTAAAAATACTACTGATAGAATCACCAATGTAACCGCTCCTACTAAACGTCTTCGCGCACGTTTTCTCAGTAATGCTTCTTCTTCACTAATATTTCTGACCATTTGAAGTTACCTTTGGATCATTTATAACTTAGTTCTTCTGTAATACCCCTAATACAGCACTCACTGTATAAAACGAGCCAAATACGCATATTCTATCATTCTCAGTTGCATGCTCACGAGCAAAAACATAGGCTGCTGACGCATCTGGAAAAACACGAATCTTATCTTCATCTGTTATTCCTATTTCTTTTAGCGCCTGAATGATTTCATCCGCTGAAGCACCACGGGCAGTATGCGTACTTGCTACCAACCACGTGTCCACGCACTTTTTCAAAGCCAGCACGACGGAAACGATATCCTTATCCTTTAACATGCCAATAACTCCATAAGTATACTGATGAAAGCCTAAAGCGCCAAGATTATCCGCTAGTACTCGCGTAGCCGCAGGATTATGCGCCACATCTAGAATTGTCGTCGGTCTCCCTGGTAAAACCTGAAATCTACCAGGCAAAGATATTTCTACCAGACCTCGCCGCACATCATTTGCAGTAACCGGTAGTTTGTCTCTGAGCATATTCAATGCAGTTAGACAGACGCTGGCATTTTTTAGTTGATATCTTCCACGTAAGGCTGGATAAGGTAAGGAAGAACAGCTACCTACTGGCCCCTTGTAATTCCACTGAATATTGTCGGCCTTATAATCAAAATCTTCACCCATACAAATAAATTTTGCACCTATGGTATTTATCTGTTTACGTACAACTTCCGGAAGATTTGTCTCACCACAGATAGCAATTTTATCCTTCCTAAAAATCCCTACCTTTTCAATTCCGATTTCTTCACGTGTAGTACCAAGATAATCCATATGATCTAAATCAATATTAGTCAGTATGGCACAGTCTGCATCAAACACATTGACAGCATCCAAACGCCCACCTAATCCTACTTCCAGGATCGCGACATCCACTTTTGATTGAGCAAACAAATACATTGCCGCCAGTGTCCCAAACTCAAAATAAGTCAGAGAGATATTGCAACCCAATCTGGCTGATTCTATGACATCAAAGGCGCAGCAAAGCTCCTCGTCTGAAACTGCTTTTTGCTCAATACGAATGCGCTCATTATATTTCAGCAGATGCGGGGAGGTATAACATCCAACGCGATATCCAGCACAACTTAGAATTGACTCGAGCATGGTACAAGTTGAACCTTTCCCATTAGTGCCTCCGACTGCAATAACCGGAAACGTGGGAATAAGACCCGCAGTATCTTTCACTTGCCTTACTCGAGCCAATCCCATATCGATAGCTTTGGGATGAAGATGTTCAAGGTACAACAGCCAATCAGTCAGCGAGGTAGGTTTTGCGGTTTTTTCCGCCATCGAGATATTCCAACAAACCAGAAATTTTTGAATAGCAGTAGGATTAGGTTATCAATTAATCAGATCGGATATTAATATAATTGCTTATCAAACTTTTCTCTAATCATGAGAGGAAATTCCAGTTAGCTGGATACAGGAACGGGTACACGCATTAATAACGCGCATAAATTAACCAGTTTATCACGCATCTCCCTACGATCGACAATGAGGTCTATTGCACCATGCTCCAGCAAAAATTCTGCTCGCTGAAATCCATCGGGAAGCGTCTGACGTACTGTTTGTTCAATCACTCGTGGCCCTGCAAAACCAATCAACGCCCCCGGTTCAGCAATAACAATATCTCCAATAAAAGCAAAACTCGCTGAAACACCGCCCATGGTTGGGTCAGTCAAGACTGAAATAAAAGGCAGTTTCTCCTTACTCAGTCGCGTAAGTGCCGCCGATGTCTTTGCCATCTGCATCAACGAGAACAATCCTTCCTGCATGCGTGCACCCCCACTCGCTGTAAAACATACAAAAGGCAAATGTTGCTCGATACAAACTTGTATAGCACGGACAAAGCGTTCACCAACGACAGAACCCATGGAACCTCCCATGAAACCAAACTCGAAAGCAGCCACAACCACTGGCACGGCTTTGATGCTTCCCTGCATAACTACAAGAGCATCATCTTCATTTGTACTCTCATTAGCTTGGGTCAATCGATCAATATAACGCTTACTATCTTTAAATTTGAGGGGATCCTGTGGCGCTATTTCTGCTCCGATTTCATTACGCCCTCCTGGGTCCAATAACATATCAATTCGTTTTCTGGCAGAAATACGATTGTGATAACTGCACTTAGGGCAAACGTTTAGATTTTTAACCAAATCGGTGTAATACAATACCGCCTCACAAGAAGCGCACTTACTCCACAATCCTTCCGGTACCGCCTTCTTTTCACCATTTGCTTTACGCTTGATTTTGGGCGGGATAATGCGTTCGAACCAACTCATAGCTTTCTAGCACTCAGAATCTGAGGTAATTGTGCCGTTGATTTCATCAAGCGCTGTACGTAAGGATTTCACTAAGTTATTAACATTATCCAGCAAAGCAGAACGAGTGGAATTTTCAATTTCTTCGATAATACGACTACCGACCACCACGGCATCGGCCAGCTCTGCAACTGCCCTTGCTGCTACGCTATCTCGTATCCCAAAACCAACTCCAATAGGAATAGAGATGAGCGAACGCACCTCTGCCAGCTTATTGCGCACATCCACTAAATCAAGATGTGAAGCCCCTGTGACACCTTTTAATGACACATAGTAGACATAACCTTTTGCCAGTTTTGCTACTTTCTCCATCCGTCTTTTAGGTGTAGTAGGTGACAATAAAAAAATAGGATCGATCTTCTGATCTTCTAGTTGTTGCACCCATTCCTCACATTCCTCCGGCGGATAATCAACAATTAAGACACCATCCACCCCAGCTTCCTTTGCCGCCATCGCAAAATTGCCATACCCCCTCGCCTCGATTGGATTGGCATAACCCATTAACACCACGGGAGTAACCGTATTTGTTTTTCTAAATTCGGTCACCATGGTTAACACATCTTTTAAACCGGTGTGATGATGCAGTGCTCTTTCAGAAGAACGCTGAATAGTCGGGCCATCTGCCATCGGATCAGAGAATGGCACCCCTAATTCAATAATATCAGCCCCTGCTTGCACCAGCAAATGCATCAACGTAACCGTCATTTCCGGTTCCGGATCACCTGCAGTAATAAATGGAATCAGCGCTTTTTTATTTTGTGCTTTGAGTACAGAAAAAGTCGATGTAATACGATTCATCTTTAAATAAATATCAGTCAGTCAACGCAAAGCAAGCATTGCTTTTGGATTCAGGCATAATTGTTATTTGATGAATCTTCACTAGGAAGATTTTATTCAAAATACTATTCCGGATTGTTGCGCAACAGTAGTCATATCCTTATCACCCCGTCCTGACAGATTGACCAACAGCAATTGGTCTTTCCCAAGGGTAGGAGCAAGTTTAGCCGCGTAAGCCAAGGCATGGCTCGATTCCAGTGCCGGAATAATCCCTTCAAATCGGCACAAGGCATGAAACGCTGATAGAGCCTCATCATCCGTTACTGCCACATATTCCGCTCGACCACAGTCTTTGAGCCATGCATGCTCAGGACCCACACCTGGATAGTCCAGCCCTGCAGAAATAGAGTGGGTTTCGATAATCTGACCATTATCATCCTGGATCAAGTAAGTACGGTTACCATGCAAGACTCCTGGCCTGCCTGTCACCAAGGTGGCAGCGTGCTGGTGGGTATTAATTCCCTTACCTGCAGCCTCTACACCTATCATGCGAACATTGTTATCCTCTATATAAGGATAAAATAAACCAATAGCATTTGATCCACCTCCTACACAGGCAATCAATGCATCGGGTTGGCGCCCATATTCCTCTTCCATTTGCACTCTGGCTTCTCGTCCAATGACAGCTTGAAAATCCCGTACCATCATTGGATAGGGATGTGGGCCTGCAACCGTGCCAATAATGTAATAAGTATTTTCAACATTGGTAACCCAATCTCGCATCGCTTCATTTAACGCATCCTTAAGCGTACGAGAACCAGACTCAACCGGTATAACTGTAGCACCAAGCAATTTCATTCGATAAACATTGGTTGCCTGACGCTTCACATCCTCCGAGCCCATATAAACGACGCATTCCATGCCATAACGCGCAGCAACTGTCGCACTTGCGACACCGTGCTGACCTGCACCTGTTTCAGCAATCACTCGGGTTTTGCCCATGCGCTTTGCTAGTAATGCTTGCCCCACAGTATTGTTTATCTTATGAGCACCTGTGTGATTCAGATCTTCCCGCTTGAGCAAGATCTGGGCGCCACCAAGATGAGCTGACCAACGCTTGGCATGGTAAATCGGGCTTGGACGCCCAACGTAATACTTGAGTTCATGAGCGAACTCCGCTTGAAAATCGGCGTCATCCCGGAAATGCTGATACTGAGCAAGTAATTCATCCAGTGCTGCGATAAGTGTTTCTGCTACAAATGTACCACCATATGGGCCAAAATGCCCATGCTTGTCTGGAAGATCATAAATCTTCACAATTCTTGACTCCTTGCATAAAAGCAGAAATTTTGTTCACGTCCTTAATACCCTTTGCGACTTCTACCCCACTGGATACATCTACGGCCCATGGCCGAACTTGTCTAATCGCATTCACCACATTATCAGGACCAAGGCCGCCTGAAAGTACGAGTGGTAAAGGAAAATCTGTTGGAATCAAATTCCAGTCAAATACTTGCCCAGTACCACCTGGCATCCCTGCTGTATAGGTATCCAATAACAATCCTTTGGCATTTTCGTAAAGCTTTCCGTATTGTAACAAATCCATCTCTTTCCTGACACGCAAAGCTTTAATATAAGGCAAGATAAATTGACCACAAAATTCGGGCGTCTCCTCCCCATGAAACTGGAGCAAATTCAGCCCAGCTGTGATGGAAGTCTCTTCCACCCATTCTGGAGAAGGATCAACATAAACACCCACTACATTCACAAAAGGCGGCAAGCGCAATACGATTTCACGTGCCTGAGTAGGAGAAATAAAACGCGCACTTTGACGCCAGAAAACAAATCCAATAGCGTCTGCACCCTGCTGTGCCGCTACCAGCGCATCTTCAACGCGTGTTATACCACAAATCTTTACACGGATCGGCACAAAATACTCACTCCATTTTAAACATATAAATAATCCACTTCTTATTCCATTTCTAAATCAAACTTGACTTTGTCGGCTTCTCCTTGCCGTATTATTTTTTATACTGTCTGCGGCTCGCCTTCGCGTCATGTTTGATTTGGAAATGAAATCACCTCTCTATATGATTTGATCAACCTTGATTTCAACCAGATTCTATACTTCTACCAGAGACCTATTTGGACTCAGCATAATAGTTGCAAGAGGAGATTGATTGAAAGGAGGCAAATTCCATTTAGCATCATAGCTAATCCCAGCCAAGTATAACCCATGAGGAGAAAATGTTGGCGCAGCAAGGGTTCGATCACGATTTTGTAACAACAGCTGCATCCATCCAGGAAGATATTTACCATGACCGATATATACTAAGCTACCGACAATATTACGCACCATATGATGTAAAAAGCCATTAGCACGGAACTCGAAGATAAAAAAATGGCCATATTGCGTGATCTCTAACATGGTTAAGTTTCGTACCGGATTTTTCGCCTGACACTCAGCAGTACGAAAAGCGCTAAAATCATGCTCACCCAACAACATGGCCGCCGCCTGTTGCATTTTTTCAAGCTCTAGCGGCTTATGAAACCATCCTACTTTCCTTTGAGATACCCCAGGCCGAACAGGATGATTCAGCAAGCAATAAAGATAACGCCGTTCGATAGCACAATAACGTGCATGAAACGCTTCACCCACTTCTGAGGCCCACAATACGGCAATATCATCAGGTAATAGTGCATTAACCCCTCTCACCCATGCATTCATAGGTCTTCGTGTGGGTGTTTCAAAATGAATCACTTGGTATAGTGCATGAACACCCGCGTCTGTTCGACCTGCTGCAACGACTCCAACTTTACAATTAGCAATTTTAGATAATGCAGTCTCCAGCTCACTTTGAATTGAGATGCAAGCAGGCTGGTTTTGCCAACCATGATACCGCTCCCCACTATATTCTAGAACTAAAGCTATTCTCACAAGAATATAACAATCGCAATACTAATCTGTTTTTCAGGAATCACAATCACATTACTTTGAAATTTTAACCTAGATTCTTCAGTTGAACGGAATGGAGTATGTGATTTTGCGAGTGCAGGCAAGGCGCAACGATGCGAAAAAATCGTTCCATTCAAAGGAATTGCAACCTAGCCATGTGCTTGCAAAATAGCGCAATCCACACCGAAGCAGGAATATCCAGAAGATGAGAATGAAATTTACAGGAAAGGTTATTATATTCATAATGTTAACACCAGCGCGAGCGATTAGCTGAGAAATCCAGGTTTAATGAATAACTACTTTAAATCCTCTACCATTGATCTTGCTACAGCTTGCTGCTCCTCATTACCTTCACGCATGACTTCCTCCAGGATCTTCCTGGCACCTTCCTTATCCTCCATTTCCAGATAAGCCTGAGCCAAATCAATTTTCACAGCAGCTTCATTCCACGGTGTACTTTCATCTTTATCATGAGCTACTCCATTCCCAGTCATCTTTTCAGGCTCATCATCCAAATCGAGTTTGATATCAGCCAAAGCCAGATTGAGTTTAGTTGATTGAGCATTGTCCTGTGTTGATAAAGATTCTCCTTTATCTAACAGTGTCATTGAGTTGGAAGATTTTAAATCATGAGGAAAATCGATACTGAACGGTATACCCTTTTCTTCATAAGAAGAATCCTTCTTATCCGTTTGCTCAGCTTCAAGATTCATAGCAAACTCATGACTGGAAATAGACTGCTCTTTTGTAACCAACATATCCGCCTCGTTCGTATCTTGGGCGCGATCTACTGAAACGATCGAAAAGTTCTTGTCAATATTTTCCAAATCAAATTTGGTTTCAGGATCTTGTTCAGCTGATATACCTTCTGACGGATCAAGCTCAATTTGAGCACACTCATGATTCGGAGCAGCATTCCGATCATTGACAAAGCTTCCACTTAAGTTTTTGCCAAAAAAGAACTCAGACACAGATTCGGATAAATTACCTTTCGATTCTTCTGATTCTAAATATTTAGAATCTTGAGAAAACTCAGAAATCACATCCTTCTTTCTGGCGGCCTGCACCTTATCCAATATCATCATTTCCGCTGACGCTAATTCTGCCATGGGCGATGCCTTGATGTTATTTTTCGTAGTTTCTCCGGGATAGTCGAAAACATCATCATCCATGTTATTACTTCCTTTCCTTCTTCGGCGAAGCATGGATATACCCAACCAACCCGTGAGCAAAACTGCAATCGCCCCCCCCGCTAATTCCAAATCATCTGTAACAAAGCCCATAATTTGATCTGATAAAGCAGTCTCTATCGATTCAGAAGAATCAGGCAATGGAACTTGGCTTATAGGCTGTTCTGGAATAATAGATTGTGCAGACACGATCTTTTCAGAGTGTTCTGACTGATTTATTTCTTGTGTTGGTGCTAAATCTATTGAATCACTAAGCATTGTTTCAGTTTCGCTTCGACCAGGTGGCGTTGACGCTGGCGCCACCTGGGCAAGAGATTGCTCTGCCTGGGCTTGAGTATCGGTCATGCCTGCGCTTTTAATCTCGAGCAGACGCTGTAGTCTTTCAATATTCTGCTCCAATAAAGCGACTCGTTCATTGACCTCTTTCAGAGCACGATCTTTAGCGATGGCATCCTCTTCCATCATTCGTACATAATCTTGGGCTTCGCTGCTTTTTTTCTCGTTAAGATTTTCAATATTCTGGTGGTTTGCAAGTTGCTCACCTTTTGAAAGTGTCAATACTTCTTCAGGCGACGCCTTCTTGACTACGGAGCTTTCTTCTTGAATAGTCGCGGATATTCTTCCCGTTGCAGATTGTTTCAATTCTGCCTTTGGCTTTGATGAAGAACCCATGGCTGCATCAGCTACTTTTTGGCGGTAAGCATGCCAGTTGGTGGTTTGCGCTCCAATTTCACGACTTGCTTTTACTTGACTAATAGCCGAAATTTCATTTTGATCAGGAATACGCAGTATTACCCCCGCTTTCAGCAAATTTATATTTTTTCTGAAAAATCCATTTTGATTTGCTTGATAAAGAGCAACCAGCATTTGATTAAGATCAACTCCCTCAGGCGTAACTTGCCTGGCAATTCCGATTAACGTTTCTCCTCGCGCAACAGGACCGTAAGTGCTGCCCATTCCCGGCTTATATGAGGCCGCTCCACGAGCTTTTGATCTCTGATCAATCTTAATTTTTGGCGGAATCACTTCAGCAGTTGTTATGGCAGTTTTGGGCTGATCAGATGTATGCCGGATTATCGGATTAACTGGTTCGGCTACTTGTGTATCGACCGGATCAAGTAAAACAGTATATTCACGCAATAAACGCCCTGATGATCCGTTGAGTTCTATCAGTAAACTCACGAATGGCTCATCCACTGCTTGCGGTGAAGTAATTTGAATATAAGGTTGGCCATTGACGCGTTTCTCTACTGAAATACTCAAGGATGAATGATAAGATGCATAAATTACACCCGCTTGACGAAAAGCTTCTGGTGAGGCCACACGTGCGGTTAAGGCTGGTATCTCATCTTTTGTTACAGAAACAAGTTCTATCTCCGCTTTAAATGGTTGCCCCAGAAATGAACTGTGAGTTAATTTTCCTAGACCAGCCGTATAAGCCAACCAAGGAAACATTAACAAAACCATCAACCAACATGCCCTAAAATAAATCTTATTCACAGAAATATCCTCTCATTTCCTGGAATAGAAGATATGCTGCCACCACTTTACTAACAAAAATAAAGGCCATAGAACTACCTCTTGTATCGCAGGCCAATTCTATCACTCTAAATGATCAGAGCAGATTAAAGAAACGACATGTTCCCTTAATTTCTTGAGAGATAATTATTTAATTTTCAATCAGTATCCGCAACATTCTACGTAATGGTTCTGCTGCTCCCCATAGTAGTTGATCACCTACAGTAAACGCAGAAAGATACTCTCCACCCATATTAAGCTTACGCAACCGCCCAACATGGACGTCCAGTTTACCGGTAACAGCAACTGGCGTAAGTTCTTTTGTTGACCTTTCTCGTTCGTTAGGAATTACTCGCACCCAATTGTTTGACTGAGCAATAACGCCCTCGATTTCATCCAATGGAATGTCTTGCTTAAGTTTGATCGTCAATGCTTGACTATGGCAACGCATTGCACCAACACGAACACAAATACCATCAACGGGCACAGGCTTATCTGTATGACCTAGGATTTTATTCGTTTCGGCCTGACCTTTCCATTCTTCACGACTCTGCCCATGAGCAACTTCCTTGTCAATCCAAGGAATCAAGCTTCCTGCCAAAGGCACACCAAAATTCTCAACAGGAAATTCTTTGTCACGTAGCTTCTCTGCAACTTCACGATCGATATCCAAGATACTTGAGGCTGGATCATTCAATAGATCCTCAGCCACACGGTGGGTTTCACCCATTTGCAGAAGTAGCTCTCTCATGTTTTGAGCACCTGCACCCGAAGCAGCTTGATAGGTCATAGCGCTCATCCACTCGACCATGTTTTTTTCAAACAAACCACCTACTGCCATCAGCATCAAACTAACGGTACAGTTACCACCGATATAATTCTTTACGCCATCATGCAAGGCTTGCTTGATAACAGGCATGTTGACAGGATCAAGAATGATAACAGCATCATCTTTCATTCTAAGAGCTGATGCTGCATCGATCCAATAACCTTTCCAACCTGATTCACGTAACTTACCAAAAATTTCATTGGTATAATCGCCTCCCTGGCAGGAGATGATGATATCCATCTTCTTAAGTTCTGCCACATCCCTGGCATCCTTAAGGGGTGGTATATCTTTACCGATATCCGGTCCCTTCCCGCCTTTCTGAGAAGTTGTGAAAAATACTGGTTCTACCAATGAAAAATCATCTTCTTCACGCATGCGCTGCATAAGAACAGAACCTACCATACCACGCCAGCCTACAAAGCCTACTTGTTTCATTTAGTTTTCTATAACCTTTATGCTGTGAATAATCTTGAAATCTTAGAGGTAATTCTTGACCATTAATTCGTGATCAATGAGACGAATTACAAGCTATAAATCTAAACCTAAATTAAAAAAGGCAGATAAGCTTGAGATCGCTGCCGTTGACCTATCCACCTGCATACAACATGTTTATAAATTTGCTAACACGGCATTACCCATTTCTATCGTACCAACTTTTTTCATACCGGGTTCGTAAATGTCATTGGTACGAAAACCTTGTGCCAAAACCTTTCTAACTGCATGCTCAATACGCAAGGCAGCCTCTTCCTGAGCAAAAGAATAACGCAGCATCATGGCTACTGATAATATTGTTGCTAAAGGGTTAGCCATATCTTTTCCTGCGATATCCGGTGCGGATCCATGAATGGGCTCATACAATCCCTTGTTTTGATCATCTAGCGATGCAGAAGGGAGCATACCTATTGAGCCGGTCAGCATAGAAGCTTCATCAGATAAAATATCGCCAAACATATTGCCTGTCACGATCACATCAAACTGCCTGGGATTACGCACCAATTGCATTGCCGCATTATCTACCAGCATATGAGAAAGGTTTACATCTGGATATTCCTTAGCTGTTTCAGTAACCACATCACGCCATAATTGGGTACACTCCAGCACATTCATTTTATCCACGGAACATAGCCCACCCTTTCGTTTGCGTGCGGCTTGAAAAGCGACATGAGCAATTCGGCTTATTTCCGCTTCGGTATAGATCATAGTATTAAAACCCACGCGCTGACCATCTCGTCGCTCAATACCTCGTGGCCGACCAAAATAAATATCGCCTGTCAACTCACGTACAATCAAGATATCCAGACCTGAGACAATTTCGGGTTTCAAGGTCGAAACACTCGCTAATTCAGGATATAGAATAGCTGGCCGTAGATTAGCAAATAAATTAAGTTCTTTACGAATAGCAAGCAATCCTTGCTCAGGACGTTTCTCCCGAGGTAAACCGTCATATTTTGGACCACCCACTGCCCCCAGCAGCACAGCATCTGCTTCTTTAACGAGTTTACGAGTTATCTCCGGGAAAGGCTCGCCGCTGGCATCCACTGCACACCCGCCCAATAAACCAGGCTCCAGCTCGAGTTTTAGTCCATCACTTCTAAGTGCCAATAAAATTCTTTCAGCCTGCCCAGTAATTTCTGGGCCGATCCCATCACCTGCTAGAACTGCAATTTTCATATTATTCTTTCCTGACACGGAAAATTTATTTCAAGCGAATAACCAAGGCTGCTCTTTCCGTCGCTTTGCCTCAAACTGCTTGATTTTATCAGCATGCTGTAAAGTTAAGCCGATTTCATCCAAGCCATTAATTAAACAATGTTTTCTAAATGGATCAATATCAAAGCCATAGGCTTCATTAGTCGGTGTCGTCACTGTCTGGGCAGAAAGATTCACGGCTAAACAATAACCACTGATAGCTATCACTTCATTAATAAGCCTATTCACCACATTTGAATCGAGCACAATAGGTAATAATCCTATTTTGAAGCAGTTGTTAAAAAAAATATCGGCGAAACTCGGTGCAATAATTACCTGAAAACCGTAATCCTGAAGTGCCCAGGGTGCATGCTCGCGACTTGAACCACAACCAAAATTATCACGTGCAATCAATATTTCTGCTCCCTGATAGCGAGGTTGATTAAGCACAAAATCAGGGTTTATTTTACGCTGCGATACATCCATTCCCGGCTCACCGTGATCAAGATAGCGCCATTCATCAAATAAGTACTGACCAAAACCTGAACGCTTGATCGACTTCAGGAATTGTTTAGGGATAATAGCATCCGTATCCACGTTCGCGCGATCCAGCGGGACCACCAATCCTTTACAATAGTCAAACTTTTTCATATCTCTATTCTCTATTTTACTGAGCAGCTTTCTCGATTGCCTCACCGCCACTCTGAATATCCTTACCAAGCCCCTGCATGGTATGACAGCCAGCCAACTGCAGAGCAACCCACAATAATCCAATCGATACAGATATTATTTTCATTTATATTTCCTTAAGCAAAAATAGAGTCTTAGGCCATTCATTCATCGTACAAACATCAACAAAATGACCCGTTACTGCTGCTGCCATGACAATACAATACTCAAATTTTTTCATATCTTTGCTTATTGAGCAGATTTCTCGATTGCTTTACCGCCACTCTCGATATCCTTACCAAGTCCCTGCATGGTATGACAGCCGGTCAACTGCAGAGCAATCCACAACAATCCAATCGATACAGATATCATTTTCATTTGTATTTCCTTAAACAAAAATAGAGTGTTAGGCTATTCATTCATCGCACGAACATCAACGAAATGACCGGCTACTGCTGCTGCTGCTGCCATGGCAGGACTGACCAAGTGTGTTCTGCCTCCCGGCCCCTGCCGTCCTTCAAAATTACGATTTGATGTCGAAGCACAACGCTCGCCTGGCATAAGTCTGTCTTCGTTCATCGCGAGGCACATTGAACAACCAGGTTCTCGCCACTCGAATCCCGCTTCCTGAAAAATTCTATCGATCCCCTCCTGCTCAGCTTGAGATTTTACCAAGCCTGAACCTGGAACCACGAGAGCTTGCTTGATATTAGGAGCAATATGCCTGCCTTTCAATACTGAAGCAGCTTCTCGCAGATCTTCTATTCGCGAATTGGTGCATGAACCAATAAAAATCTTGTCAAGAAAAATCTCATCGATTGGAGTATTAGGTGAAAGTCCCATGTATTTCAGAGCATTCTCTGCATCGTGGCGCTTGATTGGGTCAGCTATCAAAGTCGGGTCCGGTACCTTGCCGTCAATTGAAGTCACCATCTCCGGAGAGGTTCCCCAAGTTACCTGAGGTTTGATTTGTTCTGCCTTAAGTTTTACTACCCGATCAAATACTGCTCCTTCATCGCTTTTTAAGGTACGCCAATAGGAAGCTGCTTGCTCCCATATCGCACCTTTCGGCGCAAAAGGCCGCCCCTTAATGTATTCGATCGTGGTTTCATCCACCGCGATCATCCCTGCACGCGCACCTGCCTCAATTGCCATATTGCAAAGCGTCATGCGACCTTCCATGGAAAGTGCCCGTATAGCGCTCCCTGCAAACTCAATCGCATAACCCGTACCGCCTGCTGTACCGATCTCACCAATAATCGCCAGCGCAATATCTTTAGCCGTTACCCCATATCCTAGTTTGCCTTCGACCAATATCTGCATCGACTTGGATTTTTTGGTCAACAAACACTGGGTCGCCAGTACATGCTCTACCTCGGATGTACCAATGCCAAAGGCAAGACAGCCAAAAGCACCATGGGTACTGGTATGTGAGTCTCCACAGACTACTGTCATCCCTGGTAACGTCGCACCCTGCTCCGGCCCAATGACGTGCACGATCCCTTGTCGCTGATCGTTCATTCGGAACTCGGTTATGCCCAGCTCCTCGCAATTCTGATCCAGAGTATCTACTTGCAAGCGCGATATTGGGTCGCTAATACCACTGCTCCGATCGGTTGTAGGTACATTATGATCTGCTACCGCTAGAATCGAATTGACTCGCCAGGGTTTGCGTCTAGCCAATTTCAATCCCTCGAACGCCTGAGGACTGGTTACTTCGTGCACCAGGTGACGATCAATGTAAAGAATGACCATGCTGTCGGGGCTGTCTGATTCTGCATGCACCACATGGCTTTCCCAAAGTTTGTCGTATAACGTCTTCATTTTACGATATTCCAAAATAATAAGATTATTATCCCATAAAGCAGTATTAAGCAGTAGGTTGTCATTCAAGCGTCAATATATTTAGCTATATGGTGAAGAGCAACTTCCTTCCGGCCCCATGAATGGTACAATTTTCCTGTTCATCATTCTTCGCCACAAAATAATGAAATAAAGGATTGTCCTATGTCTACCATCGTATCCGTACTGCATGAAGCACGTGTCTTTCCCCCTTTTCCCGAATTTGTTGAACAGGCTAATCTGGCTGGTATGGAAGCATATCAAGCGTTGTGTGCTGAAGCTGAGAAGGATTACCCCGGTTTCTGGAGCAAGTTGGCACAAAAATATATTCTGTGGCATAAACCTTTTACACGTGTCCTGAATGATTCAGACCCTCCTTTTTTCAAATGGTTTGAGGATGGTGAACTAAATATTTCATATAATTGCCTTGATCGGCACCTTACCAGTCAACCGGATAAATTAGCTATTATTTTTGAAGCTGATGATGGCAAGGTAAGCCGTTGCACTTACCGCGAGCTCTACCAGCTTGTTTGTCAGTTTGCCAATGGCTTGAAAGCACTTAACATCAAAAAAGGCGATCGCATCATTATTTACTTGCCAATGCGTATTGAAGCTGTTGTCGCCATGCAAGCGTGTGCGCGCATTGGTGCTATTCACTCGGTCGTATTCGCTGGATTTTCTGCTAAAAGTCTACACGAACGCATCGTTGACGCCGGTGCAGTAGCTGTTATTACTGCAGATGAGCAAACGCGTGGTGGTAAAAATCACCCGTTGAAAGCAACTGTCGATGAAGCCCTCAGCATGGGCGGAACAGACTCAGTTAAATCAGTTATCGTTTATAAACATATGGGTATTGACGCACCATGGCATGCCGGTCGCGATATCTGGTGGCATGAGCTCACCCAGAACAAGCAAACTGACTGCGAGCCTGAATGGATCCATGCCGAGCATCCCTTATTTACCCTCTACACCTCTGGTTCCACGGGCAAACCCAAAGGCGTCCAGCACTCGTCAGCAGGTTATCTGCTGGGTGTAATGGCAAGTATGCAATGGATCTTTGATTACAAACCGACCGATATTTTTTGGTGTACCGCCGATGTTGGCTGGATTACCGGTCATAGCTATGTAACGTATGGTCCATTGGCCATGGGGGCAACTCAAGTTATCTTCGAAGGTGTACCGACTTATCCGGATGCTGGACGCCTTTGGAAAATTATACAAAATCACAAAGTAACTACTTTCTATACTGCGCCTACTGCAATTCGCTCATTGATTAAATTGGGAGCAGATTTACCTGCTCAATATGATTTGTCCTCACTGCGCCTGCTCGGCTCTGTAGGTGAACCGATTAATCCCGAAGCCTGGATGTGGTATTACACCGTAGTGGGCCAATCCCGCTGCCCAATCGTAGATACTTGGTGGCAAACTGAAACAGGTTGCCACATGATAGCACCGGCTCCTGGTGCGATCTCCCTCAAACCTGGATCATGCACGTTTCCTTTACCTGGAATCAGCGCTGCGGTAATCGATGAAGCAGGCCATGAGGTTGAACAGGGAAAAGGTGGATTTCTTGTCATCAAGCAGCCATTTCCCTCCCAGATCCGCACATTATGGGGAGATCCAGAGCGTTTCAAAAAAACTTACTTTCCTCAAGATATTGGTGGAGGTCATTTTTATCTAGCAGGTGACTCTGCACATCGTGATAACGATGGCTATTTCTGGATCATGGGACGTATTGACGATGTATTAAACGTATCCGGTCATCGTCTGGGAACCATGGAAATTGAGTCAGCGCTTGTGGCCAATCCGCTGGTTGCTGAAGCGGCAGTCGTAGGAAAACCACATGAAATCAAAGGAGAAGTCGTAGTTGCATTTGTCGTTTTGAAACAAAAATGCCCTCATGGCGAGCAAGCTTTTGAAATAGCCAACTCACTTAGGGAATGGGTTGGACACGAAATCGGCCCCATTGCCAAGCCCGAAGAAATCCGTTTTGGCGACAATCTACCCAAAACACGCTCTGGCAAAATCATGCGGCGATTACTCCGCTCGCTTGCCAGAGGAGAAGAAATTACTCAAGATACCTCTACACTCGAGAATCCTGCCATTCTTGATCAACTTAAACAACCTATTCATTAAATTGAAATAGCCATTTTATTACTCAATCTAGCTCCAAACATTCCAACGAAAAATATGAATTTACCCAATATCATCGACTACGACTTTGGAATCACTGCCATCGATGCCCAATACCATCGCCCCGGTCGCGCGGCTATCCACCTGATTGTCGAAAATGGTGTTGCTGCCTTGATTGACACAGGCACCCAATTTTCTGTGCCAGGCGTCATACAGATACTACAAAATAAGCAACTTGCTCCTGAGAAAATAGCTTATGTGTTTCTCACACACATTCATCTCGACCATGCTGGCGGCGCAAGTGAATTCATGCGATTGCTGCCCAATGCCAAATTGGTTGTCCATCCACGTGGTGCAAAATATATGATTAATCCTGCCAAACTAATTGCGGGTGTAATGGCAGTTTATGGCAAAGCGGAATTTAAACGCTTATATGGCGAAATTTCTCCCATTGACGAAAATCGTGTTCTCGAAGCCCCTGACGAAACCCGTATCGACTTGAATGGCCGTCCTCTTTTGCTGCTTGATACTCCTGGTCATGCCCGTCATCACTATTGTATTTTTGACGAAAGGAGTCAGTCCTTTTTCACAGGGGATACCTTTGGCGTTTCTTATCGGGAACTAGATGTAGATGGACTGGAATTCGTTTTTCCAACTACAACCCCGGTACAATTTGATCCAGAAGCTGCCCATGCATCATTGAATCGAATTATGAGCTATCAACCACAATATGCTTTTCTGACGCACTACAGCCGTATCGGTCATTTGCCGCATCATGCAACGCAAATGCATGATCTGATTGATGCGTTTGTCAATATCGCCAATCAAGCCGCTAACAAAACAGCAGAGAGCCATGAGTTTATTGTGCAAGCATTAAAAGATTTATTATGCCAACGGCTCGCAATGCATGGCTGCACCTGGTCGCCTACAGAGATTTATGAATTATTACGTGTCGATATCGAACTAAACGCCATGGGGCTGGAAACGTGGCTAGATCAATCTGAGAAATCAAATAAGCTATAAATGTTCGAACGTAATTATGACTGTTTAATACGATTTCATAGATATCCCAGGCTGATCTGATAATCATCAGACTAAAAATTTGATAGCCTATACAATCAAATTTATTTACAGTTATAAGATATTGGCAAATACCATACGGATAAGAAAAATATAGAAAGGTATTTTTCGTTATTAATTTTTCCAGTTCTTATGCGGAGTGATTGATGAGTGAGTTAAATAAATTTATAGCTGGCCTGCTAAATAATTTTTCTTTAAGTGCAGTTACAGATAGGAGCTGGTTCGAAATCGCTTCAATTCTGACACCCTCGATTATTTTGATCCTCACCCTATTTGGTTTCAGTTTCATTCTACAAAAAAGAAATTGGAAAATTGTTATTTATATTACTTGCCTTTTACTCACTTTGCTTTTTTTACCTTACGAATTATTCCGCCAATCTGCTGCTATATCCAAAGCTGAGGCAAATATTGGTGTAATGCAAGCCAGTCTAAAAACATTACTAAATGCTTCAGATCTTAATCAAATTGAAAATTTAGCCGATAAAGAAGTAGCTTCCAGCATATTGGAAGAGATGATTGGCAATCTCGATCAAAAAGAAAAGAAAGAAGTATTACTCATCTCATTATTAACTGCTGAAAATGAAAAGCAGTCATTGCGCTTTCTTGAAGATAAACACAAACACTTTTCTAATGAAATCAAATCAAGCATCAGCGATGCAAAAGAAGAGATTATCAATACAAGAGAGCCAGTCGATAAAATATCTGGTGACATCCTTAAACAAATTGATGGGGGCATCAATCATCTTATTGAAAATAAAATGCAATCCTTCAATCAAGCTTCTGATGAAATTAAATCAATCATCAGCGACGCAAAAAAAGAGATTATCAATACAAGAGAGCCAGTCGATAAAATATCTGGTGACATCCTGAAACAAATTGATGGGAATATCAGTCATCTTATTGAAAATAAAATGCAATCTTTCAATCAAGCAATTGATCATTCACTAGAAACCCTCCAGCAAGGAATCAATTCATTTGTTCAGAATGAACTTGAAGCACACGAAAAAACTTTGGTAACTCTTACTCAGAAGAGTATTGGAGAGCTAGGAAATAAGCTAAAAGATTACACCAACGAAACAAAACAAGAAATTACTAATCAAATCAAGCACGCAAACAATGAACCATTACAGAAACTCGATGTAACCCAAAAAAGCATCGATCAGTTGGGAAATACTGTTGGAAATATTAATCTGGACAAAGTTATTGCCCACATCAAACAACTCTCGACTTCAATTGATTTGCTTCAAAAGCAAAATGAGGTTCAGTTCGAATATAACGAATGTATCAGAAGTGTAGGATGGATTGATTTAGTGGGCAAGGCAGAAGAATGCAAAAAGAAGTTGTATACGAGCATGAATGAATTGATCAATAAATTTCACTGATTTCCTCAAGTTCAATGTGTTTTAGTAAATTTACACGACTTGCTCCAAAAATTTGATTCATGAGTAGTCTGAAAAATATTTTATAAATCATACATTGGAGGACATTAAATATGACTAAACACCTTACTTCAATGCTCCTTACTACCCTCATTATTTATCTCATCCTTGGCTCAGGCATCACGTTAGCCAAAACAGGTTATGCTGTCCATTACAATGATAAGTACCAAGGTAAGAAAACAGCCAATGGTGAAGTTTTCAATCAGAGTAGGTTTACAGCAGCGCATAATGATTTTCCTTATGGTACGCTCGTCAAAGTTACTAATCTTGAAAATAATCGCAGTATAGTTGTCAAAATAAACGATCGTTTGGCTCCTCACAACAGCAACATTATCGATGTGACCAAACGTGCAGCAGTGGCGTTAGGTTTTATAAAAAAAGGACGAGCTCACGTTAGCCTTGAAACAATCAAGTAAAGCAAGATAATCGGGCTGCCCAGTATCTGCCTGTATGAAATTCTGCAATTAGGTGAGCAGATAAGTCAAAACAGATGGGATTGCTTTAAAAATTGATTAAAAAATAACTCGGGAACAATGTTAATTACTCACCAGTTAAGGTGGAGTATGAAATTCGCATTCTCGAATCTTGTTTATTGGTCAAAATAATAAAAGCATTAGCATCTTTTCTAAGCGACCGAAATAATTATTATCTCTCACCGATATAGAGCAGTTATCACAGCCTTATCCACGGATAGAGTGTTTTAAATGCGCTGACTGGAAATTCAAAAACATCATTATCCTATCCTGTTCAATATAATTATGATTTTTTTGAATTTAGCTATACAAAGCATTTAAAGCTGGGCGGCTTGCTTTTTCTTTCTTGCAGCCACACTTCGTTATATATCGAATAAAAATTGTATAGCTTAGATGCAACCATACCTCTAACTTTTTCATTTAGGGTATATCAACTCTTACCATCCGAAAATAATTTGTTCCATTTCTAAATCAAACCTGATTTTGTCGATTTCTCCTTGTCGTATTACTTATACTGCCTGCAGCTCGCCCTCGCATCATGTTTTATTTAGAAATGGAATTACCATTCTTTAGCCCATTATTTGCTTATAACACGGATTGTAACCAAACCAGATAATCCGTCACTCATCGAGCTTATTTTTTTATGGGAAACATTAAAATTCCTTCTGGAATATCGCTTATCTATATAAAATTACCATGGTTTCATCATAAGGAAATATTAATGGAGAACAAAGAACGCACTACATCTGAATTGCTCCAGTTAGTGGTGATACAAAATACTAGCGAGAAGATGAGTGTTGGTCAAATCAAAAATTCTCTCCGTGAGAGAGGATTTGGTATTTTACTTGCTATTGCAGCTTTACCCATTTGCCTTCCTATCCCTGCTCCACCTGGCTATACCACTTTTTTTTCTATTCCACTTTTTATTTTCTCAATACAAATGATGTGGGGAATGAAATCTCCTTGGCTGCCTGGATGGATCAGTAAAAAGGAAATTAGCAAAAAAAGTCTGGAAAAATTGATTGTAAAAGCAACCACGTGGTTACGTAAAATTGAAAGCTATCTGCACCCAAGACTTACATATATCAGCGTACGCGCCTGGGAACGAATTATTGGTATTTTTGCCTTTATATTTACTATTTCCATAGCTCTACCTATTCCTTTGGTAAACGTTCCTCCTGGTTGGGGAATTCTCATCATGTCCCTAGGTTTACTTAATAAAGATGGATTAACTATCATTGTAGGTATGATAGTTGGCACTATTGGTATAGGAATAACGCTTATAATTCTTACACTCATATGGATGGGAGTGTCAGTGCCATCTTTTTATTAGCCGTAGGTCAAACACATCGACAAAGCTGAATGAACATCATGACACTCATGTACCTAGCCAAGAGAAAGCAGAGTACTGTAGAGACTAGACAGAGGAGCAGCCGTTCGTTAATTACCGTGCTAATGGGTAGTTGATCAAATTTTAACAGGGAACGAGTGGAAGCCACCGATGAGGAAGTTGTCGCAATCGCATAATTATGGCAAGATGCCCTGTTCACAAATAATATTGACAAATGTAAAAATGACATTATATCGCTATAAATTGCTGGTTCCGATGTTATTGGGGTATATGCTGACTGGTTGTGCCTCGGTCGAGAATAATAAACGAGACCCGCTGGAGTCAATGAACCGGGCAGTGTTTGCATTTAATGAAAAGTTTGATGCCTATGTAATGAAACCTGTAGCAAAGGGCTATCGAGCAGTTACTCCCGATCCTCTTGAGATGATCATCGGCAATGTTTTTTCTAATTTTGGCGATGTGGTGATTACTGCTAATGCATTATTGCAATTGAAATTTGATACTGCAGCAGCAAGCGCAACTCGGGTAGTTATTAATACAACATTCGGTATGCTTGGTATCGTCGATCTCGCAAGCGACATCAGTGCAGTCAGCGATATTAATATCAGCAAGCGTAATGAAGATTTTGGTCAGACGCTCGGTCGTTACGGTATTGACCCCGGGCCTTATCTCGTCTTACCTCTCCTAGGTCCTAGTACAATACGTGATGCTGTAGGAATTGGAGTGGATAGTACTTTTTTCCATCCAATTTGGTCGATATATCCTAATTTTGATTTTCTGACTGTTCGTCTCCCAGCTTCGGTAGGATGGTCTGTTGATACGCGCGCCCAGATGTTAGATACGGATAAAACTCTTGAAGAAGCAGCGCTAGATAAATATGAATTTGTACGCGACGCTTATCTGCAACGGCGGAGAAATCTAGTCTACGATGGTAATCCTCCACCTGAAGATGAAGGCCTTGAAATTAACGAAAATAATGAAAGCAAGGATAATGAAAACGAGGATGAGGGAAAGAAGGATAATAAAGTGACCAAATAGTCTCCAACAAAGAAAGACAAGGTAGTGCTAATGATGAAAAACTAAACTAGTTGTTTATGTCACAGATTAGATCATTCTCGTCTAGTTATTTTTGGAACCTAGTTAGTCGCCCCTGAAATACTATAGAAGCTAGCATAAATATTGGCATTGAGGGATACTGAAAAGGTATGGAATTTGCCAGAATTAATACTATTGACCCCTAATTTCTGGTGAATTGATGAAGCCAAAGAAGCAAGAACCCACCCCCTGTGATGATCTTTTTCGCATGAGACTGGAGCAGATGTTGGACCAGCGCCACGAGCTGTATCGCCTGGCAGGGAAGATTGACTGGTCTGTAGTAGAAGAGCGGTTTGAACGACTGTATTCAGATGAAGGCCGCCCAGCTATTCCGATCCGCTTGATGGTAGGGCTGCACTACCTGAAGCACACTTTCAATGAATCGGATGAAACGGTGGTGGAACGCTGGGTGGAGAATCCCTATTGGCAATACTTCTGTGGAGAAGAATACTTTCGCCACGAATTACCAATCGATCCCAGCTAGATGACGAGATTTCGTGACCGCATAGGCGAAGCAGGCTGTGAATTCATGTTAAGTCTAACGGTGGTAGCAGGAATTGCCACGCAGACCGTATCAAAGACATCGCTCACAGCAGTAAACGTGGATAGCACGGTGCAGGAAAAAGCGATCAATTACCCGACAGATGCCCGGCTGTATCATAAGGCTGGAAGTGCACTGG
>NZ_FNPJ01000155.1 GCF_900107265.1 Nitrosomonas sp. Nm33 | reverse complement strand
GGCCATCCTTCTCTCGAACGGATAATACCTTACGGCGAAATGATACTGGATAGGTCATTCACAAATTATAATCAATTTATATGTGATTGGCTATAGAATCAGATAAGGAATACTGCGCGCCTTAAGATCTTGCACCCAGGTAGCACGAATAGCCTCGATGCGAGTATCGAGGTATTTTCGACAGGAATAGATGACGACAAGGGTATCACTTGGATAGCCGGTGGCCGGCATTGAGGATTCAAGCTTGGTCGGCGTATTGAAAATGTCATCATGTTTGTTGCCAAACTTTGCACTGACAGTTGCTTTGATATTCGCTAAAAAGAGTCGTAGCAGTGGTTTTTCTTCTGGCCACCGCACAAGGCGCATCAAAGCTGATTGCACAGGGGGTGGGAGAAAATAATCCACCTTGGTCTCTTCGATAGCTTTATTGATGATTTTTTCAAGAAAAAGCAGTAAATTTTCAACCTGCATATCTTTGCCCAAACGACATTCACAACAGTATCCGAGCAGGTCAGCACCGAGAAAGCCATTTTGCCAGTCATTAAGGTTCAAGGCGTGGTTTTGTAGCGCATCCAGAGCGCGCTGCAAGCTGCTATCATCGTCTTGATCCAATGCATCAGTCACGGTACGGGCAAGCCTTGCCGCAGTACGCTGCGCCTCGTAGAACATACTTCCTGGACGTGGACTAAGTTCTCGCAGGGTCTGAATTAATCTCTCTTTCATTTCCGGAAACTCATGCTGCAATTGATTTTCTTTCGCCAAAGGAAAGGTAGCAAGCCGAACTCCTTCAGCCGGATCTTCAAGCAACATGCTGATGAGCATGCGGCCAGCCGATGTTAGCTTGTCATTCAAGATAAACAGCGCATTGACCACAACCTCACGCAAGAAAATGGTGGCTTCAGGATTGCCCATCTGGCGAAAATAGCGAATAGGTTCGACTAACGATTCCAAGTTTTGAATAACAGGCCTGGATGAATCAAACGTCTGCTTCAAGCCATCCCAATACTTACCAGCCCGCATCAGCTCATTGTCATTAAGTTGCGGATGCTGCTCATGTAGCAAGTACCAGAATTCGGGTGAGAGACCGTAATTGCGCACCAGGCTTTTCACAAGGTCACGACGGAAATAATCCGTGTAGCTTGGCCATGGCGATAACAGTACGACCACCGCTTGCACCAATTCAAGGTCACGCAAGCGCGAAAACCATTCACCCCGAAATGCATCCAGCACACCTATCACAGCATATCTGAAACGCTGTGCGAGCTGGAAGTCGATTAGCCCAACGCGACACCGACGATCCAGCTCGCGCACGGCAAAGTGGATGCACTCGGTGTTGGTCCAGCCGGTTTCAAGATAGTTGGTAAGTTTCCAAAGCAGATTAATAGCACGTTCGATATGACCAGAAACTACCAGTGCGGGTAATGCGACGGTCAAGCTCCACGCATCGCCGGCATGATCATAGTTATGCCAACGTTGAATATCAGTAACATCTCTTAGGCGCCGATAAATATCGTACTTGCAGAGTGTCGGCACAACAGAATCGAGATAGCGATCGCGTACTTCTCCACTAATTCCAATTCGCATTGAAAAATGAAGAAATGAAACAATATAGCCATGAATTAGAGGAAAGAATCATGGCAAGAAAAGCGAGTGGAATAGATCA
>NZ_FNPJ01000166.1 GCF_900107265.1 Nitrosomonas sp. Nm33 | reverse complement strand
CCAGTTAAGCGACTTTTTCCAATTTTTCTGTTTCTATCTCATATTGATTCGGGCTTCTGTATCCCAAGTATGAATGCAGCCGATGACTGTTATAAAACATGGAAATATACTGCAGTACATCTTGCTGTGCTGCATAGCGAGTTTGGTAATTTCGCCACTGGACTCGTTCCTGTTTAAGGCTGCCGAAGAAACTTTCTGCTACAGCATTATCGAAACAATCACCGGCACGACTCATGCTACCCAGGAAGCCATGTATTTTCAGAAGCCTTTGGTATTCCCTGCTGGCATATTGTGATCCGCGATCCGAATGTACAATCAATCCTTCTTGTGGCTGGCGCTGCCAGGTAGCCATTCTCAATGCATCACAAACCAATCTCGCTTTCATTCTTGAACTCATACTCCAGCCAACCACTTTCCTCGAAAACAAATCGATGACAACAGCCAGATACAGCCAGCCTTCCCGGGTCCAAATATAGGTTATGTCGCCAACGTAGACTTGATCCGGGTTGGCAACATCAAACTGTCGATTCAGCTTGTTCTCGAACACCGGTTGCTTGTGATTGCTGTGAGTTGTCACCTTGTACTTCTTTCGATATTTTACTTGCACTCCGGCTTCCCGCATCAGGCTTCGAGCTTTCCAGCGACCAACCGGATAACCTGGTGCATTCACCGCCTTCCTGATCCTGCGGCTGCCATAGGTATGATGACTGGCTCGAGTTATATTCCGGACCGCTTCAAGCATTTCCTCGTGACGCGCCTCTTTTTCCTGATTAACGGCACGTCTAACATGATTATAGTAAGCACTACGACTCACACCCATGAGCTGGCACATTAAACCAACCGGGTAGGTCTTCTTCCTTTGGGTGATAAACGAATATTTCACTTCGTTTCTTTCGCGAAAAAGACCGCGGCTTCCTTTAATATTTGCCTCTCCAGCTTGAGTTGCCTGATCTGTGCTCTCAACTGCCGGATTTCTTTCTCTTCCGCTGTCAGCTTCCCATTGCCCCGGAATGCCTGTTCATTATCATCTGCCTGATATTCCCTGATCCACCTTCTGAGCATATTGCCGTTGATTTCCAGGCTTCGAGATACTTCTGAT
>NZ_FNPJ01000011.1 GCF_900107265.1 Nitrosomonas sp. Nm33 | reverse complement strand
TGGCATATTTTGCAAGCCATGGCATACAACCTAAAAAGACTACCAAAATTGTATGTCGATAGCCTATTTTCACGACTCTCACAGGAGAAATGTGCCTTTTGAACAAATAAAATGCGCTAAAGCGATCATTCTCCGGAAGAATTGGAAGTGATTCGCAAAAATATTGTCCAGTTGTTTATGAAAAATATGAAATTACAGACTTCCCTCAGAAAATAGGGAGTTTTGCAAAGGTCTCAAGTAATGTATCCGATAGGAATGACGATGTACCGTATCCCCCGGTCTCGGTGCGTATCAGCTGGGCACGCCTGCTTAAACGGGTGTTCGATATTGACATTGAGCACTGCCCGCATTGCGGTGGAACCCTGAAAATCATCGCCGCCATCCTGGAATCCGGTTCAATCACTAAAATTCTTGACCATCTCGGCTTGCTCTCCCGAGCGCCACCCAGAGCACCTGTGCAGGTCTTCGATCCTTTCGGGTCTGTCTGAGAGAACCAAGCTCATTTTTTCAGCGCATTCCCTGAATGGCGCTGGCGTTTCCCCCTGGGCGTCTTTTGCGTGAAGGGTAAAAAATGGGCCAGAACCAACACTTTTTGCTGCTGATCAAAGACAAATTTTGCGAATTTTGGATGACTTTCCGGTCAGGTTGACGACCAAACTGTCTCCTGGTATATTCGGTTCTTATGAAAAAGGGCGTTTATTGTTCCTATACACCGGCGTCGAGTCCCTCCTGTCGGAGAACCAATCGGCCTACATTCCCGTTGGCCAGACCCACCGGCTGGAGAACCTCGGAAAGATTCCGTTGCACCTGGTCGAAGTGCAATCGGGTTCGTACCTCGGCGAGGACGACATCGTCCGGTTCGAGGATGGATATTGTCGCGTGACGAATTGAGCGCGCGAGGACCGTTATAGATCGTTTTCGCAGGAGCGTAGTCAGGCACGCAGGCTTGGCCGCGATTTACAAAAGTTGAGCAAGCATGGAGCACTCATGTTGGATGTGAACGATTACGAGGACGGCGTGCGCGACGCCTCCCGGCAAAAGGAGGAAATCGCCTCCCTCAAGAACGCGGTCGCCGCGCTGGGTAAGGATGTCTCCTTCCTGCGCGAGAAGTTCACCACGCTGCTGGAGATGATGGATCGCCGCGGCGACGTGCCGAGCGCCAGGCTGTCAAAGTGGAGGTTCCACGCGTCCCTGCCGACTGCGATAGAAAATCTTTACCCGGCCGAAACCAACGGCGCCGACTGGTGGCGCTGGGTGGGTCCTGCACCTGCCGTCCGCTTCAAGCTGAATCTCGATCGGTCCCAGCAGTTGACGATCAGAGTCCACGTCCTGTCGTTCATCCTGCCGGAGTTGCACGATACCTTCCGGCTCCTGGTCAACGGTGTGCATCACAGATGGATCGATGCGACCCCCGGTGGAAGATTCGAAGCCTTGCTCGATATCGACATGGGCCTGCAGGGCACGCCCACCGAGATGACCCTGGAGGTCGCGCATTCGTCTCCGCCCGTGAACGGCACCGATTTCCCCCATGAGGCGACTGACAACCGGTTGCTGAGCTTCACGCTCAGTTCCATCGACATCGAACCCTTGAATTGATGGCCATGACAGCGAAGCTCACTGCGGTTGTCTGCACCTTTGACCGCTACGATCTGACTCGCGATTGCGTGGACGCTCTGCTCGAAGCGCGCGCCACAATGAAGGAGTCGCGCGATTTCGAGATTCTCGTCGTCGACAACACCCCCCCCGAGCGTCGCAAGAAGAAGAAATGGCTTCCCGCGGGCGTGCAGATGGTGACGTGCGACACGGCCGGCCTCTCGCATGCCCGCAATTGCGGCATCTCCAACAGCACGGGTCGCCTCATCGCCTTCATTGACGACGACGCACTCCCTGCGAAGGACTGGCCGCTTCGCGTCATCGAGTTCTTCGACACACACGAGGACGCATTGGCCGTCGGCGGCTACATCGAACCGCTGTTCGATGGCTGTGAGCGCCCCGAGTGGCTCGACGTACAGTTGACGGCCTATCTCTCCTGCCTCGACTACGGACCCGATTGCCGACCGTTGCGCGCTGGCGAATACATCGTGGGTGCGAACATGGCGTTCCGCCGGGAGGTGTTTGAGGAGAATGGGGTGTTCGACGTCAAGCTCGGCCGCCAGGGCAATGCTGGCCTGCTCAGCAACGAGGAAATTCACCTGTTCAAGAAGATCGAGCGGTCCACCTACTACGACCCGTCGATCAAGGTGCTCCATCGCATCCCGCCGGGACGCACGCAACAGGCGTGGTTCCGCCGCCGCGTGGTGTGGCAAGCGGTCTCGGATCACCTGTCCGGCATCGTGGAGCCTGCCAAGACCGTGCAGGCGAGCTGGAAGCAGTGCGTTATGGCGGCACCGGCCGAAACCCGCACCCTGCGGTTGCTGCATGAGCCTTGCGCCACCGCCGAGGAGTTTCACCAGCAGCTCTCGGCGATCTATTTCCATACGCAGTGGGGTCTGATGGGCTTCGCAGACTGAAGCGATGAAGGCACTCGTCATCACTCCGTTCTCTCCGGCCGAGGTCAACGCCGGGCATCGTGTGCGTGTGGAGCAGGTCAATCGGTTCCTGCGCTCGTTCTGCACCGAGATCGATTGCGCCTTCCTCGCATTCGAGGGCCAGCACGCATGGAAGATCGACAGCGACGAAGTGCGCGCGGTGAACGCAATGTTCACCCGCACGTTCGTCCTTCCCGCCGAGAAGGCCGGCCGCCCGCCCGAAGGCTCGCATGGCCTGCATCACCTGGACGAGTGGTTCGAGCCGCTGTTCGAGTCGTTCTTCCACGCGCTGGCGCGCAAGACCTCGTACAACATCATCGTCGTCCACAACGTGTGGCTGACGAAAGCCTTCTCCTATTTCCCCCCGACGGCGGTGAAATGGCTGGAAGTGCACGACGTGTTCCACTTGCGCGCGGCGGGCTTCAACCGCATCGGCGTGCGTCCGGACTTCTTCTGTTCTCCCAAGGAAGAGGAAATGTTCGGCATCCAGCGATCGGATCTGGCCGTCGCCATCGGGCAAGAGGAGTACGAGTACCTGCGCCGCGAACTTCCACCGAGCGGCAACACCCGCGCGGCGCTGCTACCCTGCGATCCCGTGCCGGACAACCAAGCCCTTGTCGACAGCCAGCGGGTGGACTACCTGCACCCGGAGAAGGTGACCTTCGGGATGCTGGGCTCGACGCATCCGTTTAATGTCGCGGGCATTAACGCCCTGCTGAACGCATTGCAGGAAGAAGTCGGACGCACGATGGCGCCCGTCGAGCTGCTCGTCGCCGGCAATGTGTCCAGAGTGCTGAAGGGCCGCCCCTCCGTGAACGGCCTCGTGCGCCCGCTTGGTTTCGTCGAGAACCTCGATGACTTCTATGCGGCCATCGACTATGTCGTCGTCCCGGTCTTCGATGGCTCCGGCGTGAACATCAAGCTGACCGAGGCCGTGCGGCGGGGCATGCCCGTGCTCGCGTCGTCCACAGTCATCCGGCAGGCTGCGCTTAGGATCGGTTCGGGATTCGCGGACGCCCACAGCATGGCCCGGGAACTCTGCAGGCTCGCGCTCAAGCGGTCCTCGCGTTTGCCAATGCTCCTCCAGGTAAGGCGCGAATCGCTGAGGTTCGGCGAGCACCGCGACGAATGCGAACAGCGCCTGCGCTCGATGATCGCGGTCCGGCGCAGAACCATCCTGATCGACACTCGCTGCGACGACCCGAAGCTCGAGGACCTCGGCATCCTCGCCTCGGTCTCGCTCGCCCGCGGTTTTCAGGGCGTCACCGAGTTCGTCATCCGCTGCTCGGAAGACGCCGAGAAGCGGTTCCATCCGGCTCGCGCGTACCTGCCCCTGTTCTGCACGGTAGCCAACAGCGACGAGGCCGAGGAATCCCAACACCGGCACATGATTAGGCTCCACCCCGCCGTGGCACCAGACTTCGAGAGCCAGGAGTGGAAGCGGTTCTGGAACGGCCTGGCCGAGACGCCATCGGGTGGCCGGCTCCAGGCGACGCTTCGCAGAGCCTACGCGGGCGCTGTTCCCGCGGAATGGTCGCTGCTGTCCTTCTTCTGCAGACTCTTCGATCAAAACCTGACATGGGAACCCTTCATCCAGGCCGCCGTCGGCGGCCGTGAAGCGATCAACGGTCAATACGCCTGCTTCGCCGGCGACCAGGAGTTCGCACAGGCCTGCGAAACCTACGCGCGCCGCGCATTGCTGCTCCACGACTGGAAGAAGCTGAAATTCGTGCAGGAAGGCGAAGCAATTTCGACGGTGATCGACCTGGTGCTTTCGGCAATCGGCTCTCCTGGGCGCGTACAGGTGCTCCTGTTCGGGAACCATCCGATCGAAGACTGCATCGCGTCACAGCCGGCTTTGCACCACTTCGTGCCGGTGCGGACGATCTTCGGTCTGCGACAATTCGACCGGATCGTGGACGACTGTCGGGCATAGTGATGACCGGTAGCGTCCGCCCTCTGCGCAGCATCGCAACTTGTCGCACGCTGCCTCAAAACTCTCAACGGCCTTACGCCCTATGAATATATCTGCAAGATATGGACAAAAGAACCTGAACGCTTTAATGTTGATCCTTTCCAGCACACCGTGGGACTAAACACACATATGGAACAGTTCGTTGATCCAGGGCGTCTCGCGGCCAGCAAGCAACGCGCTTTCGCTCTTCAAGAAGAAGACATGGGCTTCTTCGAAACCTTGATCGGCGCGTTCTACAAGCGCGTGGTCAAGCCAGGCGATACGGCGGTCGATGTAGGAGGGAACTGGGGGCTCCATGCATTCCCGCTGCGGGACGCTGTTGGCCCAACGGGAACGCTGTACGTCGTCGAGCCGATGCCTGTATGTGCGCTGAACTTCTGCAAGCGCTTTGCTGCCGACAACGCGAGGAACGCCCACCTGATTCCGTTCGCGCTGTCGAATGAGGAGGGCCCGTGCGATTTCTTCATTCACCAATCCAGAGACGGTCTTTCCGGTCTCGCCCCGCGCGACGTGTCGGACAAGTACACGAAGATCAGCTCGTACAAGACGTTGCTTGACCGCGTGATCCCGAAGGCGTCACGGCCACGTTTCATCAAGATCGATGTCGAGGGTTTCGAGCTAGCGGTGTTGCGCGGGGCGCGCGAAACGCTCATGGCGGCGCGTCCCATCGTGGTGTTCGAGTTCTCGATCGAGCTGTGCCAGCAGGTCGGCGAGTTTTCGGACGAACAGTTCTTCCACCAGTTCGAAGACGTGGGTTACGGGCTCGCCGACCTTTTCGGCGATCTCGTCACGAGGGAAAATCTGCGGGAAAGCGGCCATCCATGGTACTTTGCGGCGATTCCGGTCGAGAGTCTCGCGCCAACGGCCGAACTTCTCAGGCAAACGCTGCTAGAAAACACCTGACAACGCCTTTATGCCAGCAATCGGCCTGCACATCACCCGTACAGCGGGCACCTCCCTGCACACCGCCTTCGGCTCGAAACTCGAGCGCGGGCAAATGTACGTGTGCTCATCGGCCATCCAGCGGCTGCGCGACAACGAGTTCATCGTCCCCGGCCCGTTGGCCGTTGACCGGCTGCTTTTCATTTTTGGGCACTACGTGCACGAACACCTGGTTGCCGCCTACCCGCGACGCAGGGTGTTCCTTTTCACCGTCCTCAGGGACCCGATCGACAGGTCGCTGAGCAACCTCAGGCATATCAACAAGCTGCGCGCGGACATCCACGAGCAGCCGATGGAGCTTGCAGAATATGCGGCGACGCAGAGCAACACCATCTGCGAGGAACTCTTGCGCGCGTTCCCGAGCTTTCGCGACGACAGCCGGCCATTGCACCGCTGTGCGCTCGACATCCTGGATCTCTTCGACTTCGTGGGCCTGCCGCACACCCTGCCGCAGCTTGCAGAGCACATTGCACAGAAGCTCGAGGTTGCCGCACCTGAGATCGGTGTCGAGAATGCCACTCAACGGAACGCACCGGCGCAAGGCGACACCGCAGCGATGACGATACTGCGGGAAAAGCACTCCGAGGACATCGCATTGTTCGATGCTCTGCGGCGCCGCCCTGACGGCCTGGGTCGTCGGCCCAACAAGTCCGACGACGCGTGGGACAGATTCGCCGCGGCGAATCCGGGTACCCGCGAAGAGAAAATCCATTCATGGCTGCAACATTTGCGGCACTACTACGTCTCCGAAGTGAAGGAGTTCATGAAAGTGGAAGAGGCTACGCAATTGCTCGAGGAAGTCCGCCAGCAACACGACCAGTTCACGGCTGCCTACCGCGCCTTGCTCGATCCGAACGCCACATGATCTCCAGCTTCGCGCAATCAACTGATCTCACGCAATGCAGAAGTACCGTATGAATTTGCCTCTCGCCATGTGGCAGGAAGCCAGCATCCTCGGGAATTCGTACCCGGCATTGGATTCACTCGTCTCGGGCCGCCACGTGGCAGTCATCTCCTCGAAGGGAAGCGAGGTCAGGGTCCGTCCGGACGCCCTGAGCCTGCGTTTCAACGACGATGCATTGCCTGCCGACCTCTCTGGGCCACTGCCTTCTGGGGCGAACCCAGCGCCGCGCTGGCGTCGAGCGCCCGGCTCGTGTTAGGCACGGTTCCCGATTCGACCGAACAGGTGCCCGAGCGAGGCTGGACCAAGGATTTCGCCGCTGATCGCGCTGCCTATCTGGCCGCGGCCCAGGTGCCCGAAGAGCGCGTCGAATCGGTAGCAACCGAGCATTGGCGAGAGCTGCGTGCCGCGATGCCGGCCATACCGCTCTCCGGCTTGGTCGCTGTCGCGATGCTGGAACGGAGTTCGCTCGCCACGTGCGAAGTGCACGGAATGACCTTGTACGCGGGCGACCCAGGATGCAACGGACGCAGAAGTGGAGATTGCAGCCAAGGCAGCCTACGCGCATGAGTTTATCGTTAACCTGCCGCAAGGCTATCAAACACATTTGGGTGACGCAGGTTTAGGATTGTCAGGTGGGCAGAAACAGCGAATTGCGATTGCCCGTGCCATTTTGGCCAATGCGCCGATTTTGTTGTTGGATGAAGCAACCAGTGCGTTGGATGCAGAAAGTGAATATTGGGTACAGCAAGCGCTATCACAGTTGATGGCACATCGTACCACGATAGCAATTGCACATCGCTTGAGCACTGTGAAATCAGCAGACAGGATCGCAGTCCTTAATCATGGACGTTTAGAAGCGCTAGGCACGCATGCGGAATTGATGTCAACCAGCGAACTTTATGCACGATTGGCGGCGCTGCAGTTTGATATGCAATGAATGCGTGGTATGGCATTGAAAGCTAATTGACTAACTTTCAGTTGATATTTCTTGCTGTGGGGGATAGCAGGGGTTGTTGGCTTCACGCAGGTCAAATACCGAAACTTGCCCATCGAAGCGTATGACAGCGCCCGAAATGAGCGGATTTTTTATGGAGAATGCACGCCTGATTGAGTGCATGGCGGATGGCAAAGTTGTCGCTGGCGTCGACGACTGCATCATCGCAAAGGATTAAGCGCAGCAGCATATCTTCAGTTACCTGCCCTGTAAAGGCAGAACCTCGATTTCTGGATTAATCTGATAAAGCATTTTTTGAGCAGAGGTCGTTTTGGGTAAGCCGATCGCATCGGCAGTATGAATGATTTGCCTTTGCAGATTGGTAAGATCAACGTGATCTTTGTCGCAGATAACGATTTTTCCGATGCTGAGAGCAGGCTTATTTCGCATCCATGTCTGCGCGTTTTCTTTCGTTTTTGGTTAACAATTTTTTGCGCAGGCTGGATTGTGGCGTTACTTCCACCAACTTATCTTCATTGATGAATTCCGAGCTCGGCTTGCCACTTGTTTTATTGCTGGCAGCGCTAGCGAAAAGGGGAAATAGATGCCCTTTTTCGTCAGAGTGAATTAGCAGCTCAAGGCCTGGCCCGAGAAGTCGATACATTGAGCACGAACATCACTCTCAGAGATCATGTCAACGGCTGCGTACCGCAACCCACAAGAGAATCTACACGCATCCGCTCACCACACGGATGCTGGGAAACGCATTCATTATGAGCGACACCGGCCGGGACCACCCTGTACCAATTGGTACAAGAACACATTGAGACCTTCTTTGCACAAGTTGAGACGGAAACCGGTTTGGGCTTGCCCGATTTTGTCAAAGACGAGTTCGATGCGTTTCTTGAATGTGGCATTTTAGCGCATGGCTTTCTGCGCCTGCGCTGTGCTGACTGCAGCCATGAAAAACTGGTTGCCTTTTCCTGCAAACGGCGAGGTTTCTGTCCTTCGTGCGGGGGACAACTTCTTCTTCAGGTCAACGCGGGAAACACACGAATTCTTCCAACGTGTGTTGACCACGGATCTATCCCAGGTGAAAGCATGGTGGGACGAGGGAAAGTACGGCATGTTCACCAATGGCGACCAGGACAAGATCGTGTGGAATCTCATCCAGGGTGAGGACATGGGGGATCTGTACGCTATCGTCCCCTACGAAACCTTCAACACCAGGCCCTATCACTTCTCCTCGCCCACCGATTTCTTCCTCGTTCACTTTGCAGTTCCCGGGGTCTCGAAGCAGGAGGCGATCCGGCAGTTCCAGGCCAGGTTTCATTTCGGCGACGATTCACTGATACCGGCCGGGCAAGCCATCGATCGCGCCGCGTTGTTGCCATACCGGATTCCTGAGAAGCCTGAAAGGTCGCGCTTCACTCTTCGAGCTTGGTTGACCGGAACATGACCCTATGAGAGTCTTGCAACAGATGGCCATGCATCTGCCCCTCCTCGGCCGTGTCATGGCAAGGAGAGGCTTGTTGCGCAAGCGTGTTCGCGCGCTGCTGCGCCCGCTGAACTGGTTTTTGGCCAGCACCCGGCTTGAACATCTGCGTAAGAATTTTTTAGATTGAGCTTCAGTAAACTTTTTATTCGGCAAAAAGATTTCTAAAGATTTTCTAAAATTACTCAATTCGCTGCTAGCCGGTTGTGAGATCGTGCCTTGACAAGCATGTCCACTTTATGTTTCCATGCGTTTTAGCCATTAGAGACCTCTGCATAACTGCCTTTTTGGATAATTTAGTATTTTTAAGTGATTGATTTTATGGGTAACACATACACAAAAAAACTCTAAAAACATAGTTATGCAGAGGTCTCCATTATCAACCAAACACGAGTCAACCTCACCATAACCTTGATGGCGACTCACTACACTTCAAACATTTCGTTCACCTACGAAGGTTTCTGCGGGAGGCCACTTGTCTGATCACGATAGTTCGATTTATGAATGGATACCTTCATTGAATTACCATAACTTTGGTGATCATTTATCGCATTTAATTGGGTGCAATCTATATAAAACTAAAGCATGGCAGCGAATATGTTCAGACCGTTCCAAGGCGTATGCCTTACTCGGCTCAGTGCTTTATGATCCAATTATCGAGTCATTATTGAAAAAGGGGAGAAGGCCTGTATTTATTGGTTGTGGCTATCGTGGCGAAGAGTTGTCCCCTGAGTTAGTAAAGCAATCTGATATTTATGGTTGTAGGGGGCCTTTAACAAAAGTTGCATTAGAAAATGCTGGCTTAAAAACTTCTGTGACTGGTGATCCAGCAATAATTTTGCCACTGGTTGTACAACAACAAAGGATCAACTATGGCAAGAAGATTCTTATTCCTCATATATTGGACCCAAAGAGAAAAGATTACTCTCCAGTTGAATTTGGTTGTGATGAATTATTGCAACCGGAAACAAGAAATTTTCAGGATTTGATTGAAATAATTTCAAAAATCGTGAAAGCTGATTTTGTACTAACGGGTGCTATGCACGCCGCGATTGTTGCGTATGCATATGGCGTCCCATTCGGTTTTTTTTCTAATGGCTATATTGATTGCAAAACAAAATGGGCTGATTGGGTTGAGAGTATCTCCCTGCCTTCTTCAAGTGTTGTTTTTCAGAATCATCAAGTCGATGCCAGTGAGTGGTACAAACGAAATTCAGTTAACATGAAAAAACCTAAATATCTTTCTATCCTGAAGCAGTACAGCAAGATCGATTCTATAAAACTTGGCATCTATTTGCGTGCTTGGATACATGATTTTCTTTCCGACTGAGATCGGCTCCGTTCATTATAGAGGTCATTAAAGATGGATTGCATCATAGCTACATTGCCACGCAGTGGCAGCCACTTTCTTTGTGAACTGCTGGCACGCAACCGGCTTGGTGTGCCAGCCGAAGATTTCAATATCTACCTGGAAGTATCTCCTTTTTCCACCGCGCTGGCGCTCGGGATCACAACTGAAGAATATCTGAAGCGACCAGTGCGTTGGATGCAGAAAGTGAATATTGGATACAGCAAGCGCTATCACAGTTGATGGCACATCGTACCGCGATAGCAATTGCACATCGCTTGAGTACTGTCAAATCAGCGGACAGGATCGCTGTTCTTAATCAAGGACGTTTAGAAGCGCTAGGCACGCACGCGGAATTAGTGGCAACCAGTGAACTTTATGCACGATTGGCAGCGCTGCAGTTTGACCTGAAATGAATGAGTGGTAGAGCACTGTAAGCTAATCTACCAGCTTTCATTGTTTTTTTCAGCTGCACTGGGACTGCAAGCTTCGCATGCAGGATCTTTTTTTAAGTTGATTGTTCGCCATTTCATTGTCAGCCCGTCGAGTAAAAGTAAACGACCGCTAAGTGTTTTGCCAATACCCAGCAAAACTTTGATTGTTTCTGCTGCCTGCATACAGCCGATGATTCCGGCTAAAGGCGCAAATACACCCATGACAGCGCAATTGGGATCATTATCTTCGCCAGAAAGGGGAAAAAGACAATGGTAACAGGGATTGTCGGCATAACGCAGGTCAAATACGGAGACTTGTCCGTCAAAGCGCACAACAGCACCTGAGATCAGAGGTTTTCTTTGAATAATACATGCCTGGTTGATGGCATGACGAGTGGCAAAATTGTCGCTGGCATCTACTACTGCATCAGCGGAAGAAAGCAGATGCACCAGCATTTCTTCTGTTACCTGCTCTTGTAAGGTCATGATTTCGACCTCTGGATTGATATGGTGAAGAGTCCTTCGGGCAGAAGTCGTTTTAGGTTCACCAATAGCGTCGGTGTTGTGGATGATTTGCCTTTGCAGATTGGTTAGGTCGACGTTATCTTTGTCGCAGATAACGATTTTTCCGATACCACTAGCAGCAAGATAAAGCGCAGCAGGAGAACCCAGTCCCCCTGCCCCAACGATCAGTACACATGATTGCGTTAGCTTTTCTTGTCCCCTTACATCAATCTGAGGCAGCAAGATATGGCGACTATAACGCAATAGCTGACTGTCATTCACGATCCTCCCACCTCACTTTTCAGCTATTGCATTGCTAAGGAATTAACTACTTTTCTTTGCAGTTTTTGTAGATTTTCTTTTTGTTTCTCCATCTTTCAGATGCTGAATGGCTCTGGTAAGCAAAAGATCATCACTAGAACCAAACTCAAGAGGGGTAGTTCTTTTCTTAGTGGTAGATTTTTTGTCTTTGGGTTTATCTTCCGATCCATTGGCTTTCTGTGAATCTGCATCAATTTTCATGACTTCATCAACTTTGTTACTACGCAGATGCCGACTAAGATCTGATTCACGCAATTGCCGGGATGCATCATCCGTTTCATCGATAATATCCGGCGTGATGCCCTTAGCTTGAATGGATTGTCCGTTAGGTGTGTAGTACCGGGCTGTTGTCAGCTTAATTGCGGTATTGTTGCCAAGGGGCAGGATAGTCTGCACTGAACCTTTGCCAAATGTCTGAGTGCCCATGACGATGGAGCGTTTGTGATCCTGTAGCGCACCTGCAACAATTTCAGAGGCGGAAGCTGAACCCCCGTTTACTAGTGTGATCATGGGCACTGATTTAATTGCCGGTGGTAATCCTGTCAAATAATCTTTACCTGGTCCACGCAGATAATATTCAGGACTGGCCATGAGTCGCATTTTTGCATCGCTTGTGCGTCCCTCTGTATAGACGACGAGCGCATTAGTTGGAAGAAATGCTGCCGATACGGCCACAGCGCTGTTGAGTAATCCACCGGGATCATTTCTTAAATCAAGCACCAACCCTTTCATGGGAATTTTGCTTTCCTTGAATAGCTTCTCAATTGCCTGAGCTAGATTTTCACCTGTATGTTCCTGGAATTGTGTGACTCGCAAATAACCATAGCCAGGTTCAACTAATTTTGCTTTAACGCTTTCAATTTTGATAATGGCGCGCACCAATGTGAATACCAGCGGCTCATTTTCACCTTCCCGAGCGATAGTAAGTGTAATCGAGGTATCAGGTTTGCCACGCATGCGTTTGATCGCCTCGTTAAGGGTCATACCTTTCACTGCAGTATCATCCAGTTTGATGATCAGATCACCTGTTTTGATACCAGCCCGAAATGCTGGCGTGTCTTCAATGGGTGAAATGACTTTGACCAAGCCATCTTCCATGGTAACCTGGATGCCGAGTCCACCAAATTCACCTTGGGTGCCGATTTGCAGTTCTTTATATTCTTCGCTGTCCAAATAGGCAGAATGCGGATCCAAGCCAACCAGCATGCCGTTGATGGCTTCAGTGATAAGTTTCTTATCATCGACTGGCTCGACATAATCGCTTTTAATGCGACCAAATACCTGGGTAAAGGCTCGTAATTCTTCGATTGGGAGAGGAGGCAATTCCGTTTTGAGTGCTTTATCAGCTACAGCGGAAAAGTTGAGACTGATCATTACTCCAGCAGCAACTCCCAAGAGGATTAAACTGAGTTTCTTCATAAAATTATGCATCACATATTCTCCGCGCCTATCAACTTTACTATTTTTACCATAAATTTCATTCTATTTTTACCCAAGTCAACGGATCAAATGGTTTACCCTGGTGTCGCAATTCAAAGTATAAACCTGATTCACGGTGACCACCGCTGTTTCCTACAGTGGCTATCGTATCGCCACTTCGAACTTGATCGCCAACACGTTTGTAAATAGCTTCATTGTAACCATAAAGACTCATATAGTTGTTGCCATGATCCAAAATCATAAGGTTACCAAATCCACGCAACCAATCGGCAAATACAACTTGTCCGCTCGCTATTGCTTTCACCTCATTGCCATTTTGGGAGCGAATAAATAATCCTTTCCATTTAATTCCTCCCTCCTGCCGTGGACTGTCAAAACGGTTAACAAGTTCCCCTCTTATTGGTAATCGTAGTTGGCCTTTGAGTGATGCAAATGAATGTCCGCTGGCAGAAGAATCAGGAAGTAAGCTGTTATGGAGCGAAGATTGGGAAGGTTTATCCGTGACTGGGGGCGTAGATTTTTTTTGGCTAAGCAGTCTATCGATTTCTTTTACTAGATTAGACAACCGCTGCTCATCACTTTTGAGCTTGCTGATTTCTTGCTGTTGCTGGGTAATTTCTTCGGAAAGATTTGCTAGAATTTCTTCTCGTTTGATTTTTTCTTGTTCTAGTTGTTGCTTTCGTTTAGTTTGCTCAGTTTGAATTTTTACAATTTCTTCTTTTTTTGCGTGGCTTTCGTGAGTTAATATGTCCAATTGTTCAAGCTGAGTACGTAAGGTATTAATATTTTCAGAGCGTGCTCGCTTGAGGTATCCATAGTAATGAAGATTGCGTGCTATTTGATTGGGATCTTGCTGTTTGAGCAGCAACTGCGTGTAATCTTGCTGTCCGTTTATGTATTGATAGTAAAGCATCTTACCGAGTTGCTCTTGCTGCATTTTAATTTCACTTTGAATCTGTTTAGATTGATCTAATAATTGATCAAGACTGTTATTGGCGTCAATCAGCTGTTGAGCAAGCATTAGCAATATTCGATTGGTTTTGCTAATAGTGCGCTCTGATTCGCGTAAAGCATCTGCTGCTTCAGTTTTAGATGTTTCCTTGCTTGCCAGATCTTTTTGTAAAGCTTTAATGCGATTTTGTAACTGCTTTAAGTCTTTGCTGGCTTGGGGGTTGGCATAAAGCTGGCCTGTGCATATGAGAGCTAAAAAAAACGTAATGATTTTGCGCAGTGTATCACTTCCATTGGAATACATGATTTATTTCAGATATATCGTGCACAATGTCTATGGGTGCACGATTTTCCAGATACGTTAAGTTAAACATCCGCTTTGGTCTGGTTTGCTACAGTTGATATGGCTTTTTCAATTTCAGCCAAGTTACCGAGATAGTAGTTGCGAATGGGTTTTAAGTTATCGTCTAGCTCATAAACCAGAGGAACGCCAGTAGGTATGTTATAGTTAAGAATATCTTGATCTGAAATATTATCAAGATATTTAATGAGCGCTCGCAAGGAATTACCGTGCGCTACGATAATTGCGCGTTGCCCTGCTTTGATTTGCGGCGCAATAGTTTGGATCCAAAAAGGTAAAAATCTAGTGACTGTATCTTTGAGACTCTCAGTCAGAGGAATATCCTGCTTGGATACATTGCTATAGCGAGGATCAAAACCGGGGTAGCGTTTATCATCAATTGTAAGAGTTGGAGGCTGAATATCGTAGCCACGCCGCCATAGTAAGACTTGTTTTTCGCCATAACGAGTAGCTGTTTCTGCTTTGTTCAACCCTTGTAATGCGCCGTAATGCCGTTCATTTAATCGCCAACTAAGATTAATTGGAACCCACATCTGATCCATTTGATCAAGTGTAATCCAAAGCGTGCGAATGGCACGTTTTAGCACTGAAGTATAAGCTACATCAAAAATAAATCCATTCTCTTGCAAGAGCCGACCAGCAGATCTGGCTTCTTCCTGTCCCCTTGGGGTTAAATCTACATCTGTCCAGCCAGTAAAGCGATTTTCTTTATTCCAAATGCTTTCTCCATGCCGCAGGAGAACGAGTTTTTTCATGTTGACCTTCAAAAGAAGAAGCGAGTAGTTTGTAAAAGCGATTGATGTACCACAATTTTATTATATTTTGACAAAGAACGCAGCATATCCCTGTGATCTTCGTTGTTTTTTGTTGTATTAAATTACTTTATAGTCATATAAAAATATTATTCCATTTCTGCTTAAGTGGTTATTAATGTAGTCAAATTCTAATAAAAATCTTGAGGATAAAATTGTGTAAAGCATGCTGTGGATTATCAGCGTTTTCATGATGAATTATTTTGCTATTATCGTCGCTGCCAGATTTTAGATTTTTTAAGAGATGGAGATTCTTGAATGCTACTTTGCTAAAATAACAAATTATTAAAAACTGAATGACGAAAACTGGAGCGGGCGCTTACTTATATGGAATCAACCTTTTTACAGGATAATGTTTTTTTTATTGTTGCTGCTATGATGAGTGGCGGTATGTTGTTATGGCCAATGCTTTCACGCAATTCTGCTAAAGAAATAGATGCTCAGAGAGCAATCAGGTTTATTAATTACGAAGATGCGGTAATCCTTGATGTGAGGGATGATCGTGAATATGCTGAAGGTCATCCTCCGAATTCTAAACATATTTTTGTTGAGAGGATAGGGGAGCGCTGGCATGAACTGGAGAAATTCAAGGACAGACCTATTGTTGTGATATTTCAACCTGGTCTACGTGCAGGTCATGCTGGTGCAGTTTTACGTAAAAATGGCTTCAAGAAGGTTTACAATCTTAGCGGTGGTATCGATACATGGCGACGAGAAAATCTTCCAATGGTAAAAGATCGCTAAAATGGGTAGAAAGTGAATATGGCAAAGGTGGTCATGTATGTATCAGGTTTTTGTCCTTATTGCGCGATGGCGGAGAAGTTGCTGCGATCCAGAGGTGTTGAGGAAATTGATAAAATCAGAGTTGATTTACATCCCGATCAACGTACTGAAATGATCAAAAAAACTGGGCGACGCACCGTACCTCAAATCTATATTGGGGAAACCCACATAGGAGGCTATGATGATCTTGCGCGACTCGATCAGCAAGGGGGAGTCATAAAACTGTTATCAACCTGATTTTTTAGTGATGCTCTATCGTTTAATAATCTTTATTATCAATTATTCCAATTAGAATCTAATATGAGTGAGCAACAACCTGTATTTGCCATTGAGAAAATTTATGTCAAGGATCTTTCCCTTGAAATTCCAAATGCACCGCATATTTTTCTTGATCGGGAGGTTCCCGAGATTAACTTACAGTTAAGTACTCAAGATACATGTATTGAGGGAGATATATACGAAGTTATGTTGACGATCACTGTTACTTCTCGAATTAAGGAGAAAACCATGTTTTTGGTTGAGGCTCAACAGGCTGGGATCTTTCGGATACGTAACGTGCCGGGAAATGATATTGATCCTGTACTGGGGATCGTATGTCCAAATATTTTATTTCCTTATTTGCGTGAAACTGTGTCGGATACGGTGGTGCGCGCAGGATTTCCTCCAGTCATCCTTAATCCAGTCAATTTTGAAGTCATTTATCATCAGAAAAAGCAGCAGGCTGAATCAAAAACCGAGATGACTCAAAAAACATCTGAAACAGAAAGCGTCCATTAAAAGGAGGTTCACTTGCTACAAAGAAGGGGCTTGATCGAAAGTTTCTTTCTGTTTTTTTTGCTTATTTTCCCGTGTTGGAGTGTGGCTGCAGAAACAGAATTTTTTTCTGTCTCAGAGAATGCTGTCATAATGTATGACGCTCCTTCGCTGAATGCTGAAAAATTATATGTAGTAAGTCTTCATCTACCGCTAAAAGTAATAGCGAAAGTTGAGGGATGGGTGAAAGTACGCGATAGTAGTGGTGGGGTTGCGTGGGTAGAGAGAAAATTTCTAAGTGATAAGCGCTTTGTTATTGTGACTGCTCCATTAGCTGATGTATATCAGTCGCCAGATGTTCATTCGCCCTTACTTTTTCAGGCCCAAAAAAATGTGGTTATAGAATGGTTAAGCTCCGATGTTGCCGACTGGGTTAAAGTACGTCATCGTGACGGTCAGATTGGTTATATCAGATCTAATCAGGTCTGGGGCTTATGAAAATTGCCATATTAGGAGCAGGTGCCTGGGGCACAGCCCTAGCCATCAATCTTTCAGTAAATCATCAGGTCACATTGTGGACGAGAGATCAGAACCAGTTGGCTGAGCTTTTAGCGCAGCGGGTTAATCGACGCTATCTTCCTGATTTATTTTTACCTGATTCCTTGAAATTGACATCAGAGCTTGAGCTTGCTGTCAAAACTGCTGAATTTATTCTGATTGCTGTTCCTGTTGCTGGATTGCGTGAGTTATTGCAAAAAATTAGAGTAATAAGTAAAGCATTGCCAATAATTCTTGGATGTAAGGGGTTTGAGGCGCAATCGGCGTTGCTGCCTCATCAAATAGTGCAGGAAGTTTATTCTGAAACAGCGCCCTGTGGTATTTTATCAGGCCCAAGCTTCGCACAAGAAGTAGCGCAAGGATTACCTACAGCACTAACATTAGCATCAGATGACGATCAGTTTTCTAAATATATTATTGGTAAAATTCACACAACTTGCTTACGTATTTATTCGAGCAACGATGTGGTTGGTGTAGAAACCGGTGGAGCTATAAAGAATGTTATTGCAATTGCCACCGGGATTTCTGATGGATTAAAACTGGGCAATAATGCACGGGCAGCATTAATAACACGTGGTTTAGCAGAAATTACGCGTCTGGGTGTGGCATTGGGTGGCTGCAGAGAGACATTTATGGGATTAGCCGGCATTGGTGATCTGATTTTAACTTGCACGGGTGACATGTCGCGTAACCGCCAAGTAGGGATGCTGTTAGCTGCTGGCCAATTGCTGCCTGATATTTTACAGAAAATCGGTCATGTAGCAGAAGGAGTGCATACTGCACGAGAGGCGGAGCGAATGAGTCGACACTTAAAGATCGAGATGCCCGTGACACAAGCAGTATGTAGTGTTATTTATGATGGGGTGCCTGCTGAAATGGTAGTTAAGAAAATTCTCGAACGTGAACCGAGAACAGAGTTTGATTGATAGTGCTTATAATATGCACTATAGGTGCTGAGTAAATTTTAAATTCTGGCGGTGATTATCTCTTTTTTTAAAATGTGATTTTGTCGAGTTTGGCTCCTTGCGCCTTATGTGCTGTCCTTAAGAGATAGTCTCTATATTTTCTGGATAAAAATACCCAAAAAAAAAGAAATTTTAAGGTAATGACTTGACCAGGCGCAAAAGGCTTGATATAAGGGCGTTTGCAGAATTTTTTGTTTGTGATTTAACTACCACTAACCCAATAACGCACAAGGGGAATTAAATGAACAAATCTGATCTTATCGATGCCATTGCAGAGTCTGCTGGTATTTCTAAAGCATCTGCAGGAGATGCATTAAATGGTGCGCTATCTGCGATTAAATCTGCGCTTAAAAAGAATGAAAGTGTCACCTTAGTTGGTTTTGGAACCTTTAAAATAGGAAAAAGAGCTGCACGTACTGGTCGCAATCCCCGTACTGGAGAAGTCATAAAAATCAAAGCGGCAAAAGTACCAAAATTCACCGCTGGTAAAGCACTCAAAGATGCGGTAAACTAAGCGTTATCTTACAGAGCAAGGTTGGGTGCTTAGCTCAGCTGGTAGAGCGTCGCCCTTACAAGGCGAATGTCGGCGGTTCGATCCCGTCAGCACCCACCAATCAGCGAGCAAGAGTTAGATTTTTTATAGGTTAGGAGTGGTAGTTCAGTTGGTTAGAATACCGGCCTGTCACGCCGGGGGTCGCGGGTTCGAGTCCCGTCCACTCCGCCAACTTCTTATTAAGGGCGAGCTTAAAATAGTATATTAGTGTAGCCTTCCTTCTCATTTTTTACTTCACTGGGTTTTAGCTGTGTTTGATTTTGTTCATCAAAAAAAGATCATCGTTCAGGTTATTCTGTTACTAGCTGTGTTGCCATTTATGTTTTGGGGTGTGCAGTCGTATCGTACTGATGGTCAAGAGAGCTATGTCGCAGTTGTTGAAGGTGAAGAGATTCCGCGAAGAGAATTTGAACAAGCGCTTAGGAATCAACATGAGACCATGCGTAATATGCTAGGGGATAAATTCGACAGTACCATGTTTGATAATCCTCAGATGCGCTTGGCAGTATTAGAAAGTTTGATTCAGAAAAAATTGCTAAAACGCGAAGCAGCCAATGTAGGATTAACTGTTTTGGATTCACAATTAGCGCGCGAGATTCAGAATATTTCAGCTTTCCACGAGGATCAAAAATTTTCTTATCAGCGTTATGAAGAGTTGTTGCGCCGTCAGGAAATGACGCCAGCAATGTTTGAATTACGTGTGGTAGCTGAGATTATGCAGCAGCAATTATTGGAAGCGATTACCAGAAGTGCAATGATTCCAGACATTGTAACCCGGAATGTAGCTCACTTAAGTGAAGTGAAGCGTGAAATAAATCAAGTTAAGATTGAGCCACAACATTTCGTATCGCAGATTACCCCGGATGAGGCGGCAATACAGTCTTACTATGATAATCATCAAACAGATTTTCTTCTGCCCGAGCGAGTGCGCATTGAATATTTGGTATTGTCTTTAGAAGAATTGACTCAGCAAGAAGAAGTTACGGCAGATGAAATTAAAAATTATTTTGATGAACATCAAAGTGAGTTCGGTCAAGAAGAACAGCGAAAAGCCAGTCATATTTTAATTACTGTTCCTGCAACAGCTTCTGATGATGAAAAAGCCACGGCACGCGATAAAGCGGAGAATTTACTGGCGCAATTAAAAGTAGAGCCAGAGAAATTTGCTGAACTGGCAAGCGAGAATTCGGAAGATCAAGGCTCAGCAAAAGTAGGAGGAGATTTAGGTTTCTTAGGACGTGGTATATTGGTTAAGGAATTTGAAGATGAGCTATTTCAAATGCAGCCTAATGAAATTCGGGGTCCTGTTGAAACAGCTTTTGGCTTTCATATCATTAGACTTTCTGAAATAAAACCAGCGAAGATAGCATCCTTGGAAGAAGTAAGAGATGATATTGAGCAGATTTTGAAACGCCAGAAGGCAGCAAGCAGTTTTGGTAAAATTGCGGAAGATTTCAGCAATATAGTATACGAGCAAAGTGATTCTTTGCAGCCAGCTGCAGAAAAATTTGGCTTGCCAATAAAGCAAAGTGGGTGGATCGATAAAAAATCGAAGGAGCCTGCAATCGTTACTAATGAAAAACTGCTGCAAGCAATTTTTTCAGACGATGTAATTAACGATAAACGCAATACAGAAGCGATAGAAGTCATGTCTGATACTTTAGTTTCTGCCAGAGTATTGGAGCACAAATCAGCGGCGATTCAATCATTAGATGTGGTCAGAGATGAGATCATCGATCGCGTTAAGAAACAGTTTGCTGCTGAACTGGCTGAACAAGAAGGCAGAGCCAAACTAGCTCAATTACAGGCTGGTGAGGATGCCTTGGTTTCATGGGGTGATGCTAAAGAGGTATCTTATATGCGACCCCAAGGAATGGAGATAGATACTTTGCGTACTATTTTCCAGACAGAAATTGGTAAATTACCAGCTTATACAGGTATAACGGGATCAGACGGAAGTTTTAATCTGATCCGTATTAATCGTGTTATTGAACCAGTATCTTTGGATAAAGCTCAATACCAAGTTTTTAGTAATCAGTTAAAACAGATGATTGTTCAGGAGGAATTATCATCGTATCAGCTTGGCCTCAGGCAGCGATACGATGTTAAAATCCGAGAAGAAAGCTATTGATAATGTAATAGATTATTATTCCTCAAGATCAAAAGCGATTGTATTAAATCCGGCATCAACATAAGTAATTTCGCCCGTAATACCGCTGGCTAAGTCACTACAGAGAAAAGCAGCGACATTACCAACTTCCTCAGTTGTAACGTTTCTTCGTAATGGCGCAACTTTCTCAGCATATCCCAGCAGTTTACCAAAACTGGCTATGCCAGATGCCGCCAGTGTTTTAATCGGCCCCGCTGAGATTGCATTTACGCGTATACCTTTTTTACCTAGACTGGAAGCCATAAAACGCACATTTGCTTCCAGACTGGCTTTAGCCAGGCCCATTACATTGTAACTTGGCATAACGCGGACAGCGCCCAGATAACTGAGCGTTAGAAGTGCGGCATTTCTTCCTTCCATTAATGCCAAGCCAGCTTTTGCTAATGCCGCAAAGCTATAAGAGCTGACTTCATGGGCAATATTGAATGCTTCACGATTAACGCTTTCAAGATAATCACCTGCTAATGCTTCGCGTGGCGCAAATGCGATAGAGTGTACAATACCATCCAATCCATCCCACTCTTTGGCCAAATCTGTAAAGCATTGATTAATTTCTTCATCATTTCTGACATCGCAACGAAACAGCAAATGGCTGTCAAAATCACCAATCAGTTTTGCAACGCGATCCTTTATATCTTCTCCTTGAAAAGTAAAGGCAAGTTGTGCCCCTTCGCGCTTCATGGCTTTGGCTATACCATAAGCGATAGATCGATTGCTGAGTAGTCCGGTGATGAGGATACGTTTATTGTCTAGAAATCCCATAATATGTTCTTCTCCTAGTCGAATCTGGAATTATAACCTAAGGATTATGATAAAGAGGAGTGTGGCGAAAACAGTCAGATTGCCGCAAGGTATAGATTGTCTTTATCTTATTTTCTACTCTACATCTTCTGCGAAAATAGCATGAAATATAAGCTGAATAATGTGGATACAGTATCCCATCGTCTATACTTATGCTGAAATTCATTTCTCTACAGTGATATGATTAAATGTTTTTCCATTCCAGATCTCTAGTTTCTTTTTTAAAGGGTTCCTCAGGATGAATCCACTTATTGTTTTGATTTTATTTCTGACGGCCTGCAGTGGGACTATATGGAATAATCCCTATCCAAGCGGTGATTCCGGTAAAAATATTCTTTACAATGCATTCGCTGAACGTCCCAAACATCTTGATCCTGTTCAATCATATAGCTCTAATGAAATTTTGTTTACTGCTCAGATATACCAACCTCCTTTGCAGTACCATTATTTGAAACGTCCGTTTACATTTATCCCGCAGACAGTAAACAAAATGCCAGTCGTGCAATATTTTGACGAGCAAGGGAATCTTTTACCAACTGATAATGAAAGCGCTGACATTGCGTATTCCGTATATGAGCTTTCTCTTAAGCAGGGTATCTTTTATCAACCTCATCCGGCATTTGCTAGGGGTGATCAGGGAGAGTTTCTCTATCATGATCTGACTCGAGAGGATTTACAAAGAGTTTTCAAGCTTGCTGATTTTTCTCAAATGAGTACACGGGAATTGTTGGCGGAAGATTATATTTATCAAATTAAACGACTGGCGCATCCAAGACTGCATTCACCCATATTTGGCTTAATGGCAGATTATATCGTCGGTCTGAGGGAATATGCCGAAACATTGAGAAAGGAAGCTGGTGCTACTCCTAAGGATTCGCACCTTGATTTGCGCAATTTTCCATTAACAGGAGTTGAGAAGGTAGATGATTATACTTATCGTATCAAAATAAAAGGTAAGTATCCCCAATTCATGTATTGGTTGGCAATGCCATTTTTTTCACCCATTCCCTGGGAGGCTGATCGCTTTTACGCCCAAGCAGGGCTTGCAAAAAAAAATATAACCCTGGATTGGTACCCTATAGGGACTGGACCTTACATGCTTACAGAGAATGATCCTAATAGAATCATGATCCTGGAAAGAAATCCAAATTTTCATGTAGAGCTTTTTCCATCTGAAGGTATGCCTGATGATGAAGAAAAGGGGTTATTGGAAGATGCTGGTAAACCGCTTCCCTTCATAGACAAGGTTATATTTAGTCGCGAGAAGGAAAATATTCCGCGTTGGAACAAATTTCTCCAAGGCTATTATGATGCTTCTGGGATCGGTTCTGACAGTTTTGATCAAGCAGTACAATTCACAGGGCAAGGCGAGGCAACAGTTACTGAAGCAATGATGGCGCAAGGGATACGATTGGAGACAGCCGTAGCGCCTTCTACTTATTATATCGGATTCAATATGCTGGATCCGGTTGTGGGAGGCCGTACTGAGCAAGAAAAGAAGTCTGCCCGTAAATTACGACAAGCAATTTCAATAGCAGTGGATTATGAAGAATATGTCTCGATATTTGCCAATGGTCGAGGTATTCCTGCACAGGGCCCTATTCCACCCGGAATTACGGGCTATCGAGAAGGCAAGGAGGGAATTAATTCAATTGTCTATAAATGGCAAGATGGAAAGGCGCAACGCAGAACCATTGAAGAAGCAAAGAGGTTGTTGGCGGAGGCTGGTTATCCTAACGGAATAGATAGTAAGACTGGCACACCACTTGTATTGTATTACGATGTGACAGCGCGCAGTGCCGATGACAAATCAATACTTGACTGGATGCGTAAACAGTTCAGAAAAATTAATATCCAGCTAATCGTTCGGAGCACTGACTATAATCGCTTTCAGGACAAGATACGCAAGGGTAATGCCCAGATTTTTGAGTGGGGTTGGAATGCAGATTACCCTGATCCAGAAAACTTTCTGTTTCTACTGTATGGTCCTCAGGGTAAAGCTGGCAATAATAGCGGGAATAATGCTGCTAATTATGATAGTGCCGAATATAACCGATTGTTCGAGCAGATGGAAAAGATGGAAGATAGTCCAAAACGGGAGCAAATCATCGCTCGTATGGTTGAGATCCTGCGCCAGGATGCACCTTGGCTGTGGGGGTATCACCCGAAAGATTATGCTTTATATCATGCCTGGTACAAAAATGTAAAAACCAATAAATTATCTTATAACAACATGAAATATTTACGTATTGACCCTGTTTTGCGTGAGCAAAAGCGGCGTGAATGGAATGAACCGGTGATATGGCCAATTGGAGCGGCGGTAACTGTGCTTGCCTTAAGCCTTGTTCCTGGAATCATTGTCTATCGTCGCAGACAACGAACTGTCGGGCTCAGGGGAGCAATTGCATAAACTGGAGTAATGCTTAAGTCGCTATGCTTAATTACATTATTAGACGCATTCTCTATGCAATCCCAATTTTGGTGGGGGTTAATCTCATCACTTTCACCTTGTTTTTTGTAGTTAATACGCCTGATGATATGGCGCGGATGCATCTAGGAATTAAGCATGTGACTGATGAGGCAATTGTAAAGTGGAAACAAGAACATGGTTATGACAAGCCTTTGCTGTATAACACGGAAGCTGAAGGAGTTGCAAAACTGACAAGCACCATTTTCTATGAAAAATCGGTCGCAATGTTTGTATTTGATTTCGGTCATGCTGATGATGGGCGCGATATTGCATATGAAATCAAATCACGGATACTGCCTAGTCTGGCCATTGCGCTACCAGTATTTTTATTGGGATTGCTAACTTATATTACTTTTGCGCTGATTATGGTTTTTTTTCGCATGACTTATATAGATTTCTGGAGTGTCGTATTGTGTGTGGCGCTCATGTCGATTTCAAGTTTGTTTTATATTATTGGCGGCCAATTTCTTGTCAGTAAGTTATGGCATTTGGTGCCTATTTCTGGTTATGGTAGTGGTCTGGATGCGGGTAGGTTTTTGCTATTACCTGTTATCATTGGGGTGGTGAGTAGTGCTGGAGCGAATGTGCGCTGGTATCGCACAATTTTTCTGGAAGAAATGAATAAGGAGTATGTTCGAACTGCACGCGCCAAAGGTTTGCCAGAAAGCATTGTGTTATTCAGGCATGTGCTAAAGAATGCCCTGATTCCAATTTTCACGGGTGCGGTGGTAGTGGTTCCATTATTGTTTCTTGGCAGTCTGATTACTGAATCATTTTTTGGCATACCAGGATTGGGAAGTTATACCATCGAGGCAATCAATTCGCAGGATTTTGCTGTAGTGCGAGCCATGGTGTTTCTGGGCTCATTACTTTATATCGTAGGTCTGATATTAACCGATATATCCTATACTCTGGTGGATCCAAGAATCAAGCTGGAGTAATATGTGTGATGAATTCTGTATCTATGTTTCTTGGAACGCTATCTGCCTAATAATCAACAGGTATAGGATCAAGGCTGCGCCAGAGATACCAGGTTGCTACCGAACGCCAGGGTCGCCAGTTTGTCGCAATTGTCTGTAATTTATTCTTCTCAACTGGTTGATTTGCGTTGTAGTGAATACTCACAGCTCGTTGCAATCCAATGTCAGCTAAGGGTAGTACATCTGGTCGCTGCATGTAAAAGATCAGAAACATTTCTGCAGTCCAGCGACCAATACCCTTTATCTGGATGAGGTGAGCAATGAGTGCCTCATCATTCATTTTTTGCCAAACTGTTTCGTCGTATCCACCATTTATGAATCGCAAGGATAAATCTTGCAGATAACTTATTTTCCTGGCAGATAGACCGCATGCTCGTAATGTACCTGGATCGATGCTGTGCAGACTCTCAGGTGTAATTTTGGACAAGGTGTCAGCTAGTTTCTGCCATACACTTGCTGCAGCTTTGACTGAAATCTGCTGACCAATAATGGCGCGAACCAGGGTAGTAAAAGCGTCTCCACGTGAATGAAGTGTTGAGTCGTTATACTGACTAACAAGTCGTTGCATGACGGGATCCCTTTTCGCTAAATCATCCATCGCTTGCTGCCAGAATGTAGGCGCCTTACGTTGTTCTTCCTTCAATAAAACCATCCTTCGCGGTATTTGCGTTTGGTAGTTAAAAGCAATTGGCTAATTATTCATTTTACATGATATGCCATCGATATTAATTGGCAATTTATCCTCAAAATCACGTTTATCTTATTTATTTTTAAGGCCTTGCAGGCCTTGCTTGTCCCCTTTTAAGTCTTTGTCACAAAAGTGAAAAGTGCATATTTTTCTACTTGACTGCCCTCATTTTTTTGATTAGAGTGGCGAAAAGTGGAATAAAGGGTATTAAAGTGGGAGATGGTGGAAAATATTTGGAATAAAGCGTGAGCTTCCAATAAAAATAAAGGGATGGCATGTTTCGTGGCGTTACACAACTGTGCTTGGATAGCAAAGGTAGATTTGCGGTGCCTGCGAAGTACCGTGAGGAGTTGTCATCCAGTTGTGCCGGAAATTTAGTGATTACTGCTGATCCCTCAAGGTGTTTACTGATTTATCCCCAGCCTGCCTGGGAGCCCATAGAAAAAAAACTGAATAGTCTTTCTAGTTTTAATCCTCAGAGTCGTAGTTTGCAGCGTCTTATCGTGGGGAATGCCTGCGATGTTGAGATGGATAGTGTTGGACGGATACTTGTCGTGACGCCATTACGCCAGTTTGCCGGTTTGATCAGGGATATTGTATTGGTTGGTCAGGGTGAAAAATTTGAGTTGTGGGATGCTGAAAAATGGAATCAAGAAATTGAGGCAGCGCTTGTATACAAAGATGGCAATATGCCGCCCGAGCTGGAAGGTTTCTCATTGTAACGCTGTGGTATTGCTGTGCATTTACCAGTTCTGCTAAATGAAGCCGTTGATGCGTTAGCAATCAAAACAGATGGAGCTTATGTAGATGGCACATTTGGGCGTGGTGGACATAGTCGTTTGATTTTATCCAGATTGGGTAAAAAGGGTCGTTTGATTGCATTTGATAAAGATTTGGCTGCGATCAAAACGGCAGAGACGATTGATGATAAGCGATTCAGTATAAGGCACAGCAGTTACGTCAAAATACGAGATGAATTGCTCGCATTAAAAGTGGAGCGGGTAGATGGTGTGCTCCTGGATCTCGGGGTGTCATCTTCTCAATTGGATGAAAGCGCACGTGGATTTAGTTTTCGCTCGGAAGGACCGCTTGATATGCGGATGGATACCAGCCGTGGAGAAACAGCAGCAGAGTGGCTTAATTCTGTTACAGAATCACAATTAGAAGAGGTAATTAGAAGCTATGGTGAAGAACGGTATGCTAAGCAGATTGCAAGAGCAATTGTTATGGCCCGAGCACAGCATCCCATTTCTACCACGATTCAACTTGCCGAAATTGTGGCAGCGGTCGTGCGTACGCGAGGGCATCAGTGGGAGGGTAAGCAGCATCCGGCGACGCGCACTTTTCAAGCGATACGGATATATCTTAATCAAGAACTTGAAGAATTGTCGTTAACTTTGCCGCAATGTGTAGATCTATTAAATCCTGGAGGGCGGCTGGTTGTTATCAGTTTTCATTCGCTCGAGGATCGTATAGTAAAACGTTTCATGCGCACAGAAGCGAGTTCAGACAGGTTGCCGCACAAACTTCCTTTGCGTGATAAAGAAGTGAAAGAGTTAAGTAAACAGCGGTTGCGATTAGTAGGTAAGGCATTGCGGCCGAGCGCACAGGAAATAGCGGTTAATCCGCGAGCGAGAAGCGCGGTCATGCGTGTGGCAGAAAGAATCATGATTAATGGGTAATTATATGATTAAACTGAATATTTATCTGACTGTGATTCTTATTATTTGTGGGTTAGGCATCGTCACCTCGCAGCATGAGGCACGTAAGCTTTTTATATTGCTGGAGAAAGAGCAGGAGTTGGCTGATCAATTGGCCATAGAATGGAATCAGTTGTTACTTGAGCAGAGGACATGGGCGATGCATGGACATGTTGAAAAAATTGCCAGAGGGAAACTTGACATGATTGTGCCAGCACCCCAAAGCATTCGGGTTATTTTGCCCGATCATGCCTCAAATCGGTCCTATTCTAAGGAGCTTCCTTGATCATGAGGCACGATCCTGCATCGTCTTTGGCTTTACCTCTATGGCGTTCACGATTGCTGATAATGCTATTGCTGTTGGGTTTGGTCGCACTGGCAGGGCGCGCTATTTACTTGCAAGGACTGAATAAGGATTTTCTTCAACAGCAAGGGCAATCACGCTACAGTCGTATCGTGGAATTGAATGCGCAACGGGGAAAAATAACAGACCGGCATGGTGAGATACTAGCGATCAGTGCACCAGTAAAATCTGTTTGGGCCGATCCGCAAAAAGTAAACGCTACACCGGAGCAATTACAGGCATTAGCTCAATTGCTCGAAATGGATGTGGCAGACTTACATAAGCGAGTTCTTGATCAGGATAAGAGATTTGTTTATCTAAGGAGACAGTTATCACCGGAAATGGCGTCTGGTGTAGCTAATTTGAAAATAGCCGGTGTATATGTTAAGCGGGAATTTTATCGGTATTATCCAACAGGTGAAGTGGCTGCCCACATTCTTGGTTTTACTGACATAGATGGGAAGGGGCAGGAGGGTGTGGAGCTGGGATGGGAGGATATCCTTACAGGTGAGCACGGTAGTCGTCGCGTAATCAAGGACCGTATCGGGCGCGTCATAGAGAGTGTCGAGAAAATTCGCTCGCCCAGACCTGGCGAAAATTTGGCATTATCGATTGATAGTAAAATACAGTATCTTACTCATCGAGAATTAAAGCGAGCAGTTAAAGCTAATCAAGCTAAGGCGGGAAGTGTTATTGTGCTGGATGTACAGACAGGGGAAGTGCTGAGCTTAGCCAATTATCCCTCATATAACCCTAACCAGCGATCAAGTATACGGCCTGGAACAACCCGTAATCGGGCGTTAGTTGATGTCTTCGAACCGGGCTCGACACTAAAGCCATTTGCTGTCGCTGTTGCGATGGAGATAGGCAAGATTAATCCTGATACGTTGTTTCATACATCTCCAGGTATCCTTAAGATAGGAAACGCTACCATACGTGATGTCCGTAATAAAGGAACAATTTCCGTATCACAAGTTATCCAGGAATCAAGTAATGTAGGTGCAGCAAAAATTGCTTTGATGTTACCTCCTAAGACATTGTGGGAAATGCTGAGTCGTTCTGGTTTTGGTATGCCAACGGGAGCAAACTTTCCGGGAGAAGTAAACGGTAGACTGCGTCCTTATCATAAGTGGCGACCAATCGAGCAGGCTACTATGTCCTATGGCCATGGAATATCAGTCAATTTAATGCAATTAGCACGCGCATACACTATCTTTGCTGCTAGCGGGGAGCTAAAACCTATATCGCTATTGAAACAGGATACTCCACCTGTTGGTCAGCAAGTAATTTCACGTGAAACGGCGCTGGCTATGAGTAGAATGCTGGAGACAGTAGTACAGCCTGGCGGTACTGGATTACAAGCCAGAGTCAATGGCTATCGGGTTGCTGGCAAAACCGGAACAGCGCATAAGCCATTGGAAGGTATGAAAGGTTATGCGAAAAACCGATATATCTCTACATTTGTTGGTTATGCGCCAGTATCTAATCCTCGTCTGGTCGTTGCAGTCATGATTGATGAACCTTCGGCGGGACAATATTACGGAGGGGCGGTGGCAGCCCCCTTATTCAGTCAAGTGATGTCGGGTGCTTTGCGACAATTGCGTGTTCCACATGATGCGCTTGGCAATATTGTAACTTCTCCCTTGCCTGTTAAGCTGGAGAGTGAAGGATGACACCAGGACCAATGAGGAAATCGGATGCAAATTTTGCAACCAGACTTCTCAGTCAACTTGGAGTGCCAGTGGAGCGTTTAACAGCAGACAGTCGTAAGTTGAAACCAGGCGATACCTTTCTTGCTTATGCCGGTGAGAGATATGATGCACGCAAAGATATTCCTCAGGCTATTGCAGTAGGCGCCAATGCTGTGATTTGGGAGAAGAATCAATTTACATGGGATCCTCTTTGGAAAATACCTAATTGTGCTGTATCAGGATTGCAAGCCAAGGCTGGGATGATTGCCAGTCATGTTTATGGATATCCCTCGCGAGAATTAGGGCTGGTAGGCATTACTGGCACTAATGGTAAAACCTCATGTAGTCATTGGTATGCTCAGGCAATGACAACCCTGGGGAAAAAAACGGCAGTTATTGGCACGTTAGGAAATGGATTCTTAGGCTCACTAAAGCAGCCGGTAAATACGACACCAGACGCAGTGTCGCTCCAAGCGGAATTGGCAAAGATTTTACAAAATGGTGCAGAGGGTGTGGTGATGGAGGTTTCATCCCATGGTCTGGTACAGGGGCGAATTAATGGTGCTGAGTTTGCCGTAGCAGTGTTTACTAATTTATCACGTGATCATCTTGATTATCATGGCAGCATGGATGCCTATGCTGCCGCTAAAGCAAAATTATTTTTCTGGCCAACACTCAAATGCGCGGTATTAAATCTAGATGATGTACTGGGTTTGGAGTTGTCTCAACAGCTTGTACACAAAAATATGCAAGTAATTGGATATGGATTTAACCAACCAGACAATATGGGGAGATACCCACAAAATTTGAGGATATTGCGAGGAAGAAACCTTAAGGCGAATATCGATGGACTGGAGTTTGATGTTGAGTTTGAAGGGCAACGGGAAAATTTGAGAGCTCATGTCACGAGCAGATTTAATGCTTCAAATTTGTTGGCTGTCTTGGCTACTATGCTTGCGAATGAAGTTGGTTTCCATGAGGCGGCAGCGGCATTATCACAGATTAAACCGATCGCGGGTAGAATGGAGAGGTTTGGCGGAGGCGATCAACCCGTGGTAATCGTTGATTATGCACATACTCCGGATGCTCTGGAGAAAGTGTTGATGGGATTGCGAGAAACGGTTTATAGCAGCCAAGTTAGAAATAAATTCGATTTAAGAAAGCCGAAACTGATCTGTGTATTTGGTTGCGGGGGTGATCGGGATCGGGGGAAACGCCCTTTAGCAGGTGAAATTACCACAAGGCTTGCTGACGAAGTCATCATTACCAGCGATAATCCACGTAGTGAAGATCCCCGTGCCATCATAAACGAGATAGTAGCTGGTATCTCACATCACAATTACTCAATTGAAGAAGATCGTACATCAGCGATTTATCAGGCTATACATAATGCGCGCAAAGGTGATGTAGTGCTGATTGCTGGCAAAGGATCTGAAGCATATCAAGAAATCGATGGACAAAAATTTCCGTTTGATGATCGTGAAATCGCGCAACAAGTACTACATGACCTGGCCAACCTGAAATTGCAGGCGCAGAGATGTTGACAGTACAAGAAGCTGCGTGCGCCCTAGCCGCAGGGTGGAATGGTGAAAATGTTTTATTCACAGGTGTGAGCACCGATAGTCGAACTATCAAGCATGGTGACCTATTTGTGGCATTATCCGGCGAAAGATTCGATGGTCATCAATTTATTGCCAGCGCAAGAGATCAAGGAGCAGTTGCTGCCTTAGTAGGAAAAAAGACTGATATTGGACGGTCTCTATCAGGATTTGGTTGGATACAAGTCTCTGATACTCGATTAAGTTTGGGTCAATTATCAGCTTATTGGCGCACGCGTTTTTCATTGCCACTCGTGGCAGTTACTGGAAGTAATGGTAAGACAACTGTCAAGGAAATGATTGCCTCCATTTTTCGTAAGGCAATTATGGCTGAGACCGATGAAATCAATTCGATTTCAGATAAAGTGCTGGCAACTATCGGTAACCTCAACAATGATATTGGTGTGCCACAAATGCTGTTAAGGTTGCGCGAGCAACATGCATATGCCGTGATCGAAATGGGTATGAATCACGCTGGGGAGATCGCTTATTTAACCCGGCTGGCTAAACCAACTGTAGCAGTTATTACGAATGCCGGTGCAGCTCATATTGAAGGACTTGGTTCGGTAGAAGCGGTTGCGCGGGCCAAGGGTGAAATCTTTGAGGGATTGAGTGATAGGGGTGTGGCCATTATCAATGCAGATGATGATCATGCTTCATTATGGCGCAGACTAGCAGAAAACAGGCACATCATTGATTTCGGTTTGAATGGCTCTGCACAAGTAACTGCTTTTTACCAATCTGATTCTTCCAAAAGTAGGTGGGTGCTGAAACTTCCTGACGGAAGTGAGGAGATACGATTACAAGTACCCGGTCAGCATAATATTTACAATGCCTTGGCAGCAGCAGCGACGGCGGTTGCTGTCGGTATTGATAAACAGACGATTGCAGCAGGATTACAAGCATTTCGTGGCGTGCAGGGGCGTCTGCAAAAGAAACCTGGCTTGCGCAAAGCAACTTTGATTGATGACACATATAACGCTAACCCGGAGTCAATGAGAGCGGCGCTTGCGGTACTCGCTAATGAACCTGGAAAAAAAGTGCTGATACTTGGCGATATGGGAGAACTAGGTCCGAATGCGGCGGATTTTCATTTCCAGATTGGCGTGGAAGCGAGTCATGTCGGAATAGATGAATTGCTTACTTTGGGTAATCTAAGCAAGCATGCTGCAGTTGGATTTGGTAGAGGTGCCCGTCATTTTTCAAGTATGGATGCCTTACTGGAAGAAGCGGAAAAGTTATTGGACATCAACGTTAACATGCTGGTAAAAGGCTCGCGTTTCATGCAGATGGAACGCGTGATAAAACAGTTAGAGACTTGATGTTATATGGTTTCTTGATAAAAAGTAAATAGCAGTAAGTAATTAATGCAATATCAGCAACCAGTATTGTTCTAAGGATAAAAATGCTATTAGTAATCACTCAATGGATTGCCCAGGATATTCGTGCATTTAATGTTTTTAATTATATTACCTTACGCACGATGTTGGCTGCACTTACCGCCTTGGTAATTTCATTTATTGTCGGTCCAACCATGATACGCAAGTTAACGGCGTATAAAATCGGCCAATCCGTACGTGATGACGGTCCGCAAACTCATCTTGTTAAGGCGGGCACGCCAACAATGGGGGGAGCGCTGATACTCGTCTCGATTATTATTACAACGCTATTATGGGCAGACCTGACTAATCGGTATATTTGGATCGTTTTATTGACTACTTTGGGATTTGGTGTCATTGGCTGGGTAGATGATTATCGTAAAGTAGTCCATCGTAATTCCAAAGGCCTGTCTGCTTCAGCCAAGTTTTTCTGGCAATCAGTCATAGCGTGTTGTGTGGCATGGTATCTCGTCACGATAGCTGAACTTCCAGAACAGACTACTATGATTGTGCCATTTTTTAAAGAGGTAGCGATTCCACTAGGTATCTTTGGCTTTGTGTTGCTGACTTATCTCGTTATTGTGGGAACGAGCAATGCAGTAAATTTGACAGATGGGCTGGATGGCCTTGCCATTATGCCGACAGTTATGATTAGTGGTGCTCTGGCGATTTTTGCCTATGTAGCCGGTCATGTTGTTTTTGCAAAATATCTGGGTATTCCTTATATCCCTAACGCAGGTGAACTGGCTGTTTTTTGTGGTGCGCTTGCGGGTGCTGGTTTGGCATTTCTATGGTTTAACACTTATCCGGCAGAAGTATTTATGGGCGATGTCGGTGCGCTTGCACTGGGTGCAGCATTAGGTGTGATAACCGTGATTGTTCGCCAGGAAATCGTGTTGGTCATCATGGGGGGAGTATTTGTGATGGAAGCTTTGTCTGTGATGTTACAGGTAGCTTCATTTAAGCTATTTGGTAAGCGTATCTTCCGTATGGCACCCCTTCATCATCATTTTGAATTGAAAGGATGGAAAGAGAATCAAGTGGTGGTCAGATTCTGGATTCTGACGATCGTTTTAGTGTTAGTGGGATTATCAACATTGAAGTTACGATGAATTTGCGTAATAAAAAAGTGCTTGTTTTGGGAATGGGTGAAACAGGTCTATCTATGGTGAAATGGTTGACTCGCCAAGGCGCAGAGGTGCGTGCTGCTGATAATCGTACCTCCCCTCCCAATCGTGCAGCACTGGAACAGTTGATTCCTGTTGAAAAAATATACAGTGGACCATTCAGAGCAGAAGTATTTGATGATATTGAGCTCATTGCGATCAGCCCAGGTGTGTCATTGGCTGAGCCGCTGGTACAACAAGCTGTGAAGCGCGATATTCCCGTGGTAGGAGATATTGAATTATTTGCCCAAGCACTAGAAGAGCTTGAGCAACCAAGACCCAGAATTCTGGCCATTACCGGTTCGAATGGAAAGACTACTGTCACGACGATGGTGGGTGAGATGGTCAGAAATGCAGGATGGGATGTTGAAGTGGCGGGTAATATTGGTCCGGCAGTATTGGAATCACTGATGCGCCGCATGGATTTGGGTAAATTGCCACAGTATTGGGTGCTGGAGCTTTCCAGTTTTCAATTGGAGACAACACAAAATCTTGGTGCTGATGCAGCAGCAGTACTCAATTTAAGTGAAGATCACTTCGATCGCTATGCTGGCATGCATGACTACGCAGCAGCCAAAGCAAGACTGTTTATCGGAGATAAGAAAAGTGTCCAAATTCTGAATCGGGATGATGAAACTGTGTGTGCCATGGCATTACCTGGCAGAAAACAAATGACTTTTGGTCTGGATGAACCCATCTCAAATATGGATTTTGGCTTGTTACAAAGTGGCGCAGATCTATGGCTGGTTCAGGGAGGAATGTACTTACTAAAAGCTAATGAGATGATGATTCCGGGTATGCATAACATTGCCAATGCGTTGGCAGCGATGGCGTTATGTCGCGCTATCACATTACCCTATGAGCCCTTATTGAAAACTTTGCGTGAGTTTAAGGGATTGCCTCATCGCATGCAAAAAATTGCTGTGATCAATAATGTTACTTTTTATGATGACTCCAAAAGTACTAATGTGGGATCTGCTATTGCAGCGTTGAGTGGGATGCAAAAAAACGCGGTGCTAATTGCGGGGGGTGATGGGAAGGGGCAAGATTTTTCTCCTTTAAAGCAACCTGTGGCTAACTCTACTCGTGCAGTGGTATTGCTTGGTCGTGATGCCAAAAAGATCGCTGAAGTGATCAGTGATTGCCAACCTTCAATTCATTATGCTGCAACGATGGACGAGGCAGTACGGATAAGTTTTTTATTGGCACAACCAGGTGATGTGGTAATGCTGTCCCCAGCTTGTGCCAGTCTGGATATGTTTAGAAATTACATCCATCGGGCGGAGGTTTTTATTGCTGCTGTCAAAGAAATTGAGGAGAAATTTATTTTTTCTGATCAGGAGAGTCATTGATCCATGATTGACCAGCCCGCTGTTAATCGCCAGGAAATAACAACCGATTTTGACTACTATCTGATTTGGTCGGCACTGGTATTGTTAAGCCTTGGGTTGGTCATGGTTTATTCTGCATCAATCGCAATCGCTGAGTCGGAATATGGTGAAAGTGGCTCGTACTATTATTTGATACGCCATAGCATTTATTTGTTTCTGGGCCTAGTGATCGGATTTTTTGCTTTCCAATTTCCTATGCGTGCATGGCGGGAATATTGCCCCCATCTGTTTTTAGTGGGGACTATATTATTAATTCTGGTATTGATTCCAGGAATTGGCCGTGAAATTAATGGCAGTCAGCGTTGGATTTCACTGGGAATAGTCAATTTTCAGCCATCTGAGCTGATGAAGCTTTTGATGGTGATCTATGTTTCGGATTATGTAGTTCGTAAATTAGCTTACCTCGATAACTGGCGTAAAGGTGTTTTGCCTATCCTGGCTTTGATATCCGCAGTAGGTTTTTTGTTACTACGGGAACCCGATTACGGCTCATTTGTAGTCGTGACCGGCATTGCAGTTGCAATTATGTTCATGGGTGGTATGAGTCTTAAGTTGTTTGTCGGAGTGACAGGACTGCTCGTCGCTTGCTTGAGTTTATTAATTATATCAGTAAGTTATCGTAGTAGCCGTATTGATGGCTTCCTGGATCCGTGGGCTGATCCTTATGGTAAGGGTTATCAGTTAAGCCATGCATTGATTGCGTTTGGGCGAGGTGAATGGCTTGGAGTAGGGTTGGGTGGAAGTGTAGAAAAGTTGTTTTATTTGCCGGAAGCACATACTGATTTTATGTTTGCTGTGCTTGCTGAAGAATTAGGATTTGTGGGTGTGGCAACGGTGATGGCGATGTTTGCCTGTATACTTGTGCGCGCATTTATTATCGGCCGCACAGCAACTATGTTGGAAAACTATTTCTCAGCCCTGGTAGCACAAGGTATTGGAGTCTGGCTGGGGTTCCAAGCTTTTATCAATATGGGAGTGAATATGGGGATGTTACCGACTAAGGGATTGACACTACCACTTATGAGTTTTGGTGGAAGTAGTATCGTCGTTACTTGTATCGCACTTGCTGTTTTACTGCGGGTAGATTGGGAGAACAGACAAAAAATAAAAGGATTAAGCGTGTGATTACCTGGGCAACTATTCTAGTGATGTGAAAGTGGCGCGAACAATCATGATTATGGCTGGTGGAACAGGTGGTCATGTTTTCCCAGGATTGGCGGTGGCTGATCATATGACAACATTAGATTGGAATATCGTCTGGTTGGGCACGCATAATGGGATGGAGGCAGCGCTGGTACCACGGCATGGATATCACATTGAACTTATTGAATTTTCTGGTTTGCGCGGGAAAAAAGCGATGAATCGGCTATGGTTACCATGGCGCTTGTTAATGGCTTTCTGGCAGAGCGCCAGAATAATTATCCGCACTCAACCCGATGTGGTATTAGGAATGGGCGGCTATCCTGCTTTTCCGGGCGGTATCATGGCTTCATTATTAAATAAACCACTCTTGATCCATGAACAGAATGCAATTCCTGGTCTTACGAACAGAATTCTCGCAAAAATTGCTGACAAAATTTTGCTGGGTTTTCCTGCTGCTATAAAAGGCAAAAGCGAGAAAGTACAGGTGACTGGAAATCCAGTGCGAGATGACATTTTGCGACTGCCGGTACCTGAACAACGTTTTGCTGGTCGTAGCGGAAAACTCAAGTTATTAGTGATCGGGGGCAGTTTGGGAGCCCGCATACTCAATACAACCATACCAAAGGCATTAAAGTTAATTCCAGAAAATGAACGTCCTTGGATCACGCATCAGGCAGGAAAAAATAATTTGGATGAATTACAAAGGAATTACGCTGAATGTGGGGTAGAGGGCAATTTGGTATCTTTTATCGAAGATATGGCTGCAAGTTATGCTGAATGTGATCTGGTCATCTGTCGGGCTGGTGCGTTGACCATATCTGAGCTAGCAGTGGTGGGTGTCGCCAGTATTCTTATTCCCTATCCTTTTGCAGTGGATGATCATCAAACTGCTAATGCTCAATTTTTGAGCAAGCATAATGCTGCATTGTTACTGCCTCAAGACAAATTGAATCCAGAGGTTCTGGCAGATTTGATCAGGAAGTTTACTCGTGAAAGATTGCTGGAAATGGCAACACTTGCACGCAGTCTGGCAAAACCGGATGCAACCAGAATGGTCGCAGAAGCTTGTCTGGGAATAGGGGCGTCTGCTAGATGAAACATAAGGTTAGGCATATGCATTTTGTTGGAATTGGTGGCTCAGGGATGGGGGGGATCGCTGAAGTCATGATTAATCAAGGCTACCAGGTAAGCGGTTCAGATCTGAGCAAAAATCTGACAACTGAGCGTTTGCAGAAGCTGGGCGCCATAGTTCATATCGGCCATGCCAAGGAGAATGTGGCATCTGCTGATGTTGTGGTGACTTCAACCGCGGTAAGGCCGGACAATCCTGAAGTTGCAGCCGCACGTGAACGTCGTATTCCGGTGGTGCCCCGTGCCATGATGCTGGCAGAGTTATTACGCTTACGGCAAGGAATAGCTGTAGCGGGTACCCACGGTAAAACGACTACAACCAGCCTCATTGCAAGTATTCTGGCAGAAGCAGGACTTGATCCGACTTTCGTGATTGGTGGCAAGCTCGAAGCAGCGGGCAGCCATGCCAAACTCGGTAGTGGGGAATTTATCGTTGTAGAAGCAGATGAGTCTGATGCTTCTTTTCTTTATTTAAAGCCTATTCTGGCAGTAGTGACTAATATCGATGCTGATCATATGGCTACTTATGGTCATGATTTCACTAAGCTCAAACAGACATTTGTCGAATTTATCGAGCACTTACCTTTTTACGGCATGGCAGTATTGTGTATCGATGATAAAAATGTGCGCGACATCACGTCGGCTACTACCAAGCCAGTGACAACCTATGGCTTGTCAGAGAGTGCACATATCAGTGCGTCCGATATTCGTCACGATAGCGGCAGAATGCATTTTTGTGCACGTATAGGTGTAAATGGTGCGTCACGCAAGATTAATATCATGCTCAATCTGCCAGGCATCCATAACGTCCAGAATGCGCTTGCAGCTATAGCAGTTTGTAATGAGCTCAGTGTCTCTGATGCTGCTATCGTTCGCGCCCTGGCGACGTTCGGCGGTGTCGAGCGCCGTTTCCAGCGTTATGGTGAGATCAAATTGGCTGGGCAAAGTAGTTTTACCTTGATAGATGATTATGGTCACCATCCGGTAGAGATTGCTGCAACCATGGCGGCAGCGCGCGGTGCATTCCCTGGGCGCCGCTTAGTGTTGGTTTTTCAACCCCACCGATATACTCGTACGCGTGATGTGTTTGAAGATTTCGTCAGAGTATTATCCAGCGCTGATCTATTGCTGCTGACCGAGGTATATGCGGCAGGAGAGGATCCTATCATTGCTGCAGATAGTAAATCACTAGCCCGTGCCATTAGAGTACTGGGAAAATTGGAACCCATTTATACCGAGAACGTGGATGAACTTCCTGCAATGATCCATGGGGTTGTGTCAGATGGGGATGTCGTATTGATCATGGGTGCTGGCTCGATAGGGAAAGTGGCTGTCCGCGTGAAGCAAGCTATGAAAAAATTTGCTGTCATCGGTGAATGAATCAATGAACACTCTGATATCGCGCCATACAAAATTTAGTCGATCAACATCTCGGTCGAGTGTGATAGCTATGAATATTTCAGAGCAGGATAATTTTATTGGTGTGATCGATACCCGTTTGCTACGGGGTGAGCTGCGTGTGCGTGAACCGATGAGAAAGCACGTTTCTTGGCGCGCTGGAGGTGTGGCAGATTATTTTTACTTACCGGCTGATCTGCAAGATCTTGTCATATTTTTACGCCATTTACCCAGAGCCGAGCGGGTTCATATGATTGGATTGGGAAGCAATTTGCTGGTTCGTGATGAGGGGCTTCGCGGTGTAGTTGTGGCATTGCATGCCCGGCTCAATGATTTGCTTCTGATCAAGCAAGATGAAGAAGGTGACTTAATTTATGCCGAGGCGGGAGTGCCTTGCGCCAAGCTGGCACGTTTTGCAGCTTTATATCACCTGTCTGGTGCGGAATTTCTAGCTGGAATTCCGGGGACGGTGGGGGGAGCCTTAGCAATGAATGCGGGATGTTATGGTGCAGAAACTTGGCAAATTGTTGAGAAGGTCAAAACGATCAATCGAGCAGGTAAGCTACATGAACGGAACCCAGAAGATTATCTTATCGGGTATCGACATATCGCTTTACAACAAGAATTCGATAGCGTCAACGATGAAGAATGGTTTGTCGGTGGCTGGTTCAGATTACAACAAGGTGATCATGACAACTCTCGGCAAAAAATTAAAGCATTACTAGCAGCACGAATGAGTAGTCAACCTTTGAATTTTCCTAATGCAGGTTCGGTCTTTCGTAACCCGACTGGTGATTATGCAGCACGCTTGATCGAAGTATCCGGTCTCAAGGGTTATCGTGTTGGTGGAGCAATGGTTTCAAGCAAGCATGCTAATTTTATCATCAATGATGGGGGCGCTACTGCTACGGATATCGAGGCGGTTATTAACATGATACGCGACACCGTGAAGAAAAAAACAGGAATTGAATTGATTCAGGAAGTTAGGATTATTGGTGATGTCGGGAATGATAGATAATGAGTGTGCCTGATTTTGGAAAAATTGCAGTACTGCTAGGTGGGCGTTCAGCAGAGCGTGAAATTTCGCTTAAAAGTGGCGCGGCAGTACTTAAGGCGCTGCTGAGTAAAGGAGTGGATGCGCATCCTTTCGATCCGGCTCATCAGCCTATGGAGGCACTGCAGCAACAAGGATTCAATCGGGCATTCATCGCATTGCATGGTCGTTACGGAGAGGATGGCTCGGTTCAGGGAGCGTTGGAACTGATGGGGTTGCCTTATACAGGCAGTGGTATTCTTGCGAGCGCACTGGCAATGGATAAATGGCGCACTAAATTGATCTGGCAGGCTGTGGGAATCAGCACGCCCCGTTACCTCATAATCGATGCTCAAAGTGATTTTGATGAAGTTGCAGCTTATCTTGATTTCCCTTTAATCATTAAGCCTGCACGCGAAGGTTCAACGATAGGTCTTAGCAAGATTAAGGCAAAGAAAGATTTTTCAAATGCTTATCAGTTAGCAGCACAGCACGACTCGATTGTATTGGCAGAGCAGTTTATTGAGGGTAAGGAATTAACCGCCGCAATTCTGGGTGAGACGCCGTTGCCACTGATCCGCATAGAAGTAGCCGGAGAATTGTACGATTACCACGCCAAGTATCTTGCTAATGATACCCGTTATTTTTGCCCAAGCGGCTTACCAGATGAGCTAAGTCATCAGCTACAGGAGCAGGCTTTGCAGGCACACAGAATTTTGGGATGCGCAGGATGGGGCAGGGTGGATTTAATCTTGGATAAAAATGATCAACCTTTCTTTCTTGAAGCAAATACTTCCCCAGGCATGACTGATCATAGCCTTGTGCCGATGGCCGCGAAAGTTGCAGGTATTTCGTTTGAAGATTTGGTCGTAAAAATCTTGGCATTGTCCTATGTGGAATAATCATCGGATGCTGAATTTATTTGCCAACATGATGTTTACAGGCGTGATATTGGCTGCAATTTATGTCCTTGGTTCAAGGGTGATAAAATTACCCCTGTTTACATTAAGGGAAATTAGTGTGGAAGGAATGAGTGCCAATCAATTGGAAAGTACTAAACTGCGGTATATCACTCGCCAAGAGATTGAAAGTATTGTTCAAAATGAAGTGAAAGGAAATTTTTTTACAGTTAATTTGGATGCATTACGCGAGGCGTTTAAAAATTTGCCATGGGTGCGGGCAGCAAAGATTCAGCGCACCTGGCCATCAGGACTGAAAGTGATGCTTGAAGAACATAGCGCGTTTGCGTACTGGGGCGATACTGCGTTAGTGAATAGGCAAGGAGAAATATTTCGCGCCTCGACTGACCAAATATTGCCAGTTTTTATCGGTCCTAGCGAAGAAAGCGTATTCGTGATTATTGATCAATATGAGATTTTCAACAAATTATTAGAGCCAATCAAGCAAAGTGTTGCAGAGATTACGTTATCACCACGGCATGCTTGGCTTGTTCGTCTGGGAAATGGAACATTGTTAAAACTGGGTCGTGAAAAAATTGAAACTCGGCTGAAGCGTTATGTTTCAGTCTATAGCCAAAGTATTGTGAACATGAATCAGTCAATTCCTCTGGATTATGTGGATTTGCGTTATCCAAATGGATTTGCTATACGACTGTCTGAAGCAATACCACAGGTTCCGCGTAAGACCGGTGCCGGGAAGAAGTTGTGAACTCAGGGAGGTATGTTAAATGAATAAAGCCAAAGAAGGCAGAGACCTGATCGTTGGTCTGGATATAGGCACTTCAAAGATAGTGGCCATTGTTGCTGAAGTAAAACCTGAGGGTGGTTTTGAAATTATTGGCTTAGGGAGTAATCTATCACGTGGATTGAAGAAAGGGGTTGTGGTCAACATTGAAACAACGGTCACTGCAATCCAGCGCGCACTCGAAGAAGTTGAATTGATGGCAGACTGTAAGGTTAGTGGGGTTTATACCGGAATTGCAGGCAGTCATATTCGGGGGTTCAATTCACACGGTATGGTCGCGATCAAGGATAAAGAAGTATCGGCGCTGGATGTGGAGAAAGTGATGGAAACTGCCAAAGCAGTCAATATCCCAGCTGATCAGCAGATTCTGCACATCCTTAATCAGGAATTTATTGTCGATGGGCAGGAAGATGTGCGAGAACCTATTGGCATGAGTGGGATACGGCTTGAAGTAAAGGTGCATATAGTAACTGGCGCAGTATCAGCTGCACAAAACATCATTAAATGCGTTCATCGTTGTGGGTTGGAAGTACGCGATTTGATTTTGCAACCACTTGCTTCGGCTATTGCCGTTTTAACTGAGGATGAAAAGGATTTAGGTGTGTGCCTGGTGGATATCGGGGGAGGGACAACTGATATCGCGGTATTTACCAATGGGGCAATTCGCCATACTGCAGTCATTCCAATTGCCGGCGATCAAATCACGAATGATATTGCTATGGCGCTAAGGACACCGACCAAAGATGCCGAAGATATCAAATGTCGTTATGGATGTGCTTTACGCACGCTAGCTGATGTGCGTGAGGTGGTGGAAGTGCCGGACGTAGGTAATCGAGGAGCACGCCAGCTTTCCAGGCAAACGCTCGCAGAAGTTATTGAGCCACGCGTAGAAGAGCTTTATTTGTTGATACAAGCTGAATTACGCCGTAGCGGTTTTGAACAGCTGTTATCGTCGGGAATTGTCATTACCGGTGGTAGTAGCTCTTTGCAGGGAATGGTAGAACTGGGTGAAGAAATATTTCATATGCCTGTACGCTTGGGGATACCCGATTATAAAGGAAGCCTGGAGGAAGTTGTTCGAACCCCCAGATTTTCCACAGGTATTGGTTTAATTATGGCTGGTATGGAGGAGCATAGGCTCCATCATCACAATCATTTACAAGGGGGGGCAGCTAAGCAGGTCTTCGCAAGAATGAAAAGTTGGTTTCAGAAAAATTTTTGAGCATAGCGTTGTCAACAGCGCATTAAAACGAAGTTGTCCAAAATTTAACATGCTAAAGGAGAAGTATCATGTTTGAAATCATGAATACCGATAGTCAGGAAGCAGTCATTAAAGTGATCGGTGTGGGAGGTTGTGGTGGTAATGCAGTCGATCATATGATCCAGAATGAAACAAAAGGGGTTGAATTCATTTGCATTAATACTGATGCGCAGGCGCTCAAAGGAAGTCGTGCCCCAACTTTGCTTCAGCTCGGTACAGGTATTACCAGAGGATTGGGAGCGGGCGCCAATCCGGAAGTCGGGCGTGAAGCTGCTTTGGAAGATCGAGACCGCATTGCGGAATTGATTCAAGGTGCCGATATGCTATTTATAACAGCCGGCATGGGTGGTGGTACCGGAACAGGGGCTGCACCGGTGGTAGCACAAATAGCCAAGGAAATGGGTATCCTTACCGTTGCCGTGGTCAGCAAACCTTTCTCATTTGAAGGAAAACGCCTGAAAACAGCCCAAGCTGGCATGGAAGCCCTGGCACAGCATGTTGATTCTTTGATTGTCATTCCCAATGATAAGCTGATGATGGTGCTGGGTAACGATATCAGTATGCTGGACGCGTTCAAGGCAGCCAATGACGTGCTGTACGGTGCTGTAGCGGGCATTGCCGAAGTGATTAATTGCCCTGGGCTTGTCAATGTCGATTTTGCTGACGTTAAAACCGTCATGTCGGAAATGGGTATGGCCATGATGGGGTCAGCTGTGGCAAGTGGAGTCGACCGTGCACGCATGGCAGCAGAGCAGGCAGTCGCTAGTCCGCTACTGGAGGAAATAACGCTATCAGGGGCGCGCGGGGTATTGGTGAATATCACCGCCAACTCAGGCATGAAAATGCGTGAAGTGCATGAAGTAATGAATACGGTTAAAGAGCTGACAGCTGAAGATGCGACCGTTATTGTCGGAACAGTAATCGATGAAGGAATGAACGATGACTTGCGTGTAACGCTCGTCGCCACTGGATTGGGAAGCGTTACTCAAACCCAAACCCGACCTCTTACCGTTATCCATACTCGTACTGGAACAGACGACAGAACCTCCACTATGCACATTGAGGAGCCGGCTGTGATGCGTACCGGCAGGAGAAGCAGTGCCACGGTAGCGGCAATGCAGCAATCAGGTGTCGATCCGATGGATATTCCCGCGTTCCTGAGAAGGCAAGCAGATTGAAAATTGGCTTTAAAATCAATACCTGACCTGAAAGAAACTTGATAGTCTGATTCTGGATTTGTAGCTCCTAAACACATGTTACGCTGCCTCTACTGATTACAGTAGAGGCAGTATTGCTACTGGCACCTTAATTTATCCGAACCAATAAAATAGCCAGCTGATCGCTAAGCTAAACCACTAAGCACAAAGTTTTGTCAAACTTTTCCTCTTAAGTTTTATCAAATATAACAAGAAATGACCGTTCTTCGGAGTGGGTAATTTTTCTGAAGGCGAGAATTATCGTTCAGTGTAAGATGAGAATATTTTTAAAAAATAGTTAATTATTTTGCTTTATCGTAATTGTGCCTCAATCAGGCAAAATTAGGCGATCGAAGAAGTAAAGAGGGCAGCAAATGGAAGCTTCTAATTTCTGGAAATATCTGGATAATATTTGGATATTGACCGGATTGGTACTGGTCATAGTAGTTAGTCTGTTGAAGATGCTATCAGTTAATAATCTGAACAGCCGTAAATCAAAGCAGCAGTTGCAGAAAGGTATTAATTATTTGTTTGTACTTGGCATAACCGGTATGGCGCTTGGCATCCTATTTTCTCAAAATAGCAATCTAACAGCGCCCCAGCAAACAAATAACGATTTGATCGATTCTATTTCTTTTCCCAATCCTGATGTCAAATCGCAATCTTTTGGTACTGATACTGGTGCAGCTGTAGATACGAGTGGTAGTGCAGGCATCAATCAGCAACTTCTCATAAAGTCTGGTCGTACACGTCCTGAGCGCCCAGATACGATTGACCAGCAGAGCAAAGAAGATAGTAGTATGACTGCCAATACCAGTAAAGGTAATAATCATTAAGGGAAATGAGCCTGCAATTCTTCTCAAGCATGATCCTTGAGAAAGCTGGCTCATGCATAAATTCCATTTTGTTCGTTATTGTTAACTTGTGAATTACTGCCAGTATTCCCGAGTTGATGCATCTGATGGCACTGCTCTTCTGACTGATTCTTTCTAAGCGCTTTAAAAGTGAGCATATGCTAGTGGTAAACAGGTTAATGCGAATTTTGGTCAGCGATTCTTTTAGTTCTGGAAAGTTGCTCCAATAAGAAAACCCCACCAGATCCACAGCAATCCGGTGGGGCTTCGAATTTTATAAGGAGTGTAAGGAAACTATTGACTCTTGAGTAATTTATAACGGCTCTTATAACTGAAACTTTACTTGGCTGGATCATAAATAGGCTGCAATAACCTTATGGCTTTCTGTAATATTCGATAGGAGTCTTTGTCGAATTGAGGTTTTGGTGAGTCCAACAGTTGCCAGAGTTCTTCCTTTGTTTTGGCAGTGCCAAGATAAGCCCAGTTATCTATTACGATCAGATCATCATTTTCCTTGAGATAGGCGGGGCCGGTGAATGGCCAGGCATGGAGGCGTAGTTTGGACAGGGCTTCCATCAGGCGCAGTGCATGCATAACTAACGGTTCTTCTCCAACACACGCACCATGGCATTTTTTGAGTTGCCGAGCGAAGCAGGGATTGCCAGCCTTAACCTTCTCCAGTCCAATGATTGCCTTACAAAGTCCATGCTCGTCTGCCAGTTCGGCCAGTGCCTTGTTGGCTGCTTGTAAGTTTTTGAATAGACCATAAAGATTTGATTGCCGACCAAAATCTAAATCATGCGCATAAGCTATGCTGACATTCAATCCTGCTTCAGTTTCCTTGAGCGAGATCGAACAGAGTTCATTATTGTGCCGAAGCTTGCGGTTATGCATCGGTTGAAGCTTTTTCACCAGCTCGACCTCCTTGAGCAGTGCACCGATCTCGCCCGCTGTCTCGATATAGTCAATTCGCCGTACCTGTTGCGAAAGGCTCATTTCTTTTGCTGACGAAACGTCGCCGGTGAAATGGGAAAGAACCCGTTGGCGAAGGTTCTTTGACTTGCCAACATAGAGTGGTAGCTCATTCTCTCCGTAGAATAGATAGACCCCAGGACCTTTAGGGAGGCTATCCAGCATCTGTTCGTTCAAATAGGTCGGTATGCTTGGGCGCCCAGATAAGGCTTTGATCGCAGCCGTAACTTGGTTGGCAGGGAGTTGTTGTTGAATCTTTTGCCAAAACTGATGAATGAGTTGCGCATCTGCCAGTGCCCGGTGACGACCGTTTACCTTTAAGCCATGCCGTTCAATCAGACAATCCAGATTGTGCTTAGGGTAGCCCGGGAATAGCCGTCTGGAAAGTTTAACAGTACAGATCGTCGTTACCTGGAAATCATAACCTTCGCGTTTAAATGATTGTTTCAGAAATCCGTAATCAAATCTGGCGTTGTGCGCAACGAAAAGACGACCCTCCAGCATGCAGAATATTTGATGGGCAATTTCCGCAAAAGTTGGGGCATCTGCTACCATTTCGTTCGTAATTCCGGTCAACCTCTCGATAAATGCAGAGATTCGAGTCTCCGGATTGATCAGACAACTCCATTCCTGAATGTCCGAACCATCAACCAAGATGATGCCGACTTCGGTGATCCGGTCGACAGAGGCGGTGGTGCCAGTGGTTTCAAGATCAACGAAGGCTAGGGGCCGCATTGGCCGGATTCTCCGCTAAACTTGAACAACTAAACAGTAACCAAAAGTCATGAAGCAGCTCTGAATAAATCGCTACTCCTGATGAGGAAATGAGACCAGAAAAGGTGAGCTCCATTACTTTGCTTTGTGGTGCAGCAAACATCATTTACATACATAACTCTGAATTACTGGAATCCAGGTGAAAATTGAATAAGCGAAACTGAAAAAACTACTTGACTGAATTACCCTGGCAAAGTATATCACGTCAAAGGTTAGCTCGCTTAGATGGCATATAACTCTAAAAACCGCAGCTGACCGCTTGATTGGAGAGTTAAATCCATGACATATAGAGGCATTCTCTGAATTTTACCATTCACCAGAATGGGAAGCCGCTACGGGGTGCATCGTATGACGCTCCACTCCATCCAACTGCTGTTTTTAGGATAACGCAAACTAACCCAGTTCGAAACTGGTTACACCGTATAATCGCTCAGAATCTAAGGCAGGAGTTTGCTGGGTGTACATTCTTGCCGTCTCAAAAACTGGTTGCATCTTATAGCGCTGAACAAGTGCAAGCGCATTGGGATTTTTTTCCATAATATCCAGAAAAACGGGCTGCCCTGCTTTTACATTTGTATTGAGTGCTAAAAATAAAGTTTCAGCGAATTCTGGGCTATTTGCGAACAGTGGACCAATTTTATAGCCCTCGCGGCAAGCGCGAATTACTCCGCAGGCAACCAGCTTGTCTTCTTGAATAATGCCAAGTGCTACGCTATCTGGTTGAGCAAGCCACAATTTTAGAAATGTAGCTCTATCAGTGGGGAAAAATACTGAATCGTATAAATTAATCTGCTCAAAAGGAATATCTGTAAGTTTAATTATTCCTGAATTATTTGGAACTTTACCACCTGTTAGCCCTTGATAACGAATATTGCGATATGCCTGCTGAAAACCGTATTTTTTATAATTATCCAGCTGTGCAAGCACACCATCCAACCCGATATTGCAACCTTTAAGATAATCAAGTCCCGCATTCATGATCTTGCTGCCATAACCCTTGCCACGATACGACTTTTTAACAATATAAAGCCCAATAAAACCAAAGGAATCGCTGTATTTAACTGCAGACAAACAGGCAATAGGTTCATTGTCAAGTAAGCCTAAGAAAAAACCGCTGTTATCGGCTGCGTAAAAACAATCGCCATCATTCAAACCAGGATTCCAGCCTTCAGATGCGGCTAATTCAATCGCGAAATCGAACTCTTTTCTGCTCATCCTTCTTATAACGTAGGTGTCGTTCATGATGTTCTCCTTTGCTCATTGGGTTTGCATTTAAATAAAAAAGTTACATAACTCTTGATGCCAAGTTCGCTGTTGAAATGACTCTGGTACTGTATTTTAGAGGTATTTGGGCTCAGTATCTCCAAGGGTATTTCACAGCAATTTATTGTTTGAATAAAGGTTGCTGCATAGCAAAATCGTTCGAATATTCCGCTATCTTATTAGAAAAGTTACTTTTTTGAACCATTCATTGGTGTATTTGATAGCATATAAAGTTATCGATAAATTCATGTTGTTGAAAAAGATGTTTATTTCACCGCTATATCAAACATGCCCATCTTTATCGCATCTTCGGCCAGGGCAATTGGATTTATCCAAAGGCTGTATCAGCTTGATCTTACTGCGGGTGCACGTGCTGATGAAAAAAGTGAAAGGCACTGTTTCAACCTAAAAACAGCAGGTGGAGTAGAAAAATACAAGGTGTTGCAAGCCCCTTATCAAACACAAAGTTGATGGTACGCTGGGATGTTTTTTGTCGTGTCATAGATAACTATGGCGATATCGGTGTGTGCTGGCGATTGGCGCGGCAATTAGCAGCAGAGCATGGCATAGCAGTGCGGCTGTGGGTAGATGATGTAGCTAGCCTGCAGCGCATTTGCCCGGATGTCGATGCCACCCTGGAAGTGCAAAATTGTCGAGGAGTAGAAGTGTGGCGCTGGATTGAGCCATTTCCTGACTTGGTGCCGGCTGAAGTGGTGATTGAGGCATTTGGTTGCGAGTTGCCGGAGAATTATATGGCGGCGATGGCCCCCTCCATACTTCAGTCCACAAACCACGTGTGGGGTAGACCTTCTCCTGCACGGGGAGAGGAAGTAAAGCGGGTATGGATCAATCTGGAATACTTATCGGCGGAGCAATGGGTGGAAGGTTGTCATGGCCTGCCTTCGCCACATCCGCGCTTACCGATGACCAAATATTTCTTCTTCCCCGGCTTCACTCCAGCTAATGGTGGGTTGCTCCGAGAGAAAGGACTGTTGGCGCAACGGAATGTATCGCAACACAATCTGGCAGAGTTGTGGGATCGATTTGGCCTACCTTTTCCTCTTTCCCCCGAAACCATCGTTTCGCTGTTTTGTTATGACAGTGCGCCGATAGGAAACCTGCTGGATGCTTGGGCGGTTTCAACCACAGCGGTACGCTGCCTGTTACCAGAGGGCAAAGCATTAGAACAGATAGCGAGCTGGGCTGGACGAACAAGCCTGGCAGTAGGCGATAGCGTGCAGCGTGGCAATTTGGTCTTGCACGTCACCCCTTTTATGCCGCAGGAAGATTATGATCGCTTGCTATGGGCGTGCGACTGCAATTTCGTGCGCGGCGAGGATTCCTTCGTGCGAGCGCAGTGGGCAGCACGACCATTAATCTGGCAAATCTACCCGCAACAGGACAACGTGCACCAGGTCAAGCTCAATGCTTTTCTTGACCGCTATTGCCAGGGATTAGCAAAAGAGGCCGCTGCCGCATTGCGCATTTTTTACTATAACTGGAACAGCGGTAGGCGCTTGGATTGGGATGATTTCTGGCAGCATCGCACGGTGTTGCAAGACCATGCTATGGCTTGGGCCGGGCAGCTTGCTAAAATCACTGATCTCGCGTCTAACTTGGTAAGTTTTTGCAAGAATCAAATATCCTCTAAAAATTCAAATTTTTAAGCTGGGTAAGATGTGAACGAAAAATTTTTGTGTGCTATGTGTTTGATATGTAGGAGTAATTCTCTGTGAGCATGGCTCGTATAATAATGAGAATTGAATTTTTAAAAGTGCTCGGAGTATAATATAAATATTTATTATCCCTAGAATTATTAGATGAAAACAGCCCAGGAACTTCGTGTAGGTAACGTGTTTATGGTTGGCAATAGCCCTATGGTCGTTCTGAAAACAGAATTTACCAAATCCGGCCGCAACTCTTCCGTGGTAAAAATGAAATTCAAGAATCTGCTTACCGAATCACCCAGTGAGGCAGTGTACAAAGCAGATGATAAATTCGACATAGTCGTGCTGGATAAGAAGGAGGTTACCTATTCCTACTTTGCCGAGCCCATGTATGTATTCATGGATGCTGAATACAACCAGTATGAAGTTGAAGCGGAAACCATGAGCGATGCGCTCAATTTCCTGGAAGATGGCATGCCTTGCGAAGTGGTGTTCTACAATGATAAGGCCATTTCGGTCGAACTACCCAACTCGGTAGTACGCGAAATCACCTATACCGAACCCGCCGTCAAGGGCGATACCTCCGGCAAGGTAATGAAGCCTGCTAAAATCGCCACCGGCTTTGAATTGCCGGTACCGTTATTCTGCGAAATCGGCGACAAGATCGAAATTGATACCCGTACGCTGGAATATCGCAGCCGGGCCAAGTAATTTCCCCGCTCACAGAAAAAAATACAAGGAGCCAATAGGCTCCTTTGTTTTTTCAGGGTATGAGTACAAATAAAATGTTTTTTTATCAGTTTGCTGAAAAAGTTATTTCCTCCCTCTGATACCATGCGCATACGAATCGTTCCAGAGATTCGCGGATGAATTAAGCTAGTCCTTTGGAGTTCGTTGGATATTCATTTTTTCTGACATATCCGTCCCGCCAATCTGGGATTTCTGAATAACGGATAAATTGTCTCTCAATCAGTTTATTTCTCTCAAAAGGTAAAAAACTACAACTTTAGACGGAGACTTTGACTTTCAATGTTTAAAGTTAGACGTTTTTTAGATCAAAGAGAAATAGTAGTCGAATAGTAGTTGCGTAGAGTTAATACGTAGCCATTCGTTGCAACGCTGGCCAAGTTTAGTTTAGGCGTAATAATTCAATTTGTCGATGAGAAACATTATTTCATCCTCTGGCCATGACTAAATTAATAATCAGGTGATTTTCTGAACAAAGATTCTATAAAAGGATCAAAAAAATTTAGGCAAAATAATCAAAGGTAAGATCAGGGAAGTCATCGGCGTGATACTGAACGATAAATATTGAAGATTGAATGAAATGTTCAAAAGAACATCGTTAAGTTCCAGGGGGTTTTTGGTAATCTCAAGAAAGATATTGAAGGCTAAAAGGAGCGCTGCTGAGTTGTTGTCGCTCCTGATTTCGTAGCGTTCCCCTGCTCTTGGGAGCGACTTTCCGTTTCTTGATTGTTGAAAGGGAATTCATAAAAGGGAATTCATAATGAGAGTTAAGCCCAGTACGATCACGAATCTCGCTAAGATTGCGACGAGCAGTATATACCAGAGAAAGGAAGACGAAACGGCGAACAGCCAAATCTACGACCAGATAGCGGCGGGTTATGACAATGATTACGGTAGGATTTTTAAGCGCGTTAAATATGAGATTGAAATTCAATTCTCACAGTTGCCTTTGAGTTCTCCTTCGATTGTCGATGTAGGGACTGGCACGGGTGAGAATATTCTGCTGGCAAAAAATTTTTTTGGATCCTTGGATGAAGTATATGGAATCGATATTTCCCGTAAGATGCTGGAAATTGCCAAAGAAAAGTATCCTCCAATGCAGACGGTCCAGGCTAGCGCACTGAGTATGTCGAATTTCATACATCATAAAGTTGATTTGGTTTTTATTCACTTTCTCTTGTCATATGTATCCATAGATAAGCTTCTGCCGCTGGTCTCACAGCTGCTTAAGCCGGATGGGTATATCTCAATAGCGTCGTCTCTTCTCAGCTCCTGGCCTAAAGGACAAAAACTCGGAATGTCACTGGGATTAAGTCCCAGCTCTGCTAAGCACTACATACCCAAGAGCTCAGAAGAATTGAGGAGCAAGCTGACTGATTTAGGATTTAAGGAAGCCGATTCTATCGAAATCCGCAAACGTATGATCTTCGATTCTATCGACGATGTCTATCGATTCGGTTTTGAGCAGGGCTGGGTCTATCAGCTATTCGAGCTCTTGGGCTGCGCTGGTAATCCGGAGAAATTCGCTAAAGACTGGGGTCATATCATTCCATATGATGATGAAATCCATATCCATATAGGTCTATATAAGAAATCTAGAGCAAGAAAAGAAACAGAAGATCTCCTCCAACTCTAATGCAACATTCGAGTTAGATGACTAAAGAGATAAACCATGAAAACGGCAGAGTTGTTAAGGCAGCGTTTACAGCTCGTGTACCGGTGGTATAGGAGCATGGTTAATCCGGATACGGGGATGTTTGAATACCTCTACTTCCCCCAGACCGATACTTTCGTCCATGAGAAATCCCCCATCCGGGACATCGCCTCTGTGTGGGATGTGGAAATGCTTAGCGATTTCCTCAACAAGGATGAGCTCCGGCCACTGATCGAGAACTCGTTGCAGCATTACGGTGATTGCCTCATGAAACGCGAAGGATACCTGATCCTCGCCCCCATTCGTTTAGAGGAGCCTTCGTCTATCGCACATAGCGCCTTTATGATCCTGGCTCTGCTACATGCCCCTCCACCCCGCAGGATTCAGCAGATCTCCGCCCTTGCCCAGGGGATACTGCGGCAGCAGAGGTCAGATGGCTCATATAAAGTGTACTTCCATGATCTGCCAGATGAGGGCGAAGAGCTGTACGCCGGCGAAGCCATGCTCGCCCTTCTGGAAACCTACCGGCAGTTGAAGGATGCTCGCTACTTGCAAAGCGTGGAATGCGCCTTCTCCTATTATGATAGGCAGTACTTCCAGCATGCTCGCGTTGCAGAGAATATACTTGTTTTCTTTGCCAACTGGCAATCCCAAGCCTGCCGTCTCTTGTTCGAATACACTCAGAGCGCCGAAATCAAGCAGGACATCACTGACTATGTCTGCCGCATGCACGACCAGATAATTCAACAGGGCTTCTACGAGAACATCGAGCACCATCCGACCCTGCAGGTATCAGTGGAGATAGCCTGCGCCCTGGAAGGCCTCAACGACGCCTACGCGTTGGTATCCGCCTCAGGCGATAAGCGCGCTAAACGCTATCACCACTGCATCTGCACGGGATTGGCATACTTGCTCAAACTGCAATGCACCCACAACGGCACGGAAAAGGAACGGGGCGGTTTCGGCTTGTCGCTAGAAAACCGCATGCAGAGGATCGACATCAGCGGCCATGCGGTCAGTGCTTTCATGAAGAGTATGGAGAACGGGATCGAATGCCAACTGCCAGTAGATTGACTACGTCGGTCAGAAAAAAAGAAAGCTATCCTATCAGAAGAGAATGATGATGTACCGTCGCAATCTCCTGCAAAGGGTATTGAGCTCGTTTGCCTCGAAGCCATAACCCGATTTTTTATGCTCCTTAAAGCGAAAAAGAGAGGATTTTTTGGAATCGTTTAACAGAATAGGTGCCTACATATTTGGCTTTATTTATATTTTGCTTTAATAGAAAATGATTTTTATTTTTCTAGACACAGGCTTGTTTATTCTGTCAGAGTTCATTACCTGGACTCTGTATTTCTTATGAATTCTCCAGTTCGTGCGTTGACATCGTTATGGCTGACCAGCGTCATACTCACCCTCTGCCTGGCTGTTATTACCGGGTGCAGCGGGGTTTCTCGTGGCGGCTCGCTGTTAAAAGATCCAACGCGCCAAGCCGAACGCGACAAGATGGTGGATGAACAGATCATTTCCCATGGCATCAAGGATCCAAAGGTCCTCGCCGCGATGCGCCGTGTTCCCCGCCATAAGTTCGTTCCCTCCCGCTACTCTGCCATGGCCTATAATGACATTCCTCTCCCGATTGACCATGGCCAGACTATCTCGCAACCCTCTCTCGTTGCGCTTATGACCGAAGCGCTCGCATTAGAAGGAGCCAAGAAGGTGCCCGAGAAGGTGCTTGAAGTAGGAACCGGCTCAGGGTACCAAGCTGCGGTTCTGGCTGAGATTGTATCTGATGTCTTTACCATAGAAATCATCGAACCCTTGGCGACAAAGGCCGCGCGCACACTGGCAGAATTAGGTTACCGCAACATCCACACACGCGTTGGCGACGGCTATCGAGGCTGGCCGGAAGAAGCTCCTTTCGACGCCATTATCGTGACCGCTGCATCCGATCATGTACCGCAACCGCTGCTTGATCAACTCGCCGTTGGAGGACGATTGATTCTACCGGTTGGCCGTAATTACCAGACCTTGGAGATCCATCGCCGAACTGCAAAAGGTTATGAGCGCAAAATTATCACGCTCGTGCGGTTTGTCCCGCTGGTGCGCGAGAGACAACAAGAGTAGACCGTGCCGATGGAGAGATCGGAGCGAGATCCGTCCACACTTCCCCGTCACATCGGCTGGTTTACGGCCAGTTGTGTCCTTGTCAGCAGCGTTGTCGGTACCGGCATCTTTACCACCACCGGCTTCATGGCCCGTGACCTTGGCCATCCGGGGTTGATCCTCTCAGTTTGGCTGGTAGGGGCGCTGATCGCGCTCGCAGGAGCCCTCTCCTATAGTGAGCTGGGCGCAGCCTTTCCAGTCGCCGGCGGAGAATATACGTATCTTCGCCGAGCCTATGGACCGTTCGTCGGGTTTCTCAGTGGGTGGACGTCTTTCACCATCGGTTTCAGCGCCGCCATTGCAGCAGGCGCAGTGAGCTTTGCCGCCTACTTCCTCCAACTCTTTTCGCTTGATGACGAGAGAGGCCCGTTATCTACCGCCTTAGCCTTAGCCCTTCTCTGGTCTATCACAGGCTTCCACCTGGCTGGCGGTGGGGCAGGAGGCGCTCTCCAGCGAAGTCTGACGGTGCTGAAGGTGGGTGCTATTTTCTTATTCATGATAGCAGGGCTGATGTTCGGGACGGGCGACTGGGCCCATCTTGCTCCCACAAATACTCAGCCTGCCCTCACCATTGGATCCTATGTCGTGTCGTTGATCTTTGTCCTCTATGCCTATTCTGGCTGGAATACCGCGGCGTATCTGGCGGGAGAGATCACTGATCCTGCCCGCACTATTCCCCGGACGATGATTGGCGGCACGCTCTTCGTTGCTCTGCTTTATCTCTTGCTAAATGGATTCTACTTCTACGCTCTGCCAGTGACCGAGCTAGCCACGCCGCCGCTCTTGCCCGTTGCGGATAAAGTTGCGCGAGCCATGCTGGGTCTCGAAGCCAGCCGGTTCGTGACTGCTATCCTGTGCCTTTCGATCGCAGGAGCCGTGAGCGCCATGGTATGGGTCGGATCACGCGTCTACTATGCCATGGCACAAGACGAGTTGATTCCCTCCGTCTTTGCGAACATCTCTGGCAGGCAACGCGCCCCGCTCAACGCCATTCTGCTACAAAGCCTCTGGGCCTCAGCCCTGATTTTATCGGGAAGTTTTGAGCAACTGGTGATTTATAGCGGTTTCGCGCTGGTAATTTTCAGCGCACTCGCAGTGGGAGCAGTACTGATTCTGCGTCGACGGGAACCGGACTTACCCCGCCCTTATCGTACCCCTTTTTATCCGTTTATCCCGGTATTCTATCTGGTTGTGTCAATTGTCATCGTTGGGAGCGTGCTCTATGAACGACCGTTAGAAGGTGGTGTTGGAATCGCGACTGTCTTAGCTGGAACACCGCTATACCTGCTCTGGCGTCGATTCCGTCGTGCCGAGAAAGGAGGCACGTGACTCGCGGCAAAGATGCCGTCTCTGTCGCATTAATCAAGAAACGCCCATTTCGGACGAGCTGATCGACCGCTTTGTTCAATGCTGAACCATGATGCTGCGTATCATCGACATCTGAATTCACCTGGAGTATAGTTTATTCCAGAGAAGCCTCCTTTTAATAACTATTTGATTTAAACGTGAGAGCTTATACCACCCAGAGACAGCTAGCAGCAAGGGTAACTCCCAATTCTCAGGGAGAAGGGGCGTCTATATCTTTTCTACGCCGAGGCGCTGCTGCTAAAGTTCCACTTGTTGACCCTGGAGGTTGACGATCATGGCGGCTCTGCCAATTCGTTCGCTCGCACTGATTGTGCGCACACTCGAGGGTGGTGGAATGCAGCGCATCGTTCTGCTGCTGGCTGAAGCTTTTGCGAAGAGCGGTATTCAGGTGGAGGTCGTGACGGGCCATGGCGTTGGAGCAACATTCAAACTACCGCCAGGCGTGAGTATTCGATGTCTGCCCCACAGCAATGCACTCACCAGCAGTCTTGCATTACTCAAGGCGCGTCCTCATGACGCGCTCCAGCTGTTGCCACTTCTGACCCCCCTGAAGCCAGACATATTCTGGCGCCTGCCTGCGTTTATCGAGTATCTGCGTACCGCGAAACCCGATGCTATTCTAGCAGCAGGAACCCAGTCCAATCTTGCGGCAATCATTGCGCGCGCTGCCGCTGGTATTCCTGCTCGGCTGGTGGTCAGCGAGCATAATACGCTGTCAGTCGTGGCACATCACGGCCACGGTCTCTTCCGGCGGGCTTACCCTGGACTCATTCGACGCTTCTACCCGGAAGCCGACGCAATCGCTGCTGTATCTCGCGGAGTCGCGCGGGACTTGGCTCAGACAGCACACCTTCCTGAGGAACTGATTACGCTGGTCTATAACCCTGTCGATGCCGAAGCGGTCGCTCGCGCCGGTCAGATGCCGGTCGAGCATCCCTGGCTTACTGACCGCTCACGTCCGCTCATTCTCGGTGTGGGGCGCTTGCACCGCCAGAAGGATTTCCCTACGCTTATCCGCGCCTTTGCCATTGCGCGCAAGGAACGCGATCTGCGACTGGTCATTGTGGGCGAGGGCAGCGAGCGCAAGGTGCTCGATACGCTTTGCCATCAGCTTGGCGTGCAGGGCGACGTCCTCATGCCTGGCTTCGTCGACAATCCTTTCGCCTGGATGAGTCACGCCTCGCTATTCGTCTTGTCGTCGGCATGGGAAGGGTTTGCACTCGTGCTGCTCGAAGCGTTGGCAAGTAGTTGCCCCGTGATCAGTACCGATTGCCCGAACGGCCCGCGTGAGATCCTGCAGGACGATACCTATGGTGCGCTGGTGCCGATCGGAAACCCTGAAGCGATGGCGGATGCAATGCTTGCGACCTTGGCAGCTCCGCCGGATGCTGCACGCCTACGAGCACGTGCTGCCGAGTTTTCAGTCGACGCTACCGTCGCGGGTTATCGCAGGCTGCTGGAGGGCGTGGGTAGACATGGTTGAATAACAAAATTTAGCCAAAGTACTCTATTTTTTACGCGCCATGCACGCTGTGATTTGTCATTCTATTGTGTGCAAAAGCTTAAGGGTTTCGCCTCTTGAAAGGAGCGTGGGGGCGAAAGTGTGGCAAGTTTGGTAGGGTTGCGCGGTAAAGGATATTGGCGCGTTCGAGTGCAGTTGTCCAGATTACCTTGCGAATGGCTTGATCGTTTTTCTATAGTGCGAGGGTACGTGAGTTGTAAAAATTGGATTACAATTCAAGGTGTTCCGCCTTGTCCGCATCACTTTCTTTATCAAAAGCGGCTTTAGGCATTGCTAGGACTTTATCGATACGCAAACCATCGAGATCGACGATTTCAAAGGTCCATTTTTCCCACTCACACCGATCCCCAGTTTGTGGGATTTTTCCCAAAAGCAACATGATCATGCCACTTAACGTGTGGTAGCGGCCGCGCTCTTCTTCTGGCACTGCATTCATCTCAAGCCGGTCTTTAAGCTCAGGAATCGGAATCAGGCCATCAAGTAACCACGAACCGTCACCACGCAGTACTGCCCAAGATTCTTCAATTGCGTGCGGCTTGAATTCACCGGCAATCGCTTCCATGACATCTTGCAACGTGACGATACCTTGCACCTCGCCATATTCATCCACCACTATGGCCATCTGCACACCGGAATTCTTGAATTCCTGGAGCAGTTCCATACCGGTGAGTGATTCCGGAATAAAGATGGCGGGTTGCAAGCCTTCGATCAGATTCGGCTTTTCGCCACGTAAGGTCTGTGCCAGCATTTGGCGTGCGTTTGCTATTCCCAAGATATCGCTCCAGTTACCGCGCACTACCGGGAAGCGGGAATGCGGACTCATCTCAAAACGTTGCAGATTTTCTTCCAGGCTTTCTTCGACATCGAAATAGATGATTTCACTGCGCGGCACCATGAACGATGCGATCTGGCGATCATCCAGGCGGAATACGTTTTTTACCATTTGGTGCTCTTGCTGCTCGATAATGCCCGCTTCGGAGCCTTCCTCCAGCATCAGATGCAGTTCTTCCGCCGTCAGCGCTTGTCGACCAGTATCTTTAATACCGAACAGACGCAATAAGAGTTGCGTTGAAGCCGAGAGCAGAAATACAAAGGGCTTCACTAGGGTAGCAAGTAACATCATGGGACGAGCCACCAACCGCGCAAGCGGTTCGGGGTTAATTTGCCCTAAACGCTTAGGAACGAGTTCGCCCAGCACGATAGAGAAGTAGGTGATGGTCACGACCACGAGGCCGGTGGCCAGATAGCCGGCATGGGGCGAGGGTATGCCTAGCGTAGTGAGCCAGGCACTCAAAGGTCCGGCTAATGTTGCTTCACCGATAATGCCATTCATGACGCCAATCGAGGTGATACCGATTTGCACGGTGGAGAGAAACTTATTAGGGTCGTTGCCTAGTTCCAAAGCAGCTTTGGCAGCGCCATCGCCTGCATTGATGAGCTTTTGCAGACGAGCCTTGCGAGCCATGACAAGAGCAATTTCAGACATGGCAAAAATGCCGTTAAGAATAATAAGCCCAAAAAGTAGCGCAATTTCCATAATTAGAGCGCCCAGTTGCGCTCAGGTGTTAACAAATCAGTAATTTCTAAAATATTAATAAAAATTATTAATTTATTAACCACATCTATTTTCTATAAGCAAGCTGTTTCCTTCGCCTACCAATGCTAAGAAAAAAACTAGTTGATTAGTAAGATTGTAAGCTATTTATATTTAATAATATTATTTTACTCTATGTGGACTTCACACATTTCTTGGCAGCGACGCTAGAGAGAAAAATGGTGCAAAGAGAGAAGAAATGAGCAAATTTATGGGATTTCTTGAAACCTCGAAGTATGCAAGAACCCTTAAGAACCAGCGCAGACACGCGGGAGAAGATACAAAAAACCGAAAAGATAAATGGTTAGTGTTTGTTAATGGTAGAGGCGGCGAGAATTGAACCTTCAGCTATTTCTAATAAATCAACCATACTGTGATTACCTATGCTGTTTTTGTGGCAATTTGTAGTATTTCCTCAGTGGTAATAAAAATAAGCTTAACCCCATCTATTAAGACTATCAAGTATTGATTTGGTTCTGAAAATTAGTATTACTAAATGGCAATAGTAACTCAAGAGATTTATCATTAACAATTAGCAGCTTGCAATAAAAACTAATAATTCATTCAAGCTTTGTATCATATTTTTCTAAATATGGTTCGTAGATGCTTTAGTGGGTAAATATTCAGCAAATTAATTTCAGAAGGATTGGTATGAAACCAAAGATATTTATTGGTTCTTCAGTTGAGGGTTTGAATGTCGCATATGCAATACAACAGAACTTAACATACGATGCAGAGGCAACTGTATGGGATCAGGGAGTATTCGAATTATCAAAAACTACAATCGAGTCTTTGGATCAAGTATTAAATATTGTTGATTTCGGTGTGTTCGTATTCCATCCTGATGATGAAATCAAGATGAGGGGAAAAAATTCCAAAACGATTAGGGATAATGTTTTATTTGAATTAGGGCTATTCATAGGAAAGTTAGGTAGAGATAGGGTATTTTTTGTTATTCCAGATGGAGTTAACATTCACATACCTAGTGATTTAATTGGCATAACACCAGGTAAATATAATCCTCATAGAGAAGATGGAAGCTTACAGGCTGCATCTGGGGCTGTATGTAGTCAGATAAGAAATCAGATTAAAAAATTAGGTCTTATCAGACCTGTGACCGAAAAGGATATAGCAGAAGATTCAACCAAAAGACAAAATGAATCAACAGATGATTGGATAAATAATTTTATTAACAAAGATTATAAATTAGCAAAAGTAAAGCTTGAGAAAGCTTTGAGTGAGAAATCTGGAGTCGAATTGCTTAAATGCCAAGCTTCGCTTTCTTATATCAATTTCAAAATAAACAATAAAGAAGGTCTTCACGATTTAGATGAATTAGCAAAAAAAATAAAAACAACTCAGAAGTTCTTAAGCTTATTTGCAAATTTCTGCACTGGGAGGATTATAACGAAAAAGCAATAGAGATTGCTAAAGCAGCTTTAGAAGAGAAACCATTAGATAATGGCCTTATTGAAATAATTTCAGAATGTTATAAGAATGAAGGTGAATTAAATAAGGCTATAGATATTCTTAAAGAGAATTTCCCAGAAAACAATCTGAAGTGGTCCCCAAAAACTGTACAGATTGTTAAGCTCTGACAAAATTAAAAAGGAGCTTAATGACGATGAGTAAGAAGCGCACTCAATATTCGA
>NZ_FNPJ01000033.1 GCF_900107265.1 Nitrosomonas sp. Nm33 | reverse complement strand
TGGATGGTGCTTTCGAGGGCGAGCCTAAATTCAAGTATCACGATGAATTCCAGGCAAGTGCCAAAGTAGGTGAAAAAGGAAAAGAATAAAACTGTAAAAAAGGAAAAGAATAATGACCGCACTACAAAAAGGATCGATTGGTAGTCTGTTGATTGGCGGACTACTGGGAATAGTATTGGTAGCAGTCGTATTCGGCGGGGAAGCAGCGCTTTCCACAGAAGGATTCTGTACCAGCTGCCACTCTATGACCTATCCGCAAGAAGAATTGAAACAATCCTCACATTATGGCGCACTGGGGGTTAATCCTGGATGCAAGGATTGCCATATTCCTCAGGGTTTTGAGAATTTTCATTTGGCAGTTGCTACTCATATTGTGGATGGTGCGAGAGAGCTCTACCTTGAACTGGTTAATGATTACTCCACGCTGGAAAAATTTAATGAACGCAGGCTCATCATGGCGCATGATGCGCGCATGAACCTCAAGAAATGGGATAGCATCACCTGCAAAACCTGCCATAAAAATCCGCAGCCGCCAGGAGAGAGCGCTCAAGCTGAGCATAAGAAAATGCAAACTGAGGGTGCGACCTGTATAGATTGTCATCAGAATCTAGTCCATGCGGAAGTTCCGATGACTGATTTGAATGCGAGTCGCGCGGCTGGCAAGATGGTGTTGAAGCCAGAGGAAGGCGAGGAAGATACTGAGGAAGAAGACGACGAAGAAGAAGGCAGTGGTGAAGAAGCTAAAGGGGAAGACTCTGCCGAAGAAGACTCCGCTGATGAGGATGATGATTAGTTGTATTTGAGTCAAACAGAAGCTGAGGGATTTTAATTCTTATGAAATCAACACTTCACTCTATTGAGTGAAGTGTTGATTCAAAATCGATGGATTGATGAGTGTAGTAAGCTGTGGTGGGATGCTTTATTAATTTTCTGTTTACTAAGCAATAGTTGATGGAATATAGGTTGATTAACTTCCATAGTACGATTACATATTCCTGGCAAGAAGTTAAGTTATCAGTAGAAAATGGCTAATAGCTTAAGGTTTTTTTATTAGCTATAAATAACATTTTCTGCGAAAACGAAAACTAAATTTATCTGGATCTAACTTACTTCTATAGTTAGCATAAATATTTCATGAATAAACTAATAATTTGAGAAGTTAGAATTGAAATTAGTTTGTGATCTATATTTATATATTTAATATAAGCCAATATCTGAATTGATTAGGTATAGAAAGATATTCATTAAATAAATAAAATTATTTAATCATACTTAATAAAAATAAAGAATTAATTTTAATATTTTTTCAATACTTAATATTGATGTAATGCTTGTCATAAAAATGAAATGATTTTTATTTTAAAATAAACACAAATTAAATTTGTACAGAAAATTAATATGTATTCCAAAAATGTAAAGAGTACATGGGAGAAGAAAGACAGATCAACTGGTAATCTTCGGTATAGCTATAGGCGTCATTTAAAAGAAAAATTTATAGAACTGTTGCTGCTTTTAGCAGCTTTTTTTTCGATTTTAATTACCTTCTCTATTATTTTCATGCTGGTAAAAGAATCGATCATATTTTTTCAGCATGTTTCAATTTGGGAATTTCTTACAGACACACAATGGACGCCATTATTTGATGATGCACACTATGGTATCCTTCCCTTAGTTTCAGGAACAGTGGTGAGTTCAGTTATTGCGCTTCTAGTGGCGCTTCCATTAGGTACAACCATAGCTATTTATCTTTCTGAATTTGCATCTTATACAGTACGAGAGACTGCAAAACCATTTCTTGAATTGCTAGGAGGTATTCCTACTATAGTTTATGGTTATTTCGCTCTCTTATTCGTTACACCATTATTGCAGTTAATTATTCCTGATCTACCCGGATTTAGCTTGTTGTCTGCTGGATTAGTAATGGGAATAATGATTATTCCATATGTAAGCTCAATGACTGAAGATGCTATGCGTTCTGTGCCTATGCATTTACGGGAAGGATCTTATGCTATGGGTGCTACGAAATTTCAAACAGCTATCAAAGTTGTAATGCCCGCAGCTTTCTCAGGCATAGCAGCTGCTTATATTTTAGCTATTTCTCGGGCAGTTGGAGAAACTATGGTAGTAGCTATAGCTGCTGGAATGCAACCAAATTTAACATGGAATCCAATGGAACCGGCTGCAACAATTACCGCATATATTGTTCAGGTAAGTTTAGGTGATTTGCCGCATGGTAGCATTGGCTATCAAACTATTTTTGCAGCAGGACTAACTTTATTATTGATCACATTGATTTTTAATATACTTGGTCATTTATTACGTAAGCGATATCGTGAAACATATTAAAAAAGATAGTTCTCAATTCTAAAATAATTCAGATTATATTTAAGTTAAGCCTTGATGCTATTAAATCTAATGCAATTATTAACCAATGCTTTATTAAGTATGTTTGAAAAATTTTATTGTGATTGACCAGCGTTTATGAGTGATGAAAAGAAATTAGAAGAACTACGCGTTGTTATTGCGCGACATAAACGTAGGGATTTGATGTTTTTAATTGCGGGTGTGCTTGCTTTAATGATTGCTCTGTTGACATTTATAGCTTTATTTACACAAATGCTCATAGATGGTGCGCCTCGTTTATCCTGGGAATTTTTTACATCATTTCCTTCGCGTCGCCCAGAATCTGCAGGCATACTTTCAGCTTGGGTTGGAACTACGCTAGTAATGTTGGTTACAGCAATATCTGCTATACCACTTGGGGTAGCAGCCGGAGTTTATTTAGAAGAATACGCACCTAAAAATTTATTCACGGAACTAATAGAAATTAATGTTACCAATCTTGCAGGGGTACCTTCTATTATCTATGGTTTATTAGCATTGGGTCTGTTTGTTTATCAATTGGGTCTGGGGCAGAGTATTTTGGCTGCTGGATTAACTCTGGCTCTTTTGATTTTACCTATTGTTATTGTAGCAACTCGTGAGGCGATACGATCTATTCCAGTTGCAATTCGTGAGGGTTCTTATGCATTAGGTGCCACTAAGTGGGAAACAGTTGCTGATCATTTATTACCTTATTCTGCTCCGGGTATATTGACAGGTATCATCATTGGCTTAGCTCGGGCAATTGGTGAAACAGCACCTATTATAACAATTGGTGCATTGACTTTTATTGCGTTTCTACCCCCCTCACCAATAAAAAGTGAATTTCCATTTATATCATTTGAATGGTTGACAGCGCCTTTCACAGTGATGCCAATACAAATGTTTAATTGGGTATCACGACCTGAAGAGGAATTTCAGTTTAATGCGGCAGCAGCAGGATTGATTCTGGTTGTTATGACACTTGCGATGAATGCATTGGCTATTTATCTCCGTTATCGTATGCGTAAAAAAATCAAATGGTAAAAAATAGTTTAGTAGAATCTGAAGTGAATAGTCTCTCCCTTAACCAATATAAATCAATAGTTAAGAATTTGAATTTCTACTATGGGAGCTTTAATGCGCTGAAAAATATTGATATGGTTTTACATGAGAAGCAGGTAACTGCACTAATAGGTCCATCAGGCTGTGGTAAATCTACTTTTCTGCGATGCTTTAATAGAATGCACGATCTTTATCCTGGTAATCGGTATGAAGGTGATATAGTTCTTTATCCAGATAACGAGAATATTCTTTCTCCTCATGTTGATCCGATCGAAGTAAGAATGCGTATCAGTATGGTATTTCAAAAGCCGAACCCTTTTCCGAAATCGATCTATGAAAATGTCGCTTATGGATTGAAAGTGAGAGGTGTTAAACAACGTGCCATGCTAGATGAAAAAGTAGAAGATGCATTACGTAATGCAGCATTATGGGATGAAGTCAAAGACCGACTGAATGACCTTGCATTTAACTTATCTGGCGGACAACAACAGCGATTATGTATTGCAAGGGCGCTTGCAACTGATCCTGAAATATTATTATTTGATGAACCTACTTCGGCATTAGATCCAATTGCAACTGCTAGTATCGAAGAATTGATTGCTGATCTTAAAAATAAAGTAACTATACTTATAGTCACTCATAATATGCAACAAGCGGCTCGAGTTTCTGATTATACTGCTTATATGTATCTAGGTCAGTTAATAGAATTTGATACAACAGACACTATTTTTATCAAACCAAAGAATAAGCAAACAGAAGACTATATTACAGGGCGCTTTGGTTAGATTTTTTAATTTGGCGTATACGTATATTTAAGCAGATAAATTGTTCAAGATGCGAATGCCGTGAGGTAGGTGGTTTTTACCAATGGCTGGTAGGTTGAAAGAAACACATTTACTCAGTTGTTGATAAAGTCAGAGTCCAGCTACTACTGTTGATTTCTTGTTTGCTGAAGCAGTTTGGGAGCGATAATCAAGTTCCTCCAGGTTTTTGTTTAGGATTATCTATTTTGTCCTGGATAAATCATAATTGATTAATGATCAATTACTTACTTTGATACTCTCTCTTTCTATTAGAAATTTGAGTCACTAATCGAAAATCTGGTTAATCAATTCAACTTCGAGCTGAATCTTTAAGCTATCGTAAAATATTTACCAAGTTCTGTTGACGTTTAAATGAAGCAAAATCAATGCTGAGATAAACCGTATACATCCTATATAATTTCTGGCCATTTTTATATCATATAGAATATTCTTCTGTAACGTTTAATTTTATTGAAGAAACATTCAGTCAAATAACGCTTGTGTTTAAATTATGTATTATCTTTTTTGGATTGAATAAGCTCTTTTACTGTTTCTAACAGTCGGTCAGCAACTGCCTCAGAATTAACTTTAAAACGACCTTCAATTATTGCCTGCCTAATCTTTGCCACCTTAGCTGCATCTACGATTTCATTATTATTTTCGATGGAATGCGATAAAATAAAAGAAGAATCAATGCGCAAATTATTTTTTGATTGAGAAAAATATGGTGATTTAGTAGAAGTAGTTTTGTCATTATATTTTTGCTCATCACTATTAATGCTAATTGCTTGTGTTGGATTCGTATTATCTATTTTCAAGATAAAATCCTTTTTAATAGAGATTATTGATAATTTAACGATATCTAACCAAACTATTTCAGCTTGGATGAATATAATAAATATTTTCTAATATCTATTGTATTACATGCAATATATTTATGTCCTTAATTAATTTCCAAGAAATGAAAAATAACTGAATGGCTTTGGCTCAGATATTTTTTATATTTTTAAAGAATTTTGAATTCTCAGAGTTGATATTACATGATACAGATCTTTAATGCATTTTCACTAGCTTTCCGTAATCTTTTTAACCTTAAAATTTTATGGATACTAGTTTGGCCTCTCTTGGTAGCTAGTTTATTCTGGCTAATAGTTGGTGTTTTTATTTGGACTCCTTCAATTGAATGGATTACTGAACTTATTCCATTTACCTTTATGGAGAATTGGTTTGATGAGTCTGTTCTACTCAAGATTACTGATAGTATCGGGGGAATATTAAATGTAATTATTCTTGTTATTTTAGTGATTGTGACAGCCATGATAATAACTGCTCTGTTTGTCATGTCATCACTGATTGATTTTGTTGCTAAGCGATACTATCCACTACTTGAGCGAAAAAATGGGGGAAGTCTTGTGGGTAGCCTAATTCACATTATCTCTGCAATTATCGTATTTATCGTGTTGCTGGGTATTGCTTTACCTTTTTGGTTTGTTGGTGTTGGAATATTAGTGTCTTTTCTGGCTGCAGCATATTTAAATCAGCGATTATTTAGCTACGATGCATTATCAGAGCACGCCAGTAAGGAAGAATTAGAAATTTTGCTGACTACAAATAAATTATCGCTATGGGGTTTAGGGTTGTTGACTGGTCTCGTTCAATTTATACCAATACTGAATTTATTTGCTCCGACATTAACAGCATTAGCATTTATCCATTTTGAATTAGCACGACTAGATAATTACCGTCGTAAATCTAGCTTTGATTCTTCTCGAGAATAAACTTTCTGTTTTGGGGCAAAGCCTCTATGGTAATTTTTAAGGGATTATTGAGATCGAACAAAGTTAACTTTGAAAAATTGAACCAGGGGAATAAGTAAGATAGAAAAAACAAGTATGTCAGATCTTCTTATAGCAAAAACGGAATAGTTGCACCTAGATTTATGTATCACGCTGTTTTTACTTGGAGTATTATGAGAACAAACTGCTGCAATATGCTTTATAACACGCAACGCTCAATAGCCTATTATTTAATTTACTGGACAGTACATTATAATTCTGCTATTAAGAATACCGTCATTCTACATATGAATGGCCAAAGAGGTATTTAAATATAATTAATTCATCATATTTGTTTATATAGGAGATTAAGAAAATGAAATCTGCACTCTTAGTAGCAATACTTGCGGCATTGGCACTGACTGCTTGTGGTGAACCTAAACCAGCACAGTACCCACCTAGCGCTTCGATGGAGCGTGAATCAATGCCTGGCAAAGACGAAGGAAAAAAATAATTAATTTGATTAGATAGAATGATCAAAATTTTAAACCGCTCTACTAAGAGCGGTTTTTTTTTGATAGTAGTTACTCATAATTAATTTTGAGTACCAAAACTTTACATATATTGTGCCCGTGTTACTACTGATAATAAAAGATACTATCGAGGGGATAATGGATTGGCTGTTCACTAAGCGTAAATCACAGGCCTTAGATGACCATCAAAGCACCTGCTGATGAGATACATGTAGAGCAATGGTAATTTAGTGTAATCAAGCGGAATCAAAAGGCGATGACCGAGGGTTACTTGCTCCTGAGTGCATGGTCATGGAAGGACAGGAATCTACTGAAAGAACCTTAATGTGACCCTATAGGGTAATAGGTGTTCGGGAGTGAGGGTCTCGATGCTCGACACGTCAAACAAGCGCTCACAAGCTCACAACGTTATGCGGTTCAGCCACCTTAATGGAAGAATTTTAATAGCAAGTAATTTTATTCATAGCGTAATGCTTCTACTGGCTTTAATGAGGCTGCTTTATTAGCAGGATAGAAACCAAAAAATATGCCAATAATAGCTACAAAAGCAAAAGCTAAACCAATCATGCTGAGTGTAATAACGACAGGCATATCTACAATCTGACTTATCATCCATGCGCTACCGATACCTAACACAGCACCGGTTAATCCGCCCAGAATACAAATCATCAAAGCTTCCAATAAAAATTGCGTGAGGATTGCGCGATGGCTGGCACCTATTGCCATACGAATCCCAATTTCGCGGGTACGTTCCGTAACCGATACCAGCATGATATTCATGATGCCAATACCACCAACCAACAGTGAGATCGAGGCAATAGCTCCTAGCATCCACGCCATTACTTTTGCTGTAGTGCTTGCAACAGCTGCTATAGCCGTTAGGTTCCGTACAGTGAAATCATTTTCCATTCTGTCAGATATACGGTGGCGTTGCCGCAGTAGTCGAGTAATTTCCATTTCTGCTTCTTCCATCATGTCTGCGGATTTTCCTTGAACTAGCATATGACCAATTGATCCAGGAAATTGGTTGCCTAGAATTTGACGTTGAGCAGTGGTAAGTGGGATAAGTACATTGTCATCCTGATCTCGCCCGCTAAGACTCTGCCCCTTGGCTGCAAGGACACCCACTACCAAAAATGGTTTGTTAGCGATACGAAATGTTTTTCCCGTAGGATCTTCGTTTCCGAATAAATTCTCAGCGGTTACCTTTCCCAGGACAGCAACGCGAGTAGCAGAGCGTAAGTCTGCTTCTGAAAATATCGAACCACTCTCTATAAGCCAATTACCGACAGAAAAATAATCTGGAGTCGTACCTGTTATCGTTGTACTCCAGTTATTTGCGCCATAGTTAAGTTGAGCGATTCCAGAAACAACGGGAGCAGCCGCTTCAACTGAAGGTAATTCCGCAATGGCTTGTGCATCACCCGCAGTCAGTGTTTTTACAGTTCCGCTTCCAAATCGTAGCCCACCTGAGGAGGTTGCACCTGGTAGCACCAGTAAAAGGTGACTTCCCATAGAAGCTATTGTGTTGTTAATCTGGATTTGAGCTCCTTGCCCGATTGATAACATTAATACAACTGCTGCAACACCAATGATCATACCAAGCATGGTAAGCCCGGTACGCAAGCGATTGACCCGAAGGGCTTGGAAAGCTTCACCGATAATGGTCAGCAAATTCATGATGAAGTTGGAATTTTATTATCATGAAATAACATAAATTAACGCGTACATTTATTTTTATCCTGGATAATGCGACCATCTTTTAATCGAATGAGGCGGTTGGCATAGGAGGCAATATCATCTTCATGCGTTACCAGAATAATCGATATGCCTTGATTCTCATTAAGCTGCTTGAATAATGTCATGATTTCATGACTGGTTTGTGAATCAAGATTGCCAGTTGGCTCGTCAGCCAGGATAAGCTGTGGTTGATTAACTAATGCTCGACTGATTGCTACTCGCTGTTGCTGTCCTCCAGAAAGTTGATTGGGATAATGTAGCGTAAATTGGCCCAGACCGGTCTGTTGTAATAATGTTAACGCATGCTTGCGGCTTTCTTTGCGATTCATGCCTGCATACAGTAATGGTGTAGCTACATTATCCAGTGCCGTCATGCGCTTGAGTAAATTAAAACCTTGGAATACGAAGCCTATACTATGATTTCGCACATGTGCCAGCTCATCGTTGGAGAGGTATGCAACATTGCGACCTGCCAACCAATAATTGCCGCTTGTAGGTGTATCAAGACAACCCAGTATATTCATCAAGGTAGATTTTCCTGAGCCGGATTGCCCCATGATAGCAATAAATTCTCCGGAGTGAATTTCAAGATTGATATCAAACAGCACCTGATGGCAAATCGGCTGATTTGCATGGCCCTCTAATTGATAAGCTTTGCACAAATTCTCCACCCGAATCAATGGTTGATTTTGGGTGAGGTCTTTATCTGACACTAGAACATCCTGAATCTAAAATTGCTCATGGATGATTCATTTTGCTTTTTGCCTGCTGCATCACTGATAATGACCTCATCTCCTTCTGTTAGATCACTCGAAATAATTTCAGTGAAATTTCCATCAGTAATTCCGGTTACTACATTTATTGGGGTAGGTACGTTATTTTCGAGGCGATAGAGAAGGGGCTGACGGGATCGACTAACAGGGGACAGGTTAGAGGCAGGCATCTCATTTTTTGGCTTGTAACGAAGTGCTGCATTAGGTACACGAAGGGTAGCATTTTTTTGGTTGACTATGAAACGAATATTTGCCGTCATACCTGGTAACAAAGTACCGTCATCGTTGATGACAGTTGCCACTACGTTATAGGTAACAACATTTTCCTGGATTGTAGGATTCAATCGTATTTGTTTAACATGTGCAGTGAATTCTCGTTCCCGAAACGCATCTACTGTAAAAGAAATTTCCTGATCAGCATATATCTGACCAATGTCAGCTTCAGCAACACTGATATTGATTTGCATTTGTCGAAGATCACGGGCAATCTGGAACAGAATGGGTGTTTGGAAACTAGCTGCAACGGTTTGCCCAACGTTTATATCACGTGCAACAACTACCCCGGAAATCGGTGATCTAATAACACTGTAATTCAGATTAGCACGATCACGTTCCACGTTAGCTTTGCTGATAGCTACCTGAGCATGTGCAATGTCTAATTGTTGTTCAATTTCATCTAATGCTTCATTGGAAATAAATCCTTTTTGTAACAGAATACGACTACGAGTAACTTTATTGGTTACATTTTTTAAGGTTGCTTGTGCGCTCTTAAAATTAGCCTCAGATTGTTGTAATTGCGCTTTCAGAAGAGCTGGATCAAGTTCTGCCAATATCTGGCCTGTTTTTACCTGATCATTAAAATCAACATATATTTTGGATACGGTACCTGATACTTGTGTACCAACATTGACAAGCTCAAGAGGAGTCACTGTGCCATTAGCCGAAATAATCTGAACAATGTCTCCACGATCAACTGTTTTGGTTCGATACTCATCTTTTCCCGATTCTAGCTTTTTGTTTGTATATCCATAAATTGCGCCGGATACTAGAATGACTAATAAAATAATCGATTTATTTTTGAGATTAAAGCGTGCCATTCAGGAGGGCCAAATTAAATCTTATTTGAACAATGAAATTATTAAGTAGGAATTATTGTAAGTTGGTGGCTGATTTTAGGTATTAGTAGGTAGGGCTTAGCGAGGTTACTACTTTTTCTCATTAGCAGCAACGAATTCCTTAAGCTGTCTCAAGCGTGCTTCTACACTGGATAATTGATAAAAATTACCATTATCTTTACGTAAAGCAATCTCTAATTGCTCGATTGCAGCTTTATATTTTCCTTCTCGAATATAAACTTCTGCTTGGGCACGATGTTGGAGCATATGGTTTCCTAGTGCAGAGTAACATTGTGCTTCTAGTCGATAAAGATTGATGTCATCCAGAATAATTTTTGATTGCTTATTGAGGAATTCAAGGGCGACCTGGGCATTTTGGTGATTTAGTAAAGCCGTTATGTAATCATAAATAAGTGCGCGATGCTGTGGATATGCATTTAATGCAGTTTGGTAAATTTTAAATGCATCTTTAATTTGCTTGTTGGCTAGTTTAACTCGTGCAGCAAGTATTTCAATCATGACCTCCGATTGTAAATATTCACTTTCAACTCGAACGGGCTTACCCAAATAATGATTCTTAAGTAAGCTGATAGAATGATCAGATTGTATTATGCGGTATAATTCGTTTAATTCCTTGTCTGCACGCTTATACTGCTTATCACGTAACAATGCATAAATTAGGCCGTAGCGTTCTGCAATTTCATTTGCATAACGCTTATCTTGTATGCGTGCATCAAATTCCTTTACTGTATCAGTAGAATTCCCCAGAATGGCCTTCAGCTTAGCCCGAACTAAGTTGAAATCGAGACTGTCGGGAACTTGCCGGTAAGAAAATTCCCGTGTGCGATTCTCAATATCCGCTATCCGCTCATGAGTGAGCGGGTGCGTTCTCAGATAAGAAGGGGCTCCGTTTTCATAATATCGCCCAGCATTTTGCAAACGTTCAAAAAAAACCGACATCCCATGAGGATCAAAACCTGCTTTATGCAATATATTAAAACCGATTCGATCTGCTTCCTTTTCATGATTACGTGTAAAGTTCAATTGAGATTGAATAGCCCCAGCCTGTGCCGTGGCTAGAATAGCTTGCCCTGCCTGGGGATTAGAACGGGAAGCGAGAATAGCTAGAGCAAGAGCAGCAATGGTAGTGATGAGTCCGATATGTTGCTGTCCAGAAATCATTCTTGCTAAATGTTTTTGGGTGACGTGAGCAATTTCATGTGCCATAACGCCCGCTAATTCAGATTCACTTTGTGCTGCGATAATCAGTCCACTATTGAAACCCATAAATCCGCCTGGCAAAGCAAATGCATTGATGGATGGATCCTGGAGTGCAAAAAATTCGAATGATTGATCCGGTTTTGCTTCATTTGATGATGAAATGAGCCTATTACCTAGGTTATTGAGATAACCGTCTATTTCGGCATCATTTAGATAACTGGGATCTGCGCGAATTTGTCGCATAATCTCTAAACCGATCTGTCGTTCTTGTCGAGGAGTGATCGTGGTTTGTGAGATATCACCCAGATCTGGAAGATCGTCTTCTGCGAAAATATTTGCAGGAAAGAGTAGGGGTAATACTATAATCAGGTAGTAAAATTTCATGACAATTTGATGATTACTCACAAATCAAGTTCCCCTCTTTTGTAGGAGCATATTGCTGACCTGCTGACCTGCTGACCTGAAGAAAATGATTGAGTTTAACTTGACGGGTAGAATGTCATTGTAGAGCTGACTAACTTGATCGGTTGGGTTGGCGCATAATTTAGAGGTTACCCTCGTAGTCCGATTGATATAGAAACGGTTATCACTGACCAGTGAGTTAATGACAAGTGGTTTACAAGTAACTTCGAGTGCAGTAAAAAATTTTACTAAGCATCCGTTTAAAAGTTTCTATGTTTTTATTTAAAATTATCAGCCACCATTAACCTCATTAACCTTTATGGTAGTAATTTACCTCAACTCAGGAAGGCATAATTAATGTGCCTAATACCACTTAACTTTTGCTACCCTGCAGATTTTAGAAAGGTAATACAGCGTTAGGTTTAAACTGCAGGATAACATTACGAAAGTCATGCTGTATTCGTTGCATCGCTTCTGGAGTATCAGCTTCAAAGCGTAAAACTAAAACGGGGGTTGTATTCGAAGCGCGTATCAAACCAAATCCGTCCTTGTATTCAACTCTTAATCCATCAATGGTAACTATTCGTTCCGGGTTATCAAAGTGTGCATTTTTCTGAAGCTGTTCTATTAAGGCGTGATTTTCTCCTTCCTTTAGTTTGATTTGTAATTCCGGTGTATTAAGGGTATCTGGGAGAGCATGCAAGATAGCATTAATATTATTTTGCTTACTCAGCAACTCTAATAATCTTGCTGCTGTATAAAGTGCATCGTCAAACCCATACCAGCGTTCCTTGAAAAAAATGTGACCGCTCATTTCTCCAGCTAGTAGCGCACCAGTTTCTTTTAGCTTCCCTTTAATGAATGAATGGCCGGTTTTCCACATGACGGGTTTGCCCCCATGTTGCTCGATCCATTTTGCTAAATTGCGCGTGCATTTAACGTCGTAGATAATTTGTCCGCCTGGGTTTCGAGATAATACATCTGCAGCAAATAACATGAGTTGGCGATCAGGATAGATAATGCACCCATCTTTGGTTACCAAACCAAGCCGATCGCCATCACCGTCAAATGCAAAACCAATTTCTGCGTCGGTAGTAGCTAAAGCGTGAATGACATCCTGCAGATTTTTGGGTACTGATGGATCGGGATGATGATTGGGAAACGCCCCATCTACATCGCAAAATAACTCTATCACTTCACAACCTATATTCCGAAAGAGGGTCGGCGCAAAGGCTCCTGTTACCCCATTGCCACAATCGACAACGATTTTTATTGGGCGAGCTAATTTGACATCGCTGATAATGCGCTGTAAATAGGTTGGAGCAATATCGTGCGTTTTGTAGTTACCCTTACTATACATCAGGTTATTGTTCTCTATGCGAGCACGTAATGCCTGAATTGTCTCAGCTGCTAGCGTCTCGCCACCTAAAACCATTTTTAGGCCATTGTAATCCGGAGGGTTATGACTGCCGGTGATCATTACGCCGCTATAGTTACATAGCTCGTGTGCAGCGAAATAAAGGATCGGCGTGGGCACCATGCCCACATCGATGACTTGAATGCCGCTTTTTTGTAGCCCTGCTGCCAATGCTCGAGCAAGGGAGGGGCTGGATAGTCTGCCATCCCGTCCAATCGCAATAGAATTGAGTGTACGCTCACGCGCCTCAGAACCAATGGCGTGACCAATCATTTCAACTACGTCGTTGGTTAGCGCGGTGTCTACGATACCTCGGATATCGTATGCTTTAAAAATTTCGTTTGGAACTTTATTCATGACGTAATAGCTTGATAGATTAGGATGTTAGAAGCAGATCAGAATAAAAATTATCTTTTGAAGTTTACCATCAGCATCTCGATTGTTAATCGATCAGGAATATAATTTCCGTTTGATTCAATGATGGGCTGCTTTCGCCCCGCCTTTCAAGATATAGAGCGTGCCGCAATAAGGGCATAGTGCTTCACCGGTAGCTTCAATAGGTAAGAATACACGTGGATGACCATTCCATAGTCGCATTGACGGTATTGGGCAATGCAAAGGTAAATCATCTTCAGTGATTTCAATTTGTCGTTGATTAAGGGTAGTTGGTTTATCCATGAAGTGTTCCATTAAACTAAGTCAAACATGATGTAGCCAATCGGTATGATTGGTTGCTTTACCGCTGACACAATCAAAAAACAAAGCTTGCAGTTGCTGAGTAATTGGTCCACGTTTGCCATTACCAATGATGCGATTATCGAGTTCTCGAATTGGGGTGATCTCTGCTGCTGTTCCTGTAAAGAAAGCTTCATCCGCACAGTAAACCTCATCTCTGGTAATGCGTTTCTCGATTACAGGAATATTCATTTCTTGTGCTAACTCGATTACTGAATTACGTGTGATACCTTCAAGGCAAGAAGTCAAATCTGGTGTGTAAAGCTTTCCCTGTTTGATGATAAAAATATTTTCTCCTGAGCCCTCAGCAACATATCCATCTACATCTAAGAGTAATGCTTCTTGATAACCATCCTGCGCAACTTCCTGGTGCGCTAAGATGGAATTGGTGTAGGTTGCTACTGATTTGGCACGACACATATTAATATTTACATGGTGACGGCAAAATGAAGAGGTTTTAACACGAATACCATTTTCTAAGCTATCCGGCCCTAAATAAGTACCCCATGGCCAAGCAGCAATTGCGACATGGACAGATAAGTTCTTGGCAGATAATCCCATTGCTTCTGCACCGTAAAAGATAATAGGGCGAATATAACCAGATTCAAGGTGATTTTGTTTCACTACTTCTTTTTGCGCTTGCATCAGTGTAGCTTTGTCAAAAGGGATAGCCATTCTGAAGATATGCGCTGAATTAAACAGGCGATCAGTATGTTCAACTAAACGGAAAATAGCCGGTCCCCTGCTTGTTTGATAAGCACGTAGGCCTTCGAATACGCCCATTCCATAATGTAGAGTATGAGTAAGTACATGCGTGGTAGCATCTCGCCAAGGAATTATTTTTCCATCGTACCAGATTGCTCCATCGCGGTCTGCCATTGACATTAAAAGGCCCTCGATAAAAGTTCAAAAGCTACATTCTATCGTATTTTTCGGCAAGCAATGAAAGCTTGCTAATTACCTGGCAGTGCTGACTATAGAGAAATCATTTGGCTCATTCATTTATTATAAAAATCAAGAGAAATTCTAGTAAGACGAATGCCTAAGTAAAAAAGAAAGTAATAGATTTTGATTTAAAATGTAATATTTCTGATCAGTGAATACATGGGAAGTCAGTTAGCAATAAGGATTTACTTATTTTTATGGTTCTTTTGTTTGGCTGGGCTCTATATCTAAGAAATATATGATTTAACGATGCGTAGTTATATTCCTTGGGGCCATGTTACCGCCTTGGTGATCTGGTTAACTGTTTTTGGCATAGCCTATTTATTTTTTGAGAATTTGCAAGCACCCAAAATTGCTGTGATTCAAGATGGCCTAGCGGACAGCGAAGTCATGATTTCTAGATCATGGGATGGGCATTATTATGTTCAGGGAGAAATCAATGGATATCCTATTGATTTTATGGTTGATACCGGGGCAAGTATGGTTTCTGTAAGCTATGAGTTAGCGCGCGCGGCGAATTTGCCAGCCGGTAGACCCACAAGTTTTTCAGCTGCGGGCGGTAAATTCTTGGGTGAGATTGTATCGGGGCAAGATATCAAGGTGGGCGGTATCTTGGTAAAAGGACTAAGTGTAGGTATAGGTATGCAGGGAAAAGTGGGTCTGCTTGGGCAGAATTTCTTGCGTAGAGTTGAAGTTGTTCAGTCCGGGGATAAAATGATATTACGAGTTAGTACTGCTGATCAGACAAGAATTGAATGAATGGCAAATAGCAATTAAGGAAGTATCTGTATTGTTATTGATTTATCCAGCTTTATTCAAGATTAAATTAAAATATGTTCTTCTGTAACCTGTTATTTTATTGGAGATTTTATGTTTCAACATATAAAAGTGCCCCCTAATGGCGAGAAAATCCTTGTCAATAAGGATCTTTCGCTGATTGTGCCGGATTACCCAATTATTCCATTTATTGAGGGAGATGGAATAGGAATCGATATTACGCCTGTGATGATAAAAGTTGTGGATGCCGCAGTGAATAAAGTGTATGGCGATAGGCGAAAAATTTTCTGGATGGAGATTTATGCTGGAGAGAAATCAACCAGATTATATGGTGAGAATGTTTGGCTACCAGATGAAACATTACAGGCTGCAACTGAATATGTAGTTTCTATCAAAGGTCCTTTGACGACACCCGTAAGTGGAGGTATCCGCTCTATTAATGTTGCACTACGCCAATTGCTTGATTTATATGTTTGCTTGCGTCCTGTTCGTTATTTCGAAGGTGTGCCTAGTCCGGTAAAAAATCCAGAGAAAGTCGATATGGTTATTTTTCGTGAGAATTCAGAAGATATTTATGCAGGAATAGAATGGGAAGCAGAATCAGCATCTGCGAAGAAAGTAATCGATTTCCTGATAAAAGATATGCAGGTAAAGAGTATCCGCTTTCCTCAATCTTCTGGTATTGGTGTCAAACCTGTCTCAAGAGAGGGAACTGAGCGGTTAGTACGGAAGGCAATACAGTATGCGATCGATAATGAACGAAAATCGGTAACTTTGGTACATAAAGGTAACATTATGAAATTTACCGAGGGAGCTTTCAAGAATTGGGGCTATAACGTGGCCATGAAAGAATTCGGTGCTGAGTTGTTAAATGGAGGGCCGTGGATGAAATTGCCTGAGGATAAGGGAGGGATTGTAATAAAAGATGTTATCGCCGATGCTTTCCTGCAGCAAATTTTATTGCGTCCTGATGAATATGATGTGATTGCTACCTTAAATTTAAATGGTGATTACATTTCTGATGCTTTAGCCGCGCAGGTAGGGGGAATTGGTATTGCCCCCGGGGCAAATTTAAGTAATTCAGTTGCGATGTTTGAGGCTACGCATGGAACTGCTCCTAAATATGCAGGCAAAGATCAGGTCAATCCTGGATCAATTATTCTTTCAGCTGAAATGATGTTAAGGCATATCGGCTGGAATGAAGCTGCAGATATGATTATTAAGGCGATGGAAAGAACTGTCCAAGATAAAATTGTAACTTATGATTTTGCGAGACAAATGCATGGAGCAACTGAAGTGACATGCTCTGGATTTGGAAATGCAATGATAGCAAGAATGGGCTAGATGTAGTGCGATCCAGTAAATTATATTTAATTTACTATATTCAGACGACTGCTCATCGCCAGCACAAAACTGGCGATGAGTATTTAGGATAACTAAAAGCAATTAGCTGGTTTTTGTACTGCTAACTACTTCTTTAAAAGAATGACCTATGAGTGTTGCAATATCTTAGGCAGACTGAATGTTTGAAGCTTGCTTTCCTTTGGGCCCTTGAGTAACTTCAAAGCTCACTTTCTGGCCTTCCTTGAGAGTTTTAAAACCTGTCATATTGATCGCTGAGAAATGAGCGAATAAATCTTCGCTACCATCATCAGGAGTTATAAAACCGAACCCTTTGGAGTCATTGAACCATTTTACTGTACCTGTTGCCATTTTTACTTCCTATTAAAAAAACTGGGCCGGAAACCCTAATACTATTTGAATTTCAAGACCGCAAACGGCTCTAACCAGTACTGCAGAGAACTTGAAGCCAAACGCCAGTTGCTGTTTTACGCAAATTTTAAACTTAAGTCAAGATATCGTGTGAATTTTATCGTGTAAATTTTAAGTTTTAAGCTGGTTTGGGAATAAAGATAGAAAGATTTGTTTAAGGCGCTTGAAAATTTTGTCGGAATCGTCAAATATGATAAAAATAAAAACTAAAAAAGAAATTATTTGTTTTATTGCTCGCGCTTTTCTTTTTTAAATTAAGTAGGTGAATCATGGGGACAAAAAATCGTGAGAGTGGAGTGCTAGAAGAAAGTAAAAATAAGATTAAGTTACCTCCCCTGTACAAAGTTATGTTAATAAATGATGATTTTACTCCGATGGATTTTGTAGTGATTGTGTTGCAAACATTCTTTTTTATGAGTCAAGAAAAGGCAACTCAAGTTATGCTTAAGATTCATACGGAAGGAGTTGGTATTTGCGGTATTTATCCCAATGATATTGCAATGACTAAAGTCCAACAGGTAAATAAATTTTCTAGACAGAATCAGCACCCATTAATGTGTGTTATGGAGAAAAACTGACATGATCGCACAAGAGTTAGAAGTAAGCTTACATATGGCATTCGTCGAGTCACGCCAGAAGCGCCATGAATTCATCACGGTAGAACATTTATTGCTCGCCTTGCTTGATAATCCTAGTGCTTCAGAAGTGTTGACTGCTTGCGCGATTGATATCGAGGATTTGCGAACTTTACTTCAGGATCATATTAATCGCCATACACCTATTGTAAGCGGAAGTGGAGAAGTAGACACTCAACCTACCCTTGGTTTTCAGCGTGTAATCCAACGCGCAATATTGCATGTTCAATCATCTGGGAAAAAGGAAGTTACCGGAGCTAATGTTTTGGTAGCGATTTTCGGTGAAAAAGATTCTCACGCAGTTTATTTCCTTCAGCAGAAGGGCGTAACACGATTGGATGTGGTGAACTATATTTCGCATAAGATTTGTAAGGTATCACAAAATAATGATCATAAGATTGAAGATGAAAATGATAACGAACAGCAACAGAATTCAGCCAATACGCTTGAGAGCTATACCATTAATCTCAACAATTTAGCACTTACGAATCGGATTGATCCTCTGATTGGGCGTGAAAAAGAAGTTGAACGTGTTATACAGATTTTATGTCGTCGCAGAAAGAACAATCCTTTACTGGTGGGCGAAGCTGGTGTGGGTAAAACAGCCATCGCAGAGGGGTTGGCTAGAAGAATTACTGAAGGAGAGGTGCCAGGGGTACTAGCATATCATCAGGTTTATGCTCTAGATATGGGTGCATTGTTAGCAGGCACAAAGTATCGGGGCGATTTTGAGCAGCGCTTCAAAGCAGTATTAAAACATTTGGTTGATAATCCAAAGGCTATTCTGTTTATAGATGAAATTCATACTTTAATCGGTGCAGGAGCTGCATCTGGCGGCACATTAGATGCTTCTAATTTGCTAAAACCCATGTTAAGTGCGGGTCGCCTAAAATGTATTGGTGCTACCACTTATAACGAATACCGAGGAATTTTTGAAAAAGATCATGCATTATCGCGACGCTTTCAGAAGATTGAAGTTTCTGAACCAAGTATCGAGGAGACAGTGGCTATTTTACGCGGTCTGAAATCTCGTTATGAAAAGCATCATAATGTCAAATATACTGCAGGAGCGTTAACAGCTGCCGCGGAATTGTCAGCTCGCTTCATTGGTGATCGACATTTGCCGGATAAAGCAATTGATGTGATTGACGAAGCAGGTGCAGCACAACGTATTTTACCGAAATCAAAACAGCGCAGAATTATCGGTAAGCATGAGATCGAAGATATTATTGCCAAGATTGCTCGCATACCTCCACAAAGTATTTCAACCGATGATCGTAACAAACTGAAAACGCTCGACCGTGATCTGAAATCTATAGTTTTCGGGCAAGATGCGGCCATTGATGCGCTTACAGCAGCTATAAAAATGTCTAGAAGCGGCTTGGGAAATCCGCAGAAGCCTATTGGCTCATTTCTTTTTTCTGGCCCAACGGGTGTAGGAAAAACTGAAGTGGCGCGTCAGCTTGCCTATATTCTGGGTGTGCCTTTGCATCGTTTTGATATGTCTGAGTATATGGAACGCCATGCAGTCTCGAGACTGATTGGCGCCCCTCCTGGCTATGTCGGTTTTGAGCAAGGAGGATTGCTTACTGAAACGATTACTAAGCAACCTCATGCAGTTTTGTTGCTTGATGAAATAGAAAAAGCGCACCCAGATATATTCAATGTTCTGCTCCAAGTAATGGATCACGGTACGTTGACAGATAATAACGGACGCAAGGCAGATTTCCGCAATGTGATTATCATTATGACGACAAATGCTGGAGCTGATTCGTTGACCAAATCTACTATCGGATTTGCCAAATCTGCCAGAACAGGGGATGAAATGACGGAAATTAAACGCTTGTTTACTCCTGAATTTCGTAACCGATTAGATACAATCATTTCTTTTGCGCCATTGAGTAAAGAAATCATTTTACGTGTTACTGATAAGTTTTTAATGCAGCTTGAGACGCAATTACATGAGAAAAAGGTAGAAACCGTCTTCACTGATAATTTGCGTAACTACCTGGCTGAACACGGCTTTGATCCACTGATGGGTGCACGCCCAATGGCACGCCTTATTCAGGACATGATACGTAGCGCGTTAGCAGATGAATTGCTTTTTGGACGACTTTGCAATGGGGGTAAAGTAACGGTAGATATCAGTAGTGATGAAAAAGTGATACTTCAATTCGAAGAAGATAAAGTTGACGCTCTTTGAATGGAGAATTTCATGAATGAAGTTAAAGTATTTTACTCTGAGTATATAAAGAAAGAGTAAAATTTAATTTACTTTCCTCGCTGCCATTATGCTGATTTTTATTTAAATCTTAGGCTGTCTTTTAAGGTGTTTGCTTGAGGATTTGCAAATACTTTCTGGTGTGCTCAAGACTTTATGATCTTCTTTTCTAGTAGTTTTACTTGATGAGCACTCATTATCTGTGTGGCTTTGCTTTATATGCTGTTACCATTCTAAATGGTAGAATGTATTATTTTAAATATCTAAATTTTTCAAAGAGTAAATGCTGTCATGTTTTCCTATAAAAAAACAATAGAAAGTGTCGATCCAGATTTGTGGCAAGCAATTAAAGGTGAAATGCAGCGACAGGAAGATCATATTGAATTGATTGCTTCTGAAAATTATGCAAGTCCCGCAGTTCTCCAAGCACAAGGATCAGTTCTTACTAATAAATATGCAGAGGGATACCCCGGCAAACGTTATTATGGTGGTTGCAAGTATGTTGATAAAGTGGAGCAGCTTGCTATTGATCGTTTAAAAGTGTTATTTAATGCTGAATATGTTAATGTGCAACCCCATTCCGGTTCTCAGGCTAATGCGGCAGTATATTTATCTGCATTAAAACCTGGTGATACGTTGTTAGGGATGTCTCTTGCACATGGCGGGCATCTCACTCACGGTGCTTCAGTTAATCTAAGTGGTAAGATTTTCAATTCTGTAACTTATGGACTTGATCCTGAAACTGAAGAAATTGACTACCAAGAAGTGGAACGATTGGCGCATGAACATCGACCAAAGATGATTGTTGCTGGTGCTTCTTCATATGCAAGAATAATTAATTGGAAGCATTTTCGTAAAATAGCTGATGAGGTTGGCGCCTATTTATTTGTAGATATGGCTCATTATGCGGGATTAATCGCTGCGGGCTTCTATCCTAATCCAGTGGGGATTGCTGATTTTGTTACCAGTACTACCCATAAAACACTGCGCGGTCCTCGAGGTGGCGTTATTATGGCCAAGCAGGAGTATGAGAAATCGCTTAATTCGGCAGTTTTTCCTCAAATTCAGGGTGGCCCACTTATGCATGTCATAGCGGCCAAGGCAGTTGCTTTTAAAGAAGCGGCGAGTAAGGAATTCAAAGATTATCAGGAACAGGTTATTGAGAATGCACGGGTTATGGCAAAGGTCTTACAGAATCGTGGTTTGCGTATAGTTTCTGGGCAAACTGATTGCCATATGTTTTTAGTCGATCTTCGCGCTAAAAATTTAACAGGTAAGGAAGCTGAAGAAGCCTTGGAAATCGCCCATATTACTGTCAACAAGAACGCTATTCCAAACGATCCTCAGAAGCCCTTTGTAACCAGCGGCATACGACTGGGTACTCCGGCAATAACAACACGTGGTTTCAAAGAAATTGAAGCGGAGCAATTAGCAAACTTAATTGCGGATGTATTGGATTCCCCGAATGATTCAACGGTTCTGACCCGTGTTGCGCAAGAAGCGCAGATGCTGTGCGCAAAATATCCAGTCTACGTAAATTGATGTATTTAAGTAGTTAGGCATCTTTTGGCTGCTGCCTAAAGATGTCTTTATAGATTTGTTTTGAGATAGTAAAAAGCTAATTAGTTAATTAGCTTAACTGATATTAAATAATGAGATGTCCTTTCTGTAACGCTGAAGATACCAGCGTAATTAATTCACGCGTCAGTGAAGAGGGGGATCGTGTTCGTCGACGCCGACATTGTACAGCTTGTGGCAAACGTTTTACTACCTATGAAACAGTAGAACTACGTTTGCCACAAGTCGTTAAGCAAAATGGTACTCGTGCAGAATTCAGTCGGAACAAGCTTCTTACTGGGTTCATGCGTGCGCTGCATAAGCGTCCAGTTCCAACTGAACATGTGGATGCTGCCATTGATCGTATTGTTCAGAAGTTGCTGAGTTCAGGCGCAAGGGAAATATCTTCACGTAGTATTGGCGAGTTAGTGATGCAGGAGCTTTATAAGCTTGATAAAGTGGCTTATATACGCTTTGCCTCTGTGTACAAGAGTTTTCAGGATGTTGGTGATTTTCAGGATGTCATCAAAGAAGTTCAGAACCAACACTAAAATTGATTCTTAAGAAACTCCAATCCAGTGCTCCAATAACGACCAGGATCGTCAGTTTAAAGTAGTGTGTGCATTCAGGATCTATTTGTGCTCGGAGATTCCCCAATTTTTTCCTCAACTGATTATGCCTTTATGGCTCAAGCATTAAAGCTTGCAGAAAAAGGTTTATACACAACCAGTCCAAATCCCCGGGTAGGTTGTGTCATTGTTAAAAATAATCGAGTAATAGGCAGTGGCTGGCATGAACGTGCTGGCCAACCGCATGCTGAAATCAATGCACTTTATGCTACGGATGGTACAGCCGAAAATGCTACCGTTTATGTAACATTGGAGCCATGCAGCCATTATGGGCGTACCCCCCCTTGTGCACAGACGCTAATCAATGCGGGTGTGGCGAAGGTCGTTATCGCGATGTTGGATCCGAATCCTTTGGTAGCAGGAAGTGGTGCAGCAATGTTAAGGCAGACAGGCATCATGGTGCAATCCGGTTTGTTGGAGGAACAAGCAAGGGCACTTAATATTGGCTTTGTTTCTCGCATGGTTCGCCATCGGCCGTGGGTAAGATTAAAAATAGCTGCGAGTCTAGATGGAAAGACTGCATTGGAGAATGGTGAAAGCCAATGGATTACTAACAAGGCAGCTCGTTTGGACGGGCATCGATTACGTGCTCTTTCTTGTGCAATCTTAACAGGTGTGGGCACAGTAAAAAAAGATGATCCGCAATTAACAGTCCGCCATGTTGAGACTTCCCGACAACCACTGCGTGTAGTCATTGATAGCCGACTCGAGATATCAACTAATGCAAAGCTGTTACATGGAGGAAAGGTATTGATTTTCTCTGCTGTGCAAGATGAGAACAGAAAAAAGTCGCTGGAAGAAAAGGGAGCGAAAGTAATCATTATGCCGGGAGCTGGCGGCAAAGTGCATCTGACTCAATTGATGGCTAAATTAGCAGATTTTGAAATCAACGAAGTGCTCGTGGAAGCAGGGAGTACTTTGGCTGGCGCACTGGTGCAAGAAGGATTAGTGGATGAGTTAGTCATCTATCTTGCACCTTGTCTGCTTGGTGATAAAGCACAGGGCATGTTGAATTTACCGATGCTGACCAAGCTATCCGATAAGCGTAAGCTTGAATTAACTGATTTTCGTATGATTGGACAAGATATTCGGGTAACTGCAAAATTCTCCAGTCTTGAGCAATATGATTAAATTTTAAACTGGCTTCTTAGCAAGCTTACGTTGCAGGGTTCTGCGATGCATATTCAAAATTCTTGCGGTAACGGAAATATTATTATTATTTTCAGTCAGGATACGATGGATATATTCCCATTCCAGACGTCCAACTGATAACGGATGCAAGCTTATCGGTGCCTCAGTATCACCGCTGGTACGCTCAAAAGCTGCCATAATGTCATTAACATCAACTGGCTTGGCTAGATAATGGGTAGCACCAAGCTTGATCGCTTCAACTGCGGTTGCAATACTAGCATAACCAGTCAGCATGACGATCCGAGTTCCAGGATCTAATTTCTTTATTTTATCAACGAGTATTAATCCAGACTCATCCGATAGTTTGAGGTCGATAATCGCGTATTCAGGCATGATGGATTCGATTTTTTCCAAGGCGGATGCAATGGAGTGTGTGTAGGTGACATCAAATCCTCGTTTGGTCATTGCCTTAGCCAGCACATCACAGAAAACTGGATCGTCGTCGACAATGAGTAAACTTGGATGCTCAACGGGCCCGGTCATAAAATTTACCTCTTTGTGCTGACTTAGTGGAAGAGCTGTTAAGTAATTCTAGGAATCAGGGGGAGCGTAACATGGATGCAAGCGCCACCTTCCGGATGATTAAACAAGCGTACATTACCACCGAAACGTTCAATATTTGCGTTGGCGAGAAACAAACCAATTCCAAACCCTTGACCGGGTGCCTTGTTGGTAAAAAATGCTTCCCCTGCGCGTTGAATTGCTTCTCCAGTCAGGCCTTCCCCGTCATCATGAATTTCTAGATTCAGAGTATGCTGATCCCAAGTACTTTTGATTCTGACTTGATCGGTAGAGGCGTCTGCAGCATTATTCAGTAAATTCAGGATGGACTGACTCAGTAATTGCGTATTCATGATAAGAGGGACAGGTTGGACCCCATGCCCTTGATAGCTGAATTTGGTCGAAGGGCGAATGAGTTGCCATTTATCGAGTACCTGTTTTAGAAAATAATCAACCGACTGGCTATTTCCGTCTTCTATTCGTGCTTGTCCTGCTTTAGCGAGTAACTGCGTCAGGGTTTGCTTGCAATGAGTGATTTGGTTGCGCAAGATACGGATATTATTCTGGAATTCTTCGTTCTGAGAATATTCTTGTTGCAGCTCTCCAGCGATGACCGCCATTGTCGAGAGGGGAGTGCCCAGTTCATGTGCTGCGCCCGCAGCCAGCGTGCCTAGCGCAATGATTTGTTCGTTGCGTAATGCTTGCTCTCGTGCCTGAGCGAGATTCTTGTCACGATCGCGAATGGAAATACTCATTTTGACAACGAACCAAGCAATCAAGAGAGTACTTAACACAAAAGTCAACCACATACCTGAAATATGGAGATTGAACTCCATCAGATGCGTGCTATGATCGCCCGAGTGGTCATGGGGCAATGGGATATATTCAAACAGAAGAATGGTATAACAAGTAATCGTGATTCCTGCGATCGCCCAAGTATAACGCCATGGCAGAATGGCTGCGGCAATGGTAAGGGGCAGCAGGTAGAGCGAGATAAAAGGGTTAGTTGAGCCGCCAGTGAAATAGAGTAATGCGGTTAAAGCAAAAATATCAACTAGCAATTGGGCAAAAAACTCAAGATTCGAAACGGGAAAGGTATGATGGAGCCGAACCCAGGTAAAAAAATTGAGGATGGTGAGTATTACCACTACGATGATCATCTTTTCCCACGGCACATCTAATTCAATGATTGAATATACCAGAGCAAATAGGATGCATTGCGCGACAATTGCGATACTTCTTAAAAGAAATAGTCTTTGCAAGTTCTTGCTAAGCGGTGACTGATGAAGAATATTAAACATTAAGATGACTCATCTGGAATTTCTTTTTGATACAACATTAGCGCAAATTAAAAATTTAGGCTATGTGACAAATTGTCACACCTTATTCCATTTTCTAAATCAAACCTGACTTTGTCGGCTTCTCCGCCGTATTATTTATACTGTCTGCGGCTCGCTCTTGCGTCATGTTTGATTTGGAAATGAAATTAGACTATCCGGGTCGTGAAATGCTCAAAAATTTTGATAAAAGAATGCGCTATGGTTAATGCTTTTTTTAGGACTTCTGTCAATGAGGATTGGCCAGAGACTTCATTAGCTTCTCGTGTATTCCGCCAAAACCACCGTTACTCATAATGAGGACATGATCAGCAGGGCAAGCAGTAGCTACAATGGCGTTAATTAACTGGGTCATCTCATAATGCACACTGGCTTTTTTCCCCAAGGGGCTGAGAGCTGTCTGTAAATCCCACTCTGACTGATTGGTATAACAAAAAATTTGATCTGCTATTTCAAGGCTTGCTGCCAAACTGTCTTTCCAAATGCCCATTTTCATCGTGTTGGAGCGTGGTTCTAAGACAGCGATAATCCGCGCATTGCTTACTTTATGGCGCAAACCATTTAAGGTCGTTTTAATCGCAGTAGGGTGATGCGCAAAATCGTCATATACTGTGATGCCATTAACTACGCCACGTATTTCCATTCGTCGTTTGACATTCTTGAACTGTGATAAGGCGGCAATGGCAATATCAGGAGGAATGCCAGCATGACGAGCTGCTGCAATGGCGGCCAGTGCGTTCATGCGATTATGTTCTCCCAATAAATCCCATTGCAGTATTCCATAAGATTTCTCTTGATAAACAATTTCGATATTTTGCTCAGTCAAGGTTTTGGCGCACCACCCCTCATCAACACCAAATTTCTCAATAGGTGTCCAGCAACCTTGGGCAAGTACCTGCTGCAAGCTTTTTTCGAGACCATTGGAAACAATTAATCCATCGCCAGGAATGGTTCTTACGAAATGATGAAATTGTCGTTGAATTGCGGCTAGATCAGGAAAGATATCAGCATGATCAAATTCAAGGTTATTTAATACTGCAGTTCTGGGATGATAATGGATAAATTTGGAGCGCTTGTCGAAAAAGGCCGTATCGTATTCATCAGCTTCTATCACAAAAAATGAAGACGATTCTTGCCAATCTGGATGATGCCTACTTTCTGCGCCTAATCGTGCGGAGATTCCAAAGTTTTCTGGTATGCCGCCAATGAGAAAGCTTGGGGCTAGCCCACCATATTCCAATATCCATGCTAGCATCGAACTCGTCGTTGTTTTCCCGTGAGTGCCTGCCACCGCTAGCACCCATTTGTTTCTCAAAATATGTTCCGAAAGCCATTGGGGGCCGGAGGTGTAAGGCAAATTCCTGTTTAAAATTTCCTCCATTAAGGGATTGCCACGTGAAATGGCATTACCGATCACAAACAGGTCTGGCTTCAGTTGTATCTGCTGGGGAGCGTAACCCTCAATCAATTCGATTCCCTGAGAAATCAGTTGAGTGCTCATGGGTGGGTAGACGTTGGCATCACAACCTGTGACTCTATAACCAGAAGCGCGCGCCAGTACAGCAAGGCCGCCCATGAATGTACCGCAAATACCGAGGATATGAATATGCACCGTATACCTTCTTGAAGAAAAATTGATGAATTGACTTGTTTGAATGACTAGTTTATTACTTTGAAGCTTAAATTATACTTGTTAAGCTTAACAGGAAGATTTTAGTGGATTACTTTCTAACAGCTAAAAGCATTTTTATAAAATAAACTTTTGAAAGTAATGAGCTATCAGCTAGATCCTCAACACTAACTGAGTGCTGATTATTCATCATCCTATGCAATTATCAGTTTATCGTGGGCGTTTTGCTCCATCACCGACAGGTTCCTTGCATTTGGGTTCATTAGTGACTGCAGTAGCAAGTTATCTTGAAGCAAGAATTCATAATGGTGAATGGCTGGTCAGGATTGAGGATGTGGATTCAACGCGTGTTATTCCCGATTCATCCCGGAAAATATTGCATGCGCTTGAATCTCTTGGAATGGATTGGGATGGTGAAGTTGTCTATCAAAGTCAGCGTCATACTGCTTATCAAACCACACTGACTAAGCTTAATAAAAATGGATTAATTTATCCTTGTGCTTGTTCGCGCAGAGAAATTGCTGATTCTGCCATGAGTGGTGTGGAAGGTCCTGTTTATTCCGGAAGTTGTCGTAATGGTCTGCCTGGCAATCATGCTGATCGTCCCCATGCGCTGCGAGTCAAAACCGAAAACAGCCAGATTGAATTTGTAGATAATTTGCAAGGAAAGGTTCATCAATGTGTAGAAAGTGAAATCGGTGATTTTGTTTTGCGTCGGGCCGATGGTATTTATACCTATCAATTAGCCGTAGTGGTGGATGATGCCTGGCAGGGGATTACTCATGTCGTGCGGGGTGCTGATTTACTTCATTCAACTCCGCGTCAGATTTATCTACAGAAGCTGCTAGGCTATAAAACTCCTGCCTATCTACATTTGCCCGTTGTAGTGAATAAGCAAGGAGAAAAGCTGAGTAAGCAAACACAGGCGGCACCCATTGATCTAACTAAACCACTCCCTCAACTGGTTGCAATACTTCGTTTTCTTGGCCAGAATCCACCTGATGAGTTAGTTGAGTGCGATATAAATTCCTTCTGGCAATGGGCGCTAGCTCATTGGCAGGCAGAAAAAATACCTAAAGGAAGTCATTTTATTAATGAGCCGGAGTGATTATTCTAAATGTACCATAGTAATGGCTTTTTCATGCTACGCTAGCCATGCATCTTGCTCTAATGTAAGGTAATAGCATCATTTCAGGAAAATAAGGAGAATATGTGGCTTTTCTGCCATTTTATATACCTGCTCGCAAACAGTTAAAGATAGTCATCGTAGGTGGAGGTTATGCCGGAATCGCTGCACTGACAACGCTCGTGCAATATATGCCAGATGCTGAAATCACGATTATTGATCCGCGGATGCATCACCTCAAGATCACGCATCTTCAAGAAACGTTCCGTTATCCTTTATCTGATTTTCTCGTACCTTTTACAGCGCTTGGGCAACGATTTGGCTGTCGCCATGTTTGTGCTGAACTCATGCCCGATGAAGTAACGCTGCAGCAATGGCAGAACGATAAATGCATAACATTTGATGATCATTCATTGCCATTTGATTATCTGTTGATTGCAACTGGAGCACCCGCAAAAGGTTTAGTCAATCATGATTCAGACTACATACTGGATTTGAATGATTTTATGGAAACTGCCGGTTCAGAATTGCTAAGCAAACATCTGACTGGGCAAGGTGGCAGGAAAGACCCTATTTCTGTGATTGGAGGAGGTGCCACTGGTATACAGTTTCTGTTTGAGATTGTGCATTTTCTTCAACGCCACAAATTTGAAAACAAACTACGCTTGATTGAAAGTGGGGAGCGGGTGCTTAGACAGTTTCCTGATAGGTTTGCTCACTATGTGCAATCGAGTATGACTGAGCTTGAAATCGATTTTTGTCCAGATACCTATTTCCGCGGACAGCAGGAGAACATCATACTGTTGGAAGAAAAGAATACTGGCAGACGCTATGAGCTTCCTTCCAGTCTATCTCTATTATTTGCTGGCAAGCAGCAGGGTAACCAGTTTACTGCAAATACCTTTGGACAAGTCATTGTGAATCATCGGGTATTACCGTATATTTTCGTTGCGGGTGATTGCTCTCATTATCAATCTTTTGGCTCTAACGCGTTGACCGCACAATCAGCGGTGCGTAAAGGAAAGCTTGCAGCACGTAATATTTTGCGACATTCAGGATTGCTCAAAATACTTGAACCTTATATGCATCATGATATAGGCTATGTAGTCAGCCTTGGATCGACAGATGCAGTTGGCTGGTTGGCGTTGGAGAATAATGTGGTAACCGGTATTGCAGCGTCGGTTATTAAAGAAATTGTAGAGGCACAATATGATTTGCTTCTGACAGGAATAGATACTTATCTGATTTGAGATATCGATAAGCAGGAGGCTGGGTTATGTTTAATTTATCTAACGATAAACCGGTCGTGGGGAAGGCGAGCATAGTGATTGAGAAGCCTGAGGAGCATATTTTCAATTTTATCGGTACTGAGCTGCTTGCTAATTACCCAAGGTGGTCGCCGGAAGTGCATGAGTTGGAGAAACTGACCGAGGGTCCGCTAGGATTGGGAACTATATGTCGGCAAGTCCGTGTTGATCAAGGAAATCGCTCAGAATCTACCTTTAGAATTATTACCTTTGAACCTCATATACATATTTGTTTCGACGGCGTATCTAATTCTTTCCGTTGTGATTATTTATTGGAGCCAGCTAATCCAGCAGCTACGCAAATCACGTTTACTTTCGAGTTGCTTAGCCTCGAGCTGCATATGAGACCGTTTGAGAAGCTTATACACATAGCCATCCAGGATGGTGCTGAAAGAACAGTCAGAAACATCAAGCATCTAATAGAAGTTGACTCGTTTTAATTAACCTTGTGGCCTGCCAAGCTATAAAAATTTTGGAGAAAAGATAGGCTTTATCGTTGAGAAAAAAACTGAGTTGATTCTAACAGTATTATCCAAAATTCTTGATTCATGTGTTAATGGCATCACATTGGCTGGTCATGATCTAGAGGATTTATTCCCTGGTTTATGTCCATAAAGCGTTTGAGAAAATAACAAGTTATAGCCAAGAAGAAACAATATGGAAAAATTGTCGTTTCCTGCAGGGCGCTAATCGTGACCAGAAAGAGCGTTATCAGTTGAAAGAAGCCATTGAAAATAAACAACCTATTGAAATCACGCTCAGAAATTACAGAAAAAATAGCGAACAGAGAAGCTCGCTACAATAACAAAATAGTTAATATATTTGGTGGGTTCTGCTGGAAAAACTGACCCTAAAAAGGTATCATTCAAGGTTGTCTGATGTGTAGCATCACCCAGCATCAACTATCCCCGCATGTGATGCAGTCAGTGATCGGAAGCGTGGCAGAGTGGTCGATTGCACCGGTCTTGAAAACCGGCAACGGGCAACCGTTCGTGAGTTCGAATCTCACCGCTTCCGCCAATTGATTTGAACTAAGTGACTGATTAATAAAGATAAATTGTTTATTAATTCGCCTGGATTCTGACCTTTGTTCTTACCCTAGAAAATTCTACCGATTCCAAAAAGCATTTTTCTAATCAATTTATGGAGAATGCAACATGGAAAATCTTACAGCAATACCCGCCAGCAACACCTTAACTTCTTTTGCATTTATTTTGTTTTGCATCCTCAACTAAGCTTGTCCAGTCGCCGAAATCAACCGTCCAGGGTCCGCCTTCATTACGCGCGTTATATAGCCTAACCAGTTAAGAATGATTCAGAATGCATAGGATTTGAAGAGCGTATCGACGGTTTGGTTTTGTTGTCTACGGAGCGCCTTGGCCTGTGCCCATTTGTGTTCGATGGGATTGAGATCAGGAGAATAAGCGGGAAGGTATTCAAGGGTATGCCCGGCGTTATGTATGGCATCCCGTGTGTCTTGTCTCTTATGGAAGGTGGCATTGTCCATCACAACGATGGAATGTAGTGGCAATTTAGGCAACAAGTCCTGCATCGCCCATCCATGAAACACATCAGCATTGATGTTGGCTTCAAACAGGCCGATGGTTACCAGTAACTTTCCAATCAGGGCACCAATCG
>NZ_FNPJ01000137.1 GCF_900107265.1 Nitrosomonas sp. Nm33 | reverse complement strand
TACGATGGGCATACGCTTACAGCATCCTTGGAACAAGTTCACAAACTAACGGGTATTGCGCCAAAGGAAGTTTATGTGGATCGGGGTTATAGAGGACACGCGGTGACGGATACGGTCAAAGTATGGATAGCAGGAGCCAGGCGCGGCGTCACGGTGGCGATCAAAAAGAAGCTCAAGCGGCGCAGTGCGGTGGAGCCCGTGATCGGACATATGAAAAACGATGGGCGTCTGGGGAGAAACTTTTTGAAAGGCACAGCAGGCGATGCCATGAATGCCTTACTGTGCGGTGCTGGCTATAACTTGCGCAGGATTCTGCGCCAACTGGCGCTTTTGTGTACTCGTTTGGGAATCAATATTAATCGGCTATTGATTGGCAATATGCCTAACCTACAACTTAGTAGTTGAGAAAAAGGGTTTTTCAGGGACGACTAATTAAAAGAATACGTATAGACACGTAGGAATTTTTTTGGATTCAAGCTATCCATGTAATATTTTTTAGAGATTGGTTGCATTTCTGCCTTCAGCCATAGAATGCATTTAGCTTGCAACTACGTGTTTTTAGAAAGAGGGGAATCTGCAAAGTCAGCTGCTGCCCACACAGATTATCTATTGATTTAATTGGCCTTTATTTTCCAGTAATAAATAACGATAACGCCATCTGTAACCTGTAGCAGCATCCTTCAATTCATCTGGCACTTTTTGATTTTCAAATTTTTTCCATACTTTTTCTTAAGATCACCAATACCCGATCCACGGAATCGATCCGAATCAGACCTAAACGGGGATATTCGATATCGAGGATCACATAGACCGTGCTCGCGATAATGGCTGCGAATACCACCATATGGGTCAAACTATGTCTTGCGGTGCCTGCTGTTGTATAGCCAGCCAGTCCCGCGCTGATCAAAGCCAGGCTAAATAGCATCACGTAGATGATTGTCGGTGGGTGCATCTCTAACGCAAAAACAGTGCGTTGCATAGCAATGTCGAACATTTTATTCAACGCCGTTAACAACAGCTCGGTAGTTGGCTCCGAGTCTGTTACTTCACAAGCTTTTACAGCTGCAGACCAAATTTCGCCTTGCAGCGCATTCCCACGTACCCAAGCTGCTTTCGAGGCCTCCAGATCAGGTAATTTCTGATAAATTTCCAGACGGGCATCCAGGTATTGCCGGAACAAAGCGCGCAGTGACGGCTGCGTCTCGACTGACAACAAGTCCAGGCGAAGATAAGCTGTTCCGATGGCATTCGCCTCAGTGATCACCATCTCTTTGCGGTAGTCAAATCGTGAAGCGGCTCCGGAGAAGGTGAAAGCAATGAGCAATCCTAACAATCCAAAGATGGCACTGTCGAGCAGCCCTGAAGAGGTATACTCGCTTTCCGCTGCTGGCAACCATCGAACACCGATATACCGACCAACCCCAAAGGCAAGCAGCAGACCGATGAATAACCCTAGTGCAGAGAAGCCAGAAACATTAACTATGTCTGTAGCAAAGTGAACGAAATTCATCTCTTAATTTGCCCTACATAATTTAATTTCCAATCCCTATTTTTCATAAGGAAAGAAAAACCTTGCACGATCTCATCCAGCTGTTGTAACAACAGCGAGATTCCGTGGTCCATCTGTTATGGACGTAAAAGATAAAACTATTGGCCCAAACATACCGTCATACCCCATCGCGACTCATACGACGGGGAACAAAGCGGAAAAGTGCAGATCTGCTTTGAATTGTCGTTTGTCCTCAAGGCATACAGGATAACCTTGTCAGGATGTCGGTCTGTCAACCAGCACTCTCGCAATTTTTCTCTGTTTGTTATAGATGAGCATGGCTGAAACATCCATTTGCTCAACGGCTGCAACCATGCCGACATCTGCTGCAAAAAATCTATACTGGGTATCATTGAGCGAGGCAGGGCCTATTTTTCCTTTGAAAGTCCACTTCACTAGAACGGCATCAAAGCTGCCTGCCGGTACTGTGACTTTATAGGCGCCGACGTAGCGATAGCCTATGTTCAGCGTACCCGTATGAGTTTGTTTGTCCGGGTTGCTCAATTCGAAAACTTTCATTCCAACCTTGATGTTGCGCTCCTCGCCTGGGGCCAGCCCTTGCAGCATTAAAGGTTCGGCAGGCGAATACTGTGTAATGACACCTTCTTCGTTATCTGTAACACCAGTCACAACGTAATCTCCATCAGCCTTCGCAATGATAGAAAAAATGAATCTGGCTCCCGTGTCATATCGCCAGGCAGTCTCGTTAGCGCCCTGTTTCAGCAAGATAGGTTGATGGTGCTCGATTTTACCCGTATCGGGCCCGCTCACGAGGCGATAGTTTCGAGCACCAGCGCTCATATTCAGATACCGGCTGGTATCAGCAAGCGCCGGTACAGGAATAGCTTGTCCGACAACCCCCTTTCCCAGATACTTCTCAATCGCAAGACGATCTTCGTCTGCCAAAGGAATGGGCGAGCGATTCTCCGAGGATTGAGCGAAATTTCCCAGAAACACAAGAATCATAAATACAAACAGAGAAGACCACCGTATAGTTGTTTTCATTGATTTAACTCCTTGGTTTATATAACAAAAATTCCTGATCAATGATTCAATACTTCGCCCCGCTGCCTTACACCGACTTCAATTCGCAGACACTTATTCAGGTTTCCCTAAACCAATTAAATCTAGGTAGAGGGTGTTGATCCTTCCTCGTTGAGAAGCGCCCGCTCAGTAATCACTTTATAGAGATGCACTCCCTGTGCATACACGTGCTAACATGGTCAAGTAATTTGTGACAACCCAGTTAAGCGACTTTTTTAAGTTCTGCCCTTTCAGCTTCAAATTGAATGGGACTTCTATAATCCAAATAAGAATGTAGTCGATGGCTGTTATAGAACATGGATATGTAATTTAATATATCTTGTTGTGCCTCATATCGATTCTGATAATGG
>NZ_FNPJ01000003.1 GCF_900107265.1 Nitrosomonas sp. Nm33 | reverse complement strand
CTGGCTACACTCTACAGGCTAGTCACCTTCATCATTTTAGTCAAGTAGTTTTTCCATATTTATAGCAGGGGATTTCAGCAAAAAATAAAATCTATTACTGCTTCAATAGTTTGGGCGAATGAAAAATAACCCAAGAAAGATGTCATGTTTTAATTTTAGCCTTGACATTTAGGACTCAATAATTAAAACAAGATTGCCCTGACAAATATTCTTACAACTAAAAAACCTTCTCAATAGGGAAATCAGTGTCAATTATTCTTTTAAGCCTAAAGCAATTAGAGAATATTTTGTACGAAAGGAGTCATTTCATTCAAAGGGTTATTAAACAGCTTTATGGTTACTGTTCATAATTGTCGTAAATATTGAAAATGAAAAAGTCAAAAGCGCTGATTTTTTATGAAAAAAGTATCTGTAGTTTTGCTGATGGCGCTATATGTCACAGGGGTTAATAAACACGCCAGGCTTTGTTTTTGATTTGTATTTTATTGATTGCTCTGGATAAACACCTTACCGATACGAGAGCATGAATATTTTTTTATAAAAACGTACCGACAATTTCCTTATCACTGAGTGTGCGCCCGATACTAGAAACAAGGAAAGCAGAAGCTTATCGTACATAGCAGGAATAAACATTTGCGATTCCAGAGACACTTCCAGATACCATGGTGCTGCCCGAAACTAATGCGTTCGAGTAGTATAAGCTTAGCTTCAGAAGAGTATGATAACTTATGAGGATAGAGGGCACTCCAGGTTTTGACTCAATCTTGAAAGATTTGACTTCCGCTTTATCAGGCACTTAACAGATACAGTATACCCTTCTAAAACTTTACCTTTCGACTCCGCATCTATGTATAGATTTGACAAAGTTACTTGATTTTCTGGCGATCAATTAAGTGCTACAGCACATCTTCAAGATCTCTCTATTCGCCCAAATATTTGAAATTCATATATAAAAATATAAAAATAATGTCTCGGGAATAGTCCACTAGCCTCAATCAAGTTATATTATAGATGCGCACGATTATTAATTAGTCGCATCTAAATAGCAAATGAACTTACAAGGAAATAAGGAATATGGGCTACATCTTTAATAATATAGGCCCATATCCTTCTATTTGAATTATTTTGTCACTTAAAACTAATAGCTTATTATTAATCTTTACCTCTATCCTTTATTTTAGGGAAAATATAGTCTTCATGTTAGCCATGAAATAGCTAGAAAAATTATATTCACGCTAAAAGGGAGCTATTTATATTTTAAATCTTCCGTATAAATGCATTTAGTCTATAAATTATTGATCATCTTAATGCAATAAAAAGACTAAATGCAGACCAAATGCTTAGTATCCGCCACCTGAAGAAGATGCCTTAGAATTCGCACTTACCGCACTTGCAGTTTTTTTCGTTACCTCACCACATGTAACCTTAGTTCCATTTACACGATCTTTAACTTGCTCATTCGCTTTTTTGTCTTTACAAGACATCAAGTTCAATAGATCTTGCGCTCTAATAGGTGTTAATGCGGATTCCTTATTTCCACTAGCAAAGACAGCGGTAGAGCCCAATATCAACACAGAAATGAAAGCAGAAATAATAAATTTATTCATTTTTGACTCCTTTTATTGAATTTAATGATAGCAAATCGTTTTTTTTAGAATCTAACTGTAGCAATGAATTTATTACACTCGGAAACGATATTGCTATTTCTAACAGAAACGAGTGCTTCATAATATATCAGTATATAACAGCGTTTTTTATTTGTCAGGTAGTTTTAATTTTAATATTGTTGTGAGGGAATGAGCTCCTCTTTACCCTAAACAGCATCATAGTGCTAAAGCAATGACTAAACAGCCAAACCAGAGACAGGAATTAGCATGAAGATTATAACAATAGGCATAGAAGCATGCAGTAACTAACAAAACTGGGCATAAGCTAGTGAATTTGGATACCTTGTCAACAAGCTGGTATCACCCAATTTGTCAAATCTTACGTGAAGAAACTAGCAAGCATGATTATGCATTTTGCACCAATCAAAAATGTTAAGCAACAAGCGATCCTGTCGGCACATCGTGTCGGACAGAGCTTCATCAAAGCCATAACCACATAAGGAAATCAGATACATGACCTGTTTTCTGTGTTCGTTATTGTTATCCTACATGGCTTCTATTCAACTATTTAACAGATGTGGTATTCTGGAAACTGCGGTAAACAGTTTGCCAGGAGCAATGCGCATTTACTAGAACGAGTTAATGATCATCTCAAAAAACCGAGTCGACAGGCAGAAGAGTTGGAATTGTAGATCAAAGTATATGATATGTTCTGTTAACATTTTAACGAAGCCAGATCAATGTTGATGCAAACCGTATAAATTCCTATGATTTTAGTATTTCAGATTAGTTTTCATACCAAAAAAATATTCTTCTGTAATGTTTAATTTTATTGAAGAAATACTCAATGGTTCTTTATATACAAACCAATCACAATTTTTTGGAATAACTCGATTACCCCAAAGGAGTAACAAGTTTAATACCTTTTTCAGTGAGCTTTTGAACAAAAGCATCGCTATCATACCCTTTATCACCTAGCAAAGCGGCTGCACTTTTATCGTGAAGGCCAATAAATTCTTTGCTTACCGAATATCGCAGACTTAGTGTTTAGGATAAAATCCAGGAGATCGCCCAAAATTTTAGTAATAATTTTATTTCTTTTTTATAAGTGAAATGGTGGGTGCAATTTATTAAATAGAAATGAAATTAAACACAATGTGTTGCTTCTTTTTTGGCGTGAAAGCTCTTGGGTTAGTACTCCTCACATCAAACCCAGAATGCAGCGAATAGCAAAATAGAATGTTCGCAGGGGATAGATCATCGTAAGTCTTACCAACACTAACTTATAGGAATGATGTTGATTAGCTGAATAGGAGGTTATCTCTAACTACCACCAATCTACCACCAATCGCACGATGAGCAAAAAAACCATATCGGTATTTAATCAAAAAATCAGGCTATTTCTCCAAATCAACCAAGGTTGCTTCTATCACGCGCGAATATGTTGCATATGTTCCTCAAGAACTTCAAAGCTGCCCTGATCAACTTAATAGATTCACAAGCTTCTCAATTGTAGGCGAAGACGCGCTATCGCCTGAGTATGTATTTGGCATACTCGTGATTCACTAACCCCAAGCACCTCCCCTATTTCCCGCAAATTCATCTCCTGCTCATAATGCATGCCCATTACCATTTTTTCCTTTGGCGGCAAATTTTCAATTGCTGTAACCAGTGACTGCCGCAATTTTTTATCCAATAAGATTTCCAGTGGCTCATTATCAAAGTCAGAACATAATCGATCTAGGAAATGACCTTCATCTTCCTCCTGAAAATCTTCATAATAAATCAATTGGCCACCACACACTTCCTGCAAAGCTTCGTGATACTCATCAAGAGTCATATTTAATTCAGTTGCTAACTCCTGCTCACTTGGAGGACAACCCAAACGCTGCTCCAGCGCTCTCATAGTTACTTCAATCTGGCGCATCTTCTTACGAAGACTACGAGGTAACCAGTCAGACTCACGCAATTCGTCTAAAATTGATCCACGGATACGCTGCGCTGCATAACTTTCAAATTGACGTCCATACGATCCTTCATAACGATTTATTGCATCTAGCAAGCGAATCATACCAGCCTGAATTAGATCATCTACTTCTACGCTGGGAGGCAGCTTAACCATCATATGGCGCGCAATACGTTTTACTAGTGGCGTAAACTCAACTAGGAATTGTTCCTGGTCTATGATTCCAGATGTAGTATACATAGAGTGTAAAACTGAGAAATTCACCTTATTTAGATTACCTATTGGTATAAAGTGAAGCTTGAAATCTTCAACACTTTCATCGTATTTATTAGAATTCAAAATTTGCCTTATTGATTAATAACAGGGAATCGTATTTAACTTTATCAATGTAATTCCAAGATCCTGTAAAAAAATTGCTTCATTTTTAGTAGAAAAATTAATATTTCTAGACAGCGAATATTTAGGATTGGCAATGTGCAAGTCTTTCATATCTTTTGTTTAAACATTTTATAGTGCAAAACTAATTAATAATGAGTAATAATACCTAACGCTATTCTCAAATTCACAATTTCATCTATCTTCACAAAATATTTAAATCAAACAGAGCAAAACGATGACACAAGATAACTATTCATGACTCACCAGCAAATATTAGTAGTTTGTTTTTTCTAAACGATTTAGCAGAGTTTACTCATCACACTTTAAACAATTTTTTCTACCATTACATTTCCTAGTGAGTGATGAGTATTATTAGTGACTCATTCAATTTTCAATAAGGCAAATAGAAGATGATTTCTTCCATTATTCTAGAAATTTAATCCAAATATTCCGTTAGCATTACCACCTGATATAAATTAATATCGTATACAAATTAAAAACTGATGCATGGTTTGAGATGATCGATCACATTTTCGATTCTGTTGACTTTTCGTAATTATCAACAAAATCCAGGTCCATTTTGAGTAAGAATGAAGAGTAGAGCAAGAATTGACCGATGAACAATGAGGGAATTTATATCAACTATTACGGCTTCAAGAGCGAGTTTATGCCGGAGTATTGAGACCATTGAAACATATCGGCATCTTTTAAAAGCAGCAATGTGGATTTACGGAGTAATATACAGAGGTGATTGTTACCACAGCCATCGGGTAAATAGAACATGAGATCTGGAAGTTTCTGTTCATTGGTTGTAGTCATTATCTGAACATGCAACAGGTTCTGATTAATAGTACGATTACTCACGCACATTCCTCTGCTGTCGGAGAGCGGCAGGCAGTTCGGCAAAAGCAGAAACCTCGGTATGCTCAATAAGAAGTTTTGTCAATAAATTCATGCTATTATAGATGAACTAGGCGACCTTCTAAATTTTATCCTAAGCAGTGGCCAAGTTAGCGATATTCGATAAATTAAGAATTTATTGACCTTGATGACAGAAGTGCAACCACCTCCTCTACGATGCACTGCCGCTTCAGAGATAGGGTGAATTAGGGAGGGAAAAAGGAGTATGGAGAAAAATACACACCGGTACGTATTGATAAGTTGCATCGTACTATCGTAACGCTAAAACTCTACGGCAAAGAGCAACGAATGTGCTTGCGTGGTCAACAGGTGTTAAGGCACGTTTTCTGGATGACTAGTTAGATTTTTGGTGCAAGTGTGACAGACGCAACGGAGAATGGAAAATTGCCAGTCTGATATTAAGCACTGGTATTACATTGACATCCGAACAAGTGATCGAAAGTTGGAGCCAGCATTGGTTGCTGAGCCCATGTTCAATCAGCCGAAGCAAACTTGGGGCATGAAAGAAGCGTGGCTACAAACACGCAGAACCTTACATCGCCGAGTGCTTATCACAATTATGCTAAGTTACGGTCTGGTGTAATCGCTCAGTTACTTAAACGACTAGGCAGTCGATACGCTGTGTCAGCACGCTCCTTGGGCAAAGAAAATATTAAAACAATCAGGCAAATCCGCTATGGATTAATCCGCCTTTTTTGACATGTTGCTGTCAGGCAGTGGTGGAATCAACTTGTTAAAAAAACCAACCTCCTGATGGAGAAAAAGCAGCGACTCTAAACGTGAATTACATAAGACAATATAGCAAAAAGAAGAATTAGCGCAATTGATAAATTCAGGTTAAAAATTTTTTAACCTGAAGGAAAGGACTTACTCTAAACTCTAGTAAGAATATATAGCTTATTGATTTAATGGTGCCGACACCAAGAATCGAACTCGGGACCTTCTGATTACAAATCAGCTGCTCTACCATCTGAGCTATGCCGGCATATAAAATAGATATATTTAGCTAATTATTAGCAATTATAAACCTTAGACTATTGCAAGTTATTCTCTTTTTATTTAATATTTTTTAAATTAACTCGATCGCCTCCATGCTTATGCGTTGCGCAAATATTAGATCCAGGCTCCTGAAAATTCATATTTTCATCCTTTAAAGTGGATGATAATTCTTGCTCAATTTCAGGAGAAAAGAATAATCCTTGATTAATTTCTTTTGCAAATATTGCCTTAATCGCACTAATAGGAATTGAGACCTCTCTAGGCATCTCATTAAAGCGCGCTGTAAATTGAATAACATCATTACCAAGTAATAAGTCGCGAGTAGCTTTAGGACTAATATTTAAAGTGATTTCTCCATCGCTTGTATATTCCTTAGGCAAGGATATATTTTGATCAATTACAACAGAAATATAAGCAGTCAATTCATTATCAACGCACCATTCGTAAATAGCTCTTATTAGATAAGGCTTAGTCGTAGAATACTTCATTTACGCATTAATTTCTCTGAAGCAGTTAGAGCATCAATAAATAATGGTCTACTAAATAATCGCTCAGAATATTTGAGTAATGGCGCAGCCTGTTTTGGCAAGCTAATTCCATAATGGTCCAATCTCCATAATAGAGGTGCTATAGCTACATCTAACATGGAATATTCATCACCCAACATATATTTTTGCTTATCAAAGATTGGCGCAATCATTGTCAAACTATCAGCAATTGCTACTCGCATTTTGTCAGCTATCTTTTGATCACTCTGTTCGACAGCCTCAATATGGCAAAATAACTCTTGTTCAAATCGATGTAATAATAATCGTGCACGAGCACGCATTACTGGTTCTGCTGGCATTAATTGTGGATGAGGAAAACGATCATCGATGTACTCATTGATGATATTAGATTCATAGAGCACGAGATCACGTTCGATCAAGATTGGTACACGACCATAGGGACTAATTACAGCCAGATCTTCCGGTTTATTGTGAGGATCAACATCAATGACCTGAAAATCCATGTCCTTTTCGTGCAGCACGATGCGACATCGGTGACTAAAAGGACATGTTGCAGTGGAATACAGCGTCATCATAATGACTTATACATCTTCATAGTGTTTTGATTCAATAATTTATTAGTGCACATCTCTCCAATATTCACGTTTTAGTAAATAAGTCAATCCAAGCATGCTCAATAAAAAGATAAGGACAATAGCTCCAAGTTTCTTACGATAATTCGCATGAGGCTCGCCCAAATAAACCATATAGTTTACCAGATCTGTAACAAAATTATCATATTCTTCTTTGGAAAGTAACCCAGGAACACTCAACTTCAATTCCTTTATTTCTGGAGTGCCTTTCTCACTATTAGCCGATTTTGTAATAAGTACTTGTTGACCTTGCAATTGATACAAAACATGCGGCATTGCGACTCTATCGAAAATTAAATTATTCCAGCCACTAGAAGACGATTCATCTCTATAAAAAGATCTGAGATATGTATACAGCCAATCTGCACCGCGGGAACGTGCGATTACAGATAAATCTGGCGGAACGACCCCAAACGATTCTTCAGCTTCATTCTTCCTTATTGCAGTGAACATCATATCACCAACTTTTTGTCCCGTATGAATAAGGCGCTCACTGATATCTTGGTTACTTAATCCGATATCTTGATGTCGGTTATAACGCATATAACTTGCACCATGGCATGTCAGGCAATAATTAACAAAGCTTTGCGCACCACGTTGTAATGATGCGTTATCAGAAGTATCAATTGGTGCCTTATCAAGTTCTATGTCAGTGGCTGCAAAAACAATAATCGGAGCTAAGCTGATAAAAAAAAGCAGGAATTTTATTAATCTCATTTTGTCACTCTTTTTGGTTCTGGTTTTGTTTTATCTATCTTGCTGTACCATGGCATCAGAATAAAAAATGCAAAATAAATAACCGTAAAAATTTGAGCTAATAACGTGTACAAAGGTGTCGGTGCTTTTGTGCCAAGCCAACCTAATACAAAAAAGCTTATTACAAAAAGCGTCAGCGCGAATTTAAAGATTGGTCCTTTATAACGTATTGATTTGACGGGACTACGATCTAACCACGGCAAGAAACTAAAAATAAGTACTGAACCCGCCATTAAGATAACACCCCACAGTTTCGCATCTACCCCGAGAAAATTAACTGTGACCGCCCTAAGCATCGAATAATAAGGAGTGAAATACCACACCGGAGCAATATGATCGGGTGTTTGTAGCGTATTTGCAGGGATAAAATTATTATGCTCAAGAAAATATCCACCCATTTCAGGAACAAAAAATATAATGCCGCAAAACACAATTAGAAATCCAACAACTCCGACTATATCCTTTACAGAGTAGTAAGGATGAAATGGTATTCCATCCACGGGAATTCCCGTTTTTGGATCTTTGTTAGATTTGATTTCTATTCCATCTGGATTATTGGATCCAACTTCATGCAATGCGATGATATGAACAAATACCAGAACAATTATTAAAAGTGGCAGCGTCACCACATGATATGCAAAAAAACGGTTAAGTGCTGCATCCGAGAGCATGAAGTCTCCCAGAATCCAGTTTGATAACGTTTCACCAATAAACGGAATCGCCCCAAACATACTTACAATTACCTGAGCACCCCAATAAGACATTTGTCCCCAAGGTAAAATATACCCAGTAAATGCTAAACTCATCAACACAAAAAATATCGCCATCCCTATCAGCCATAAAAGCTCCCTGGGTTTGCGATAAGAACCATACATCATTCCTCGGAACATATGCAAATAAACCACCACAAAAAACATGGAAGCTCCCGTAGAATGCATATATCGAATCAACCAGCCAAAATTCACATCCCGCATGATGTATTCAACTGATGAAAATGCAAGACTAGCATCTGGCTTATAGCTCATAGTAAGAAAAATACCGGTAATTAATTGATTAACCAGCACAAGCATTGCTAGCGAACCGAAGTAATACCAAAAATTAAAATTCTTAGGAGCATAATATTCAGAAAGATGCGCTCTCCAAGTAGCAGTCATTGGGAAGCGCTCATCAATCCATCCAATAAACGAATTTTCTTGTTTACTCATTTTATACAGATTCCTTGCTTTCAGAGCCAATTAAAAGCCGATTTTCACTCAAATAAACATGAGAAGGCACAACTAAATTAGTAGGTGCCGGAACATTCTTATAAACACGTCCAGCCAAATCAAATTTTGAACCGTGGCAGGGGCAGAAAAAACCACCTAACCAATCAGGCCCTAAATCAGCAGGAGCAATATCCTTCCTAAATACTGGAGAACAGCCGAGATGTGTACATACACCCTCTACCACAAGAATTTCAGGTTTAATAGAACGCGTTTCATTCTTTGCGTAAAGTGGTTGCTGATTTTTTTCTGAAGTTGGATCAGCTAGTTGATCATTTAGCTTCTTCAAATTCTCCAACATTTCCAGCGTGCGCCTCAGTACCCAAACCACTTTCCCCCGCCACTCAACCATTAGTAGCATACCAGGCTCCAGCTTACTAATATCGACTTCTACCGGTGCTCCAGCTGCTTTAGCGCGCTCACTAGGCATCATATATAACATGAACGGTGTCGCCACCGCCACGGCAGCAACTCCACCTGCTACAGATGTGGCTAGCACTAGAAAACGACGCCGACTATTCATCTCACCAATACTATCTGCCATTTTTCAATAATTCCATCCAATGAATTTTCTACCCAGAATCGACTCAAATTAGGAGCCGATCAGCCTGTTTATTTTTATGCTTTATTTTTCAATAACACTTAAAGAACATCATACACTTTAAAAGCATAATTTTTTAAGTATAACATGACCCTTTACATAACAGGGTAATATATAGATCAAATAACCAAATAGTTTGGCCTGAAAAATTTCATTTTTTGAATTTGATGGTTATCTGAAGCCAATGATTTCTGGATGATGCGCGGCTCCATCAGGATGGTAATGTGTTCGATTACGAACAGTCAGCCATTACTGAATACAAGCATAAAAAACTGACTTGACGCGTCAGAAAGTGTAAATGGTTAACAGCATATTTTTTCAATTAAACGTTTATATGTTTTTTCCTCACCCACCACCGTGCGGTCCGTTAGTTATAGAAAGCTTCCCATTTAGCTAACTTGACGTGCAGATCAACATTATCTCTATAGGTTAGTAGTTAATAGAATTCGGTCTGCCCATGTGTAACTTCTACTTTACCTTTTAATCGCGGTCTTCTGGGTTTGATATAAGCATGTTGCATATCCGTATCTTCCAGATACCAATGGAATTTGATCTGAAATTGATGGTCGTGCTCGATTAGAGTGGTATTAATCTAGAATAAAAATTAGGCAATAACGTAATCCATTAATCAATTGTGCTTCATTAAAAATGCCAGTCATAAATTTAGCGCTGCCTTTCAATTATTTGTTAGTCCCTCTACTTCGCCAATTCGTATAAGAGCTTTCCCAAATACTTACGCATTAATCAGTCAATCATTTACTATTTAAGCTTACCATGGCAATGCTTATATTTCTTTCCAGAACCACATGGACAAGGATCATTTCGGCCAACTTTAGTGCTTTTGCGAACAAAAGGTTGGGGTTTTTCTTCAGGACCCTGTTGTTGCTTATCTATTACTTCTTCATAAGCTGCATGGTGATATTGCATATTGAGAGATGGAGGTGCTGCTTCGGCTACTGTTTCAACTTGCTGCTCATTTCTTATTTGAACAGTCATGAGTATTTTAGTTACCTCAACCTTGATCTCCTCAAGCATATTAGCAAATAACTCGAAGGCTTCTCGTTTATATTCCTCCTTTGGATTTTTAGCAGCATAGCCACGCAAGTGAATTCCTTGCCGTAAATGGTCCAATGCTGCCAGATGTTCTCGCCAATGATTATCAAGGCTATGCAGCATGATTGCCCGCTCGTATTGGTGCATAAGATGGCTACCGACCATTTCTGACTTACTACTATAATGCGCACGTGCTGCTTCCAAAACTCTTTCCAGCAAATTCTCGGCGTGCAAATCAGGTTCTTTATCTAGCCACTCCTGAATTGGCAAATGAAGATGGTAATCGCTCGCTAATGTTTTCTCTAATCCAGTAATATCCCACTGTTCTTCTATACTTTGAGGTGGAATATGGAGATTGAAAAGATTATTGATTACACTTTCTTGAATAGCTGTTACCGTCTCTGTGATATCTTGTTGCGCTTCCAGTAATTCATTTCGCTGCTGATAAATCACTTTACGCTGATCATTAGCAACATCATCAAATTCAAGCAATTGTTTACGAATATCAAAGTTTCTGGCTTCAACTTTCCGCTGTGCATTCTCTATTGCCCGTGTTACCCATGGATGTTCTATCGCTTCTCCTTCAGGCATTTTAAGGCGTGTCATAATACTTGCCACACGGTCAGATGCGAAAATACGCAGAAGTGGATCTTCGAGTGAAAGATAGAAACGACTAGAGCCGGAATCACCTTGTCGTCCAGCACGTCCACGTAACTGATTGTCAATTCTGCGTGATTCATGTCGTTCAGTACCTATAATATGTAATCCACCCAGTTTAATTACTTCATCATGTCGCTCCTGCCATGCTTTCTGTATTTCAGCGACACGCTTCGCTTTAGTTTCTTCGTTGAGTGTTTCATCTGAATGAACACGATAAATTTCTTGCTCTGGATTACCTCCTAATACAATGTCGGTACCCCTTCCGGCCATGTTAGTCGCGATCGTAATCATTTTGGGTCGACCCGCCTGAGCAATGATATCTGCTTCACGGGCATGTTGCTTCGCGTTGAGAACTTGATGCGGTAATTTTTCTTTGCTTAATAAAGAAGAAAGCAATTCATTACTCTCAATGGAAGTTGTTCCAACAAGCGTTGGCTGTCCACGCTGATAACAATCCTTGATATCTTCCAGGATGGCTTGATGTTTTTCCTTCATGGTACGAAAGACTTTATCCATCCTGTCTTCACGAATCATCGAGCGATGTGTCGGAATAACGACAGTTTCAAGTCCATAGATTTGTTGAAATTCAAAAGCTTCGGTATCTGCTGTCCCTGTCATGCCAGCAAGCTTATGATACATACGAAAATAATTTTGAAACGTAATCGAAGCAAGCGTCTGATTCTCTTTCTGAATCGGGACATTTTCTTTTGCTTCAACAGCTTGATGCAGTCCTTCCGACCATCGCCTTCCCGGCATTAAGCGGCCAGTAAACTCGTCAACGATAATTACTTCATTATTTTGTACTACATAATGCTGGTCACGGTGATACAAGGCGTGCGCGCGCAATGCAGCATTGAGATGATGAATTAAATTGATATTGATCGGATCATAAAGGCTTGTCCCAGCCGCTAGTAAACCAGCCTTAGCGAGCAATTTCTCGGCATGCTCAAAACCTTCCTCACTCAATAATACCTGCTGAGATTTTTCATCCACACTATAGTCGCCAGGCCCTTTCTCTATTTGCTGCCGGGTAAGTTCAGGTATTAATGCATTGATACGCACATAAATCTCAGTATCGCCTTCTGCTTGACCTGATATGATCAGTGGGGTACGCGCCTCATCGATCAAAATCGAATCGACTTCATCGACAATTGTAAAATTAAGCATACGTTGTACACGCTCAGCAGGATGACCAACCATGTTGTCGCGTAAGTAATCAAAACCATACTCATTATTAGTACCATAGGTAATATCAGCAGCGTAAGCAGTTTGTTTTGCATCTTGCGCCATTTGGGAAATAATTACACCAACCGACAAACCCAGAAATTGGTGAATTTTTCCCATCCAGTCTGCATCACGTCTGGCAAGATAATCGTTTACCGTCACAATATGTACCCCTTGTCCCGTCAAGGCATTAAGATAGGCAGGCAGGGTGGCCATTAATGTTTTACCTTCGCCGGTACGCATCTCAGCAATTTTCCCATGATGCAACACCATTCCACCGATTAGCTGCACATCAAAGTGACGCATTCCCAACACACGCTTGCCTGCTTCCCGCACTACTGCGAATGCTTCGGGTAACAGCGCATCAAGTGCTTCGCCGTTGGAAAGTCGTTGCTTGAATTCATGAGTCTTGCCGCATAGATCATTATCAGACAATGGTGCAATAGTTGATTCTAATTCATTGATAACACGTACAATCTGGGAATATTGCTTGATTAAGCGGTCATTGCGGCTACCAAAGATCCTTTTAAGCAAATTGTTTAACATAAAATATTTAATTTATTAATTTCAATCAATTAGTCACGATAAATCTTTAGATTTCTGACATTACAGTGGAGATTAGAAAAAATACCAGATAATTTCTACTTTGCTTTTTATGACATGATCACAGCATGTTTTGAGTTCTTTATTATTTATCATTCACTTGATTTTCAGAAATGGAGCAAAAATTTGTCTATTTTGTTAAAAATTTAAAAATGAATCATAAAAGATATTGACTGCACATTATCCTCAGAATCCAAAATCAAATTAATGCAAAGGATGGGTTAGTTTTTTACTCCAATACTCTCTTTGATACTAACTATTCATCAAGTGAATGATGCTCACCGCTTTCAGTATAGTTCTCGACTAAATCATCTATAGTCAAATACGCTCATCTTACCATACTCAAAATAGCAGTCAGCGCAATCAACCGATATAACGCTCAAAAACGCATAAATTACGTCTTTGTCGGAAATTAAAACTCTAATGATTTCCGTCTTATTTCGAATACATCCTGCTCATAAGAGATTACTATGTCTAAGAAAGCAGAAATATCATTCCCTGAGGGTCTAACAATAGATAAGCAAGAACAAATAATGGGCATCATGCTATACCATAATCAGCGCATGTAGCAGTTTTACGTAAACTCACTGAAATCAAAAATATTCGCTTGATGCCGCTTGATACTTTGTGACAAGACAAGACATGCTTCAATATTGCACACAATATCACCGAGTACGAATACATGGTCCATTCGGCAATTACACAAAACTATATGAATGGTGATGATATTTTGGAAGTACTTAACAAACCTGATTTACTGTTAGTATTAGACAGAACTTACTATTTGAAACACCCCGGTTCATTCCTGATACATTGAGTGTTCGTGTTGTCATTGCATTTAAGTTTCACACGGTGAATTGGCGCACAGAATATAAAATCATCGCTGGCACAACTCCGTATATTTCTGTACCCAGACCAAAAATGAAAAAAGAACAGTCCATTTAAGACGAGAGCGGCTGACAATAAGATTGCCTTGGATTGGTATGAACGTATAAAGAAGAGCAAGGACAGATTATTCCAGAAATAAGTAGTGTCGCACGAACAAAATGAATTTCCATCAAATTTTATTAACGGTCGAAGCAAATTTGCACTCAGCTCTCAAATCTTGACAGTAGAGCACACCACACAACAATTTCTTTATAGTTCAGCAGCTTCTGAATATAAATTAAGGTTAAAGAATTAAATATATACTTTTCTATAACTCATTAGTACACCAGAAAGCAATCTTAGATATTTCTTACAGTAACAAAAATTCCAAATTACTTTAATTCTTCGCTGGAGCATATGGCTTACAATAAACCCTTGCAGGAAAAGCTTCACTGCGACGCGAGTTTTTAATGACATCTCCCCCGTTTTTTATACAAGCCATTGTTGACTTATCAAGGCTAGCAAAATACTCATTAGTTCCAGGAGGTGAAGAGATGGGAGCCACTTCGTCTCGGATCCGCTTGCATGTTTCTGGCTCATCCTCTGCAATCACATCAGTAGTCATTGGAGGTAAAGAGCATAACCGACAGGGATCACCCACACAAAGACATCCCTTACATGATGCCTGTACCAAAGTAGCTAATGAGCTAAAAAAAATACTTAATATTAGTACAATTAATACTCGTATTAAATCAACCAGTTTTAGTTGCATAAAATGATCTCCAAAAATATTTATTCCCAATGTCAGGCAAGAACTGCTGGACAACAAATCGAGGTAATAAAAGAACGATTACGGTATTTTAAACAAAAGGTTGCAGAAGCTGAATAGGGACTCGAAATTGTTTACGAAAAATCAAAAGAAACAAATGCGAGAATGAAATTAGCCAAAAAAAGTAGAATGAGCTCTCAATGAGCTCTCAATAAGCTCACTCAAGAATGGAAGAAACGAAAAAAAAATAGATAAAAATGAATAAGAAAATTATTCAAATGGATGCCTAGAAACGATAGTTTCGTCACGATCAGGACCCGTCGAAATCATATCTATCGGTACCTCACAGATTTCTTCCAGCCTTTTTAGATAATTTTGTGCTGCTTTCGGTAATTGCTCAAAATCTCTTAATCCTTGGGTACTCTTGGTCCATCCAGGCATCTCTTCATAGATAGGTTCACAGGCTATCAACTCTTCAGCGCCTACTGGTAAAATGCTAAGAGATTTTTCCATGGCAGTATTACTGCTATTTAACTTATATCCTACGCAAAGCTTCAAGGTTTCAAGACCATCAAGAACATCTAATTTGGTAATACATAAGCCCGATACGCCATTGATCTGGGTAGAACGTTTCATTGCTACTGCATCAAACCAACCACAACGGCGGCGACGCCCTGTTGTTGAGCCGTACTCGTTACCACGAGTAGCTAAATACTCACCTACATCATTGTTAAGCTCAGTAGGAAATGGCCCCGAGCCCACGCGAGTCGTATACGCTTTAGTAATACCCAGAACATAATGCAACATCTGTGGCCCTACCCCGCTGCCGGATGCTGCCGCACCAGCAATACAATTGCTAGATGTCACAAAAGGATAAGTGCCATGATCAATATCTAGCAACGCTCCCTGAGCGCCTTCAAACAGAAGGTTATTACCTTCTTTATTGGCTTCAAATAGCAATTGCGGCACATCTGCTACCATAGGCCTAATACGCTCAGCCTCAGTGAGGCTTTCATCAATTGTCTTATTAAGATCGACTATAGGCGCTTGGTAATAATTTCTCAAAACAAAATTATGATAATCGAGTATTTCTTCTAGTTTAACAATAAATCTCTCACGGCAAAGTAAATCTTGCAAACGTATTGCACGTCGCGCAACTTTATCTTCATAAGCTGGGCCAATACCACGACCAGTAGTGCCAATTTTGTCTGAACCTCTAGCTATTTCTCGCGCATTATCAAGCGCAATGTGATGAGGTAATATGAGCGGACAAGCTTCACTAATTCGCAATCTTTGACAAACATCGATGCCTGCCTTCTCAAGCATATCAATTTCTTCAAGCAAAGCCTGCGGAGAAAGTACTACTCCATTACCAATATAGCAAACAACGTTCTCGCGCAAAATTCCAGAAGGCACAAGGTGCAAAACAGTTTTTTTGTTGCCGATTACCAACGTATGACCAGCATTATGACCCCCCTGAAAACGAACGACGCCTGCTGCATGATCAGTTAGCCAATCGACTACTTTGCCTTTCCCTTCATCTCCCCACTGTGTTCCAATGACAACTACATTTTTGGTCATATCTCAGAATTCCTTCATCTTGATGTATATGGACAATTTATATTCCCACTACTTGCCATACACCATTGTGCAAGATAATCTTCCTGTCATAGTAGGGGGTATTTTCTTCGCTTTCACTTCCAGGCAATTCTGTTATAACGATATGACCTTCATTTCTCAACTGCTCAATTATTTTTTCCAGTGTTTTATCATCTCTTTTGTAAGGCGCCAGAATTCCTTTAGAGCATGTATCTGATCTGACCAACCTCGACAATTCACGTAAATCCATACTGAAGCCTGTAGCCGGCCTTGCTCTTCCAAACGCTTTGCCTATTTCATCGTACCGTCCTCCCAATGCAATAGCGTTAGCGCTTCCTTGCGTATAAGCTGCAAATACCATACCTGTGTGATAATGATAGCCGCGCAGATCAGATAAATCGAAAGTTATTGTATCTACATATGTCTTTAACTCTTCTTCAACCACCTCAAGCTGATCCAGTGCATTTTCGATTTCTGGATAATCAGGTAGCGTTTTACGAGCGTATGCAAGTATTTTTTTACCACCATATAATTCAGGAAGAAGCATCAGAGCATCTCGAATATGGTTATCTAGCCGTTTATCAAGCCCAGTACATAGAAGCTCCCTCAGAGCAGCTGTATCTTTAGTTTGCAATACATTGTACAAATCCACTTCAAACTCAGGGAGAATCTCTAAATCCTTAATCAAACTTCGAAAAATATCTACATGACCCAGATCGAGATGAATTTTGTCAACCCCAGACACTGCAAGACATTTCAACATTAAACGTTGAATCTCAAGATCACTTTCCAGACTAGAGTGACCATATAATTCCGCGCCGATCTGAAAGGGTTCACGAGTACGTGTAATTTCGCAAGGAACAGCATGTAACACGCTATTTGCATAGCAAAGACGAGTCACTCCTTTAGCATTCAGTAAATGTGCATCTATGCGTGCAGTTTGGGGTGTACTATCTGCGCGCAACCCCATCATTCTTCCGCTTAATTGATCTAACACCTTAAACATGCGCAGATCCATATCACCGCCACTGCCTGACAATAATGATTCCACGTACTCCAATAATGGTGGAATAACAAACTGATAGCCATGTACAAGAAGTAAATCCAAGATGCAGCGACGCATTTTTTCGATACGTAATGCCTCGGACGGCAGAACATCTTCGACATATTCAGGGAGAAACCAGTTACGCATTCTTGTAATGATTTAGGAGTTGCTTAACTTATCAACTGCCTAGCAAAAGAGAAGGTTATAAGAATTTAATTCACTAAATAGAGCACTATTAACCCTATTACCATTGACGTCAGTCCAATGAATCGGATCTGATTATCTTCCAATTCAACAAGTTTTCTAAAAGAATCACGCCAAGCATTAGGGAATGTAAAAGGAAAAATACCTTCCAATACCAACATTAATGCAATGGCCATCAGAAAGATATCCCACATACAACGGTATCTCCAACAAAATTCTTGATGATCCAGCGTTTTCCATAATGAAATCTACTCACCAGATCAAATTCTCCCAAAACTGAGTAAAAAGGTCAAAACACTGTTCAAAGTGTTTTGACCTGACTTTTATTTTTTACTTACTGCGTTATTTTTACTTCCCGCACTATTCAAATATTTAAAAAATTCTGAGTTGGGTTCAAGCACTAATATATCCCCTTTTTCCTTAAAGGAATTTTTATAGGCCTCCAGGCTTCGGTAGAACGCATAAAACTCTGGATTCTTTTCGAAGGTGCCTGCATATGTAGCAGCAGCCTGGCCATCACCTTCCCCCATAATCTTCTGAGCGTCACGATAAGCTTCAGCCAATATTACTTCACGTTGCCGATCAGCATCCGCACGGATCTTTTCAGCTTCCGCAGCACCAGTTGAACGCAATTCATTTGCCACCCGTTTTCGTTCAGCTTCCATCCTGCGATACACTGAATCGCTAACCTCTTGGGGTAAATCAACACGTTTCAAACGCACATCAACCACTTCAACACCGATTTTTTTTGCATCCACATTTGCTTTCTGACGCATGATTTCCATGATCCTATCACGCTCACCAGAAACCACTTCATGCACAGTGCGGTTACCAAACTCGTCACGCATACTCGAATTCACTGTTTGTACCAATCGAGTCCGTGCTAATGCTTCATCTCCTCGCACACTAATATAGTATTGCTTCACGTCAACGATACGCCATTTCACAAAAAAATCCACCAAAACGTTCTTCTTTTCTGAAGTAATAAAGCGTTCCGGCTCTTCTGTATCCAAAGTGAGTATGCGTGAATCAAAGTAACGTACATTCTGCGCTACAGGAATCTTAAAATACAACCCTGGCGAAGTTTTTACATCAACCACTTCCCCCAGTTGAAATAAAATTGCTTGTTCGCGCTCATCAACAATAAATATTGCAGAACCTCCCACTAAAACTAATACAGCGACTATGCCCGATAATATTGATGATAATTTTCCCATTTTTATCTTACCTCTCGTTCACGACTGCGAAATGATTCACGTGTGCGCGCGCTCACATCAGGAACTTCTGGAGCTGTTGGCGTGGGCATTGTCATGGGCGGTTTCGAAACGACCCCATCCCTTTGAATCAATTTATCCAATGGTAAATACAACAAGTTACTACCACTTTTTTGATCAATCAGAATTTTACTCGTATTGGAAAGAACCTGTTGCATCATATCTAAATATAGACGATCACGCGTCACGGTCGGTGCTTTACTATATTCGACGAGAATCTTATCGAAACGACTGACATCACCTTCCGCGCTTGAAATAACACGCTGCTGATATCCACTCGCCTCTTCCAATAAACGTGCCGCAGCACCTCTTGCTCTAGGAATCACATCGTTGGCATAAGCCTGACCTTCATTACGTTGCCGCTCTCTATCTTGTCCGGCCTTAACCGCATCATCGAATGATGCCTGCACCTGTTCTGGTGGTTGCGCATTCTGCATCGTTACTCTACTGATAGTAATACCTATCTGATAACGATCCAGAATAGTTTGCATTATTTGTGTTGCCCTGGCGGCTACTTCCTCGCGCCCCTCGTACAATACAAAATCCATTTTGCTTTTTCCGATAACTTCACGAATCGCCGTTTCGGCGATTTGCAACACGGCATTGTCTGGATCACGATTATTAAACAAGAAGTTCTCAGGATTATTTAAAATGTATTGGACAGCAAACTGAATATCAATAATGTTTTCATCATCGGTCAACATCAACGACTCTTTCAGCACTTTGCTTCTGACATTATTCCGATAACCAATTTCTATCGTGCGCACTTGGCTAACGTTAACAGTTTCCACTTTCTCAATCGGGTAAGGCATATGCCAACGCAACCCCGCTTGAGTAGTATCAACATGCTTACCGAAGCGAAGCACGACACCGCGCTGACCCTCATCTACAATGTAAAAACCGCTGGCAGCCCAAACAACTAGCAGCAAGAAGATGATGACCATGATATTACCACTAATTTGTCTTTTTGGACCCTCTCCTCCAGGACCCTCACCACCATCGCCCTTTCGGCCAAAAAGCTCATTAATTTTTTTGCTGACATTACGCAGCACATCATCCAGATCTGGAGGGTTAGAATTGCCTTTTCTTTTTCCCCATTGAGGATCATTTAATCCCATGATAATTTAATCCTTCCTCTCGTTCTAAAAAAGGTGTAGCACTGCTATCGTTCACTCTCCCAGCTTCCAAGAAGCTCTCTCTTAAGTCTACAGAATTCTGCGCAATCGCTTCTGCCAGGGCCAATCTAACAAATTCTAGCCCATCGCCGGTCTTAGCACTTAGCTGAATAGACATTATTCTACCATACTCATCCCGCTTATAATCTGCAGTCCTGCTTGATTCGGCACGATCGATTTTATTCAATACCAAAATTTGTGGAATGGTTTCTGCTCCAATTTCTTTAAGCAGTTTATTTACTTCTGCAATGTGCTCATTACGGGATGAATCAGCCGCATCAACTACATGTAAAAGTATATCAGCTTGTACTGTCTCTTCTAACGTAGCGCGAAATGCAGCAACCAAAGTGTGAGGCAGTGCACGAATAAATCCAACCGTATCTGAAATAACCAGCCCCCCGCAGTTTGGAATAAATAATCTACGTGTCGTCGTATCTAGCGTAGCAAACAATTGATCAGCTGCATATGCCTGAGAACGGGTTAGACTATTGAACAGAGTTGACTTACCTGCATTAGTATAACCAACAATAGATACAGACATCACCTTGGTACGCTGCCTCGCCCGTCGCTGGATTTCTCGCTGGCGTTGAAGCTCTATGAGTTTCTCTCTCAGAAATTTAACTCTCTTGGTAAGTAACCGTCGATCTGTTTCAAGCTGCGTTTCACCTGGACCGCGTAAACCTATCCCACCTTTTTGTCGCTCCAAGTGCGTCCACCCTCGTACTAATCGTGATGCAAGATGTTCTAACTGAGCAAGTTCAACCTGCAATTTACCTTCACGGCTTTTAGCACGCTGCGCAAAAATATCAAGAATTAAACTTGTACGATCAATAACACGACACTGAAGCCGCTCAGTTAGATTTCGCTGTTGTATCGGAGAAAGATCATGATTGAATATTACCAGTGATGCGCTAGTCCGACTCAAAATTTGATAGATTTCATCCAATTTACCACCGCCAACAAAAGTTGCAGGATCAGGCCGTGAGCGCTTTCCTTCCACGACAGCTAAAACTATGAGCTGATCACTCATAGCAAGCTGACGCAATTCTTCCAAGCTTTCTTTATCACTATCGCCTAGATTGAGACCCACTAAGATAGCAGTGTTATTCTTATCTGTTATTAGCTCTGTGTGATCAATCATCACGTAAAACTGGTGTTTCAATTGGGAAAGTAACAGCCCTGGCTGGAACTACTGTAGAGATCGCGTGTTTATATACCATTTGTGTAACTGAATTTTTTAATAGCACAACGTATTGATCAAATGAATCAATATGTCCTTGCAATTTAATACCATTGACCAAATAAATAGATACCGGAATATGTTCCTTCCGTAGAATATTTAAAAATGGATCTTGCAACAACTGCCCCTTAGCACTCATGAACAACCCTCCCTGTTTTGTTTCTAATCATCCCTAATTTTAATTATTAGATAAGAGACTCTACTTTATTTTTCTAAGTTGGCCACATTCGCCCAACAGGATTACCATCGAAATATACAAATAGTAGAATAAGATATTGCAACCGGATATTAACAAATGCAAGGGGTATATTTGAAAAAAATTTAAATGCTGAGTTTGGCAAAGGCAAATAAAGTTAGTGTTAGTGCAAATGAGGACCAAGCTTATCAGAATTTAGGCATTTATCCTAAGAACAGCCTATATGCTGGGTTATTGCTTTCATCCCAATATCTATATCCAAGATTGTCAAGAAAATTTTTAAAATCAGTTTTTTCACCGGGTGGCACCTCCATTCCTACCAATACACGCCCAAAATCATCCCCATGGTTGCGATAATGAAACAAGCTGATATTCCAAAGATGGCTCATATTATTAAGAAAATTCATTAAAGCACCTGGCCTATCAGGAAATTCAAAACGATAGAGAATCTCATTCTTGACATCCCTGGAACGCCCTCCTACCATATAACGAATATGCAACTTTGCCATTTCATTGCCGCTCATATCTTCGGTACGCAATCCACTTGCTTCCAGACTCCCGATCAGATTAAGTGCTTCTTCACGATTATGAACCGAAACCCCAACAAATACATGCGCTTCTTTAGGATCTGCATAGCGATAATTAAATTCAGTAATACTCCTTGTCCCTAACAAGGCACAAAATTTCTTGAAACTACCAGGCTCTTCAGGAATCCTAACCGCCATCAGTGCTTCACGTTGCTCTCCTAGCTCTGCACGTTCAGAGACATGACGTAAACGATCAAAATTCATGTTGGCACCTGACGCTATCGCTACGAGTTTTTTATGAAGTAATTTTTCACGTTCAACATAGGCCTTTAGCCCAGCAACAGAGAGCGCTCCAGAGGGCTCAAGAATGGCACGGGTATCTTCAAATACGTCTTTAATAGCCGCACAAATAGCGTCCGTATCCACTAGAATAATCTCATCAACCAACTCTTTACACAGACGAAAAGTTTCCTTACCAACATGTCTAACTGCCACACCATCAGCAAATAATCCTACTTGCGAAAGTTTAACGCGATGCCCTTTCTGTAACGAACGATACATAGCATCTGAATCAACTGGCTCGACTCCGATAATCTTGATTTCCGGGTATAGTCTTTTTACATAGGCGGCAACCCCGGAAATAAGTCCTCCTCCTCCTACCGGCACGAATATGGCGTGAATTCCTACTCCATGCTGGCGTAAAATCTCCATACCAATTGTCCCCTGCCCTGCTATTACATCCGGGTCATCATAAGGATGAACAAAAGTAGCATCTTCTTGCTGCGTAAGCTCTAAGGCATGTTCATATGCATCATTATATGAATCACCATAGAGTAACACCGTGGCGCCAAGTGCCATCACTGCATTGATTTTGATCTGGGGAGTCGTCACTGGCATCACAATCGTAGCAGAACAGTCCAATTTCTGAGCAGCTAATGCTACACCTTGTGCATGATTACCAGCCGAAGCGGCAATCACACCACGTTTGAGCATGGCAGAGGATAACTTTGCCATTTTATTGTAAGCGCCACGCAGCTTAAACGAGAATACTCGCTGCATGTCTTCTCGTTTCAAAAATACTTGGTTATGAATGCGTGCTGAAAGATTAACTGCCTCCTCTAGTGGTGTTTCTATAGCGACATCATAAACACGGGCGGTAAGCACTCTTTCGAGATAATCATTCCTCATAAGATTACGCTTTGGAAATGGTAAACAAAGTTAAGAGTATGGATTTACAAGATGTGCAGATTCTATCATGCTAAATGAATTGCAATCGGTAAGAGGCAAAATCTCATAATTATTTAAATGAAAAATGAAGCAATATCACCACTAATTGTTGATACATGCCAAAGTCAGGAAATTCTACTAGAACGAGAAAGTGAAAATGCTATAAAAACTGAAGATTTCATAACGTAACCCCCTCATACTTGACACGCTGACACGTCTTACCAAGAATGAGACTGATCAACAAGCTACATGCAAAGAGTAACTACTGACAAAATTGTTGACTTACTTGAAAGACAAATAAAATACATCAAATTACCTAAGGTGTGACTTTTAAATAATTATACGCTAAGGAATAGCATTGGACTAACACTATGTTTGTTGCGACATCAACAACGCTAATTCGATTACCAGAATCATCCTCAAAATTTACTTTAGGCAGTTAAAGTCATTCTAAATACAAAAAATAAACTTTTATTGATGAGAAATAAACTGAAAATTCAAACTCAACACAATATATTTTTTTGAAATTTTTAAATTAAAGGATGAAGAACTACTCACTGTAATGCTGGAAAATAAAAATTCCTTACAAATTCACCCAGATCATCATGAGCCTGGGTGAATCAGAAGGTATTTCAAAAATTCCAGATTATTTCTAATCCAAGCGCATTCTTTAAGACCATTTATTCAAATGGCTGAGGTCTTGGGGTTGCATTATTAGAAGGTGGCAAAATAGGTAATTTGAAATCAGGTTGTTTACCAGTCAGTGTTTTCAAGAAGGCCACAATATTGGCAATTTCTTCTTTGCTGAACTCGCGATTAACTTGGATCTTGCCCATAGTATTTACCGCTTCTTCTAGCGTTGCAGCACCACCATCATGGAAATAAGGGTATGTCATTTCTACATTTCGTAATGTAGGCGCCTTAAATACAAAACGATCTTCTTCCTTACCTGTCACATCCATGCGACCTATTGCAGCACTTTTTGTTTCATAAGGTTTATAAACACCCATTTTTTCAAATGAATTTCCACCAACTGCCGGACCGTTGTGACATTTTGCACAACCTGCACTCTTGAATAATGTGTATCCATCCAATTCTTCCTTAGTCAGCGCACCTTTATCACCTTCGAGCCATTTATCAAAACGAGAATCCGGTGTAACCAAAGTTTCCTCAAAGGTTGCAATCGCGGTAGTAATTCGATCTATATCAACTCCCTCCGAACCAAAAGCCTTCTTAAATTGTTGCTGATATTGAGGCATAGAGTTAATCACTTTTACCGCCATTTCATGAGTGGAAGCCATCTCGCCAGGATTAGCAATGGGTCCGCCGGCCTGTTCTTTGAGATCCTTTGCACGTCCATCCCAAAACTGCGCCAGATTCATGCTCGCATTCAGCACAGTAGGTGCATTGATCGGACCTTGTTGCCATTTATGGCCAATGGAAGTTTTAATGTTATCAGTACCTCCCATGCCCAAATTGTGGCAGGAATTACAGGAAATAAAACCAGATTTTGACAATCGGGTATCAAAAAATAACATCTTCCCAAGCTCAACCATTTCGGCATTTTCTGGTTTTACCGGTTTAATGGGCTGTATCGGCTCGTTAGCAGCAAAAACATGCCCGGACATAAACATTACACCAATCGATAATAGCGAGGCAGTTAGCTTACGCATCATCATTGAGAATCTCCTAAAAAAACACGGCTGTAATGGCGCAGCCGGTTACGCCTGAATGTACTCTCTCAAAATAAAATTCATTAAAAATAGCTGGTTGTAATTTACTTAGTTCATTTTAGGTCATCTACTTTTATATCACTGGCAAAAACTCATTTTTTCTGCCTTTTCACAGAAGCAGCAGCAGTCTTCGAAATAATTTGATCGCCTTCTACATAACCGTAATCACAACCTTGTCCAATATCACAATTAAGCAAGTGAGATAGCTCTATAAGCGCCTGCCGATAGACTTGACGCTTAAATTCGACAACTGAGTCAAGCTCCACCCAATATCGATTCCACCGCCATGCATCAAATTCAGGGTGTGGACTTTTTCTGAGCGATACATCGGTATCACGCCCAAGTAAGCGTAGCAAAAACCAAATCTGTTTCTGACCCTTGTAGCTTCTGCGCCATTCACGCCTTATCCAGCATTCTGGTACGTCATAACGTAGCCACTCCCGAGTGCGCCCCAAAATTTCTACGTGATAGGGTTGTAGCCCTACCTCTTCAGTTAATTCTCGATACATCGCCTGTGTTGGGGTTTCACCTGATTTAATGCCCCCCTGAGGAAATTGCCAAGAATCCTGCTTGACACGTTTCCCCCAGAAAACTTCATTTTTCGAATTCAGTAGAATAATTCCAACATTAGGACGATATCCGTTACGGTCTATCATTTGATTCATCCGTCATTTGAGACGTCAATTACTAGCCATTTTTCCATACTTTTTCCTAGATTAAAAGTCATCATAAAACAAAAAATCAGGATATACCTTCCTTTAATTTTTCATCTCTCCCTTTCTTAAAACTGGATATGATAGTCACAGTGAGTTTAAACCGCATAGGTAACCCAACTTTTTCAGGGTAAAATTACTCTTTCTTATTTTTAATATAACGATAAAACATACGGAATCAATACCCCATGCGTGTTTCTCAATTCTTTATTTCAACGCTCAAAGAAGCTCCTACAGAAGCCGAATTGATCAGCCATAAACTGATGCTCCGGGCTGGTCTCATCAAACGCCTTGGCAGTGGCCTTTATACCTGGATGCCTTTGGGTTTGAAGGTTCTGCGAAAAATCGAGTTCATTATTCGCGAGGAAATGAACAAAAGTAGTGCGATTGAGCTTTTAATGCCCGCAGTTCAGCCCGCAGAACTCTGGCAAGAAACTGCCCGCTGGGAATTATTCGGGCCACAAATGTTGAAAATCCAGGATAGACACCAACACAATTATTGTTTTGGTCCAACTCACGAAGAAGTTATCACCGATATAGCACGCAGGGAAATCAAAAGCTATCGCCAACTACCTCTAAATTTTTATCAGATCCAAACCAAATTTCGCGATGAAATTCGCCCTCGTTTTGGCGTCATGAGAGCGCGTGAATTTATAATGAAAGACGCCTACTCATTTCATGTTGACCTAAAAAGTCTGGAGCAAACCTATCGTCTGATGCATGACACGTATAGCCGCATATTTACCCGTATCGGTCTGAATTTTCGGGCTGTGGCAGCTGACACTGGCGCGATGGGTGGTAGCAGTTCACATGAGTTCCATGTACTGGCAGATTCAGGTGAAGATGCGATTGTTTTCTGTCCCAACTCGGATTATGCAGCCAACATTGAATTGGCCGAGGCCATTTCTTCTGGAAAAGCTCGCGAAGCACCAGATGGTGTAAAGCAAAAAATTTCAACACCTGATCAAAAAACCTGTGAAGAAGTTGCAAATTTTCTTGGTATTCCCATACAGAAAACCGTAAAAACACTGGCTATTACCGCAGATGATCATTTTTATCTCTTGCTGCTACGTGGTGACCATCAGCTAAATGAAACAAAAGTCAGAAAAATCCCATTTTTAAGCAATTTCGAATTGGCAAGTGAAGAAAGAATTCTAGCTGAAACCGGATCCCGTCCTGGCTATATCGGGCCTATTGGATTAGAAAAATGCGTCATCGCTGACAAAGCTGTTATGGAAATGAGTGATTTCGTCTGCGGCGCAAATGAGGAAGGTTTTCATTTCACTCATGTCAATTTTGAACGTGACTTGAAATTACCTGATCATATTTTTGATATCCGCAATGTCGTGGCGGAGGATCTATCACCAGATGGTAAGGGAACACTGGAAATTTGTCGGGGTATTGAGGTGGGTCACATTTTTCAATTACGCACAAAATATTCTGAGAAAATGAAGGCTACCTACCTGGATGAATCCGGGCAAACAAACGTAATGGAAATGGGATGCTATGGCATCGGGGTGTCGCGCATTGTAGCAGCAGCCATTGAGCAGAATCATGATGAGCACGGCATCATATTTCCCCTTGCGATTGCTCCCTTCCAACTTGCTATTATCCCGATCGGTCTGAAAAAAAATCCACAAGTACAAGCTGAGACCGAAAGGCTGTCTCACGAACTTTCAGCAGCCCATATTGAAGTCATTATAGATGATCGTGATGAACGTCCTGGTGTAATGTTTGCTGACATGGAATTAATAGGCATTCCCCATAGAATCGTTATCAGCGAGCGAGGCCTAAAAGATGCCACGATAGAATATCGTGGACGACGTGATGAAAAATCTCAAATGATCCCTCTGAAGGAGATTACTTCATTTGTCATTTCAAAGATATGTGGAAACTGATTGGCTTTGTTGTAATTCTTACTCCGCCAATTGCTCAGGCAGGCGCCCAAATGCATGAACCTTTGTCCGCCAGTACCAGAACAGTATTACAAAGGGCTGTAAGCGATCAGGCTATTTCGCATTTTATTACACTGCCTGAGGCAGAAAGTAAGGCTTGGCTTACTACCATGTCTGAACAATTAAAAAAGCACATGCCCGATCAAAACGAGCGCGACAACTTCCTCACTACGGTTCATTACGAGGCCACCCGTGCAGGGCTCGATCCACAATTAGTGTTGAGTATTATTCAGGTCGAAAGCGGTTTCAGAAAATATGCTATATCAACCGCAGGTGCGCGCGGCTATATGCAAATCATGCCCTTCTGGGTTGATGCCATTGGCAGCAAAGAGCATAATCTCTTCCATTTACGGGTCAATTTACGTTATGGATGCACGATTCTACGTCACTACCTTGATATTGAGAGAGGTAATTATTTTCGTGCTCTCGGAAGATACAACGGAAGTCTAGGACAAGCAACTTATCCAGAGCTTGTATTTAATGCGTGGCACAAATATTGGCACTACCCTATAACCCAAGGGTTAGCACAGAATTAGCAAAATTTCTACTCAGCATGAAGGGGATCAGCTGCCTTCGATGGACTCGTGCTTCCTAAATAATTCTGTATGAATTTTTCAATATCCTCTCGTGTAAGTAATCCAATCTTTCGTGCTGCTGGTTTACCAGTAGGGTCAAATAAATAGGTACTTGGCAGCATCGATAGCTCATCAAGCTGCGAAGCAATCTCTCTGTTACCGAAAACGATCGGATAAGGAACAGACATTGCTTCAGTAAATTTTATTACAGTTTCCGTATCTGCATAATCCATTGCGATGCCAATGATCATGACATCATTCCGCTCTTCATAAAGCGAGATCAGATCGGGAATTTCCTCCAAACAGGGAGGACACCAGGTTGCCCAGAAATTTACCAGCACCCACTTTCCTCTATAATCGCTTAATTGATGTATTTTTCCCTTGCTATCCTCAAATCTGAACTGGAATTCTTCTGCCTGAATATAAAAAGATAGGAAATTCAATAAAAGAAATAAGCAAGGGAAAAAGCGTTTCATTTCATCAGACCTGCGGATGGGCTTTCTCAAGCTTGCTATACAGTTTATTGAATGCGCTGAGATAAGCTTTAGCAGAAGCAACTACAATATCTGTATCTGCTCCATGACCATTTACGATTCTGCCGGACTTCTGCAATCTGACAGTCACCTCACCTTGTGCATCTGTTCCACTGGTAATATTATTCACCGAAAATAATTGTAGTTCGGCACCACTATTCAAAATCTTTTCAATCGCACGATAGGTTGCGTCAACTGGGCCGCTCCCTTCAGACTCGGCATGCAGCTCATTATTCCCGGCAGCAATCACTACCCGAGCAAAGGGGGGCTCGCCTGTTTCACTATGTGCAATAAGTGAAAGCAATCGATAATGCTCTTCAGGAATCTGTACCTCATCCGAGACCAGTGCGTGCAAATCTTCATCAAAAATTTCATGCTTTTTATCCGCCAAATCCTTGAAGCGCATAAACATAGTATTTAGCATTTCTTCTGATTCAAGTTCAATTCCAAGCTCCTTCAAGCGACTGCGAAGCGCGTTACGGCCAGAATGTTTACCCAGCAACAACTTATTGGCTCCCCAGCCCACATCTTCCGCACGCATAATTTCATAAGTTTCACGATGTTTGAGTACACCATCTTGATGAATTCCAGATTCATGGGCAAAAGCATTTGCTCCAACAATAGCTTTATTAGGTTGAACTGGGAAACCAGTGATTCCTGAAACCAATTTACTGGCGGGTACGATATGTGTTGTATCTATGCGGGTATCACATGAAAAAAAATCCTGCCGTGTACGGACGGCCATTACAACTTCTTCAAGAGCAGCATTTCCAGCACGCTCACCCAATCCATTAATGGTACATTCTACTTGCCTCGCACCATTTATGACCGCTGATAATGAATTAGCTACTGCCAATCCTAAATCATTGTGGCAATGAACTGAAAAAACCACTTTATCTGAATTAGGAATACGTTCACGCAATGTTCGAATAAGTTGACCAAACTGATCTGGCATAGTATATCCCACCGTATCTGGAATATTCAGTGTCTTAGCTCCTGCATCGATCACCGCTTCCAAAACACGGCAAAGAAAACTAATTTCGGAACGACCGGCATCCTCTGGAGAAAATTCAACGTTGTCTGTATATCGACGCGCCCATTTTATAGCTTTCACCGCTTGTTCGATTACTTGCTCCGGAGACATGCGCAACTTATTCTTCATGTGTATGGGTGAGGTAGCAATAAAAGTGTGAATGCGCGCCGCATTAGCACCACACAAAGCTTCACCAGCGCGGTTTACATCGGCTTCGATAGCGCGCGCAAGTCCACAAACCACACTATCCTTAATCGTATCGGCCACTGCCTTGACTGCTTCAAAATCCCCATTAGAAGCTGCCGGGAATCCTGCCTCAATGACATCTACACCCATACGCTCAAGTTGTCGAGCAATACGCACCTTCTCTTCTTTTGTCATGGAAGCGCCGGGACTTTGCTCCCCATCACGTAAGGTTGTATCAAAAATAATCAAATGATCGCGCATCATTTTCTCCATCGAATGCAATCTAAATTACAAAACAAAGATTAAAAATTCGGGTTACGAATTTTTTAGATTATCAACAAGAGATCGAAATAAAGTATTGAATTTTAGCGCCCACGGCGCAGCAGGTAGCCTCTTAAGTGTAGCAAGGCCAAAGAAGAGAAGTATAGAGAAGCTGGAGAATTATCTATTAACTTAACCATAGTAAAAATATAAAATATTTTCAACATTTCTGCAATAGCAAGATCACTGCGTCATATTCTGATTTTGTGTTTCATCGCTCTTTTTACTTTTACCAAGCCGCCATAGCTTCATGAAATAACCTGATAAAGCATATAGAGAAAACAGACCAAATAACACAACAGGCGGATGACTCGGTATCAATACAAAAAAGAATAATAATAATAATAAAATTGAGAAAAAAGGTACCCGTCTACGCAGATTGAATTCTTTACCGCTATAGTAAGGCAAGTTACTAACCATGGTAAGTCCAGCAAACAATGTGATTGCCCATACCAGCCACTTGATATCCACACCTTGTATTTGAAAGTCCAATGCTACCCATACCAATCCAGCAATCAGGGCAGCCGCTGCAGGACTAGGCAATCCCTGGAAGAAACGCTTATCGACTACTTCTATGTTGGTGTTAAAACGTGCCAACCGTAATGCGGCACAAGCGCAATAAATAAACGCCGCTATCCACCCCAATTTACCCATATCTTTTAGTGCCCACTCATATGCTACGAGTGCAGGGGCAACCCCAAAAGAAACCATATCCGACAAACTGTCATACTCTGCGCCAAATTCACTTTGAGTATGAGTTAGACGCGCCACTCGTCCATCCAAACCATCCAACACCATCGCAATGAAAACAGCTATTGCAGAATGCTCGTAGTTACCATTCATCGCCTGCACGATCGCAAAGAAACCCGCAAACAATGCCGCTGTGGTAAATAAATTCGGCAATAGATAAATTCCTCTGCGTCGTAAGCGGGACTTAAGCACAAAGCGCACTGAGTTTGGTTCATGCATTTTCAGTATGAACTACATAAAAACCAAGGATGGGATATAGAAAAATAAATAGCAAAAAACAGGAAATAAGAAACCTCTGCATAACTGTGTTTTTAGAGTTTTTCTGCGTATGTATTACTCATAAAATCAATCACTTAAAAATACTAAACTATCCAAAAAGCCAGTTATGCAGAGGTCTCAATAATATTATCCTCCCAACAAACTGTTACACAGCAATGATAAGCATGTTACACAATAATAATAAGCAAATTTGGCTAACTGCGTAACTCAGCTAATATCGTTAGTGTCGCATAGACTTTGTCACCAATATTGACATTGATTTTAGTATCTGTAGGAAGATAAACATCTACTCTTGAACCAAAACGAATAAATCCAAACCGCTGTCCACGCGAAAGATGATCCCCAGGTTTGGCATGACATATAATGCGTTTCGCAATCAACCCCGCAATCTGCACACAAGTAACATCAAGACCTCTACCTGTTTTTATCCAGAGAGCATTACGTTCATTTTCTAATGAGGCCTTCGGTAAGCTAGCATTAATAAATTTACCCGGAAAATACCAACGGTCTTTTACTTCACCATCAACAGGGCTACGATTGGAATGAACATTAAATACATTCATGAATACACTTACTTTAATCGCCTCACGATTAAGAAAAGGATCCTGTGTTTTCTCGACAGCCACAATCCGACCATCTGCAGGGGCTAATATAGCATTAGCCTGCAACGGAATAATACGCGGGGGATCACGAAAAAACTGCAAGACGAACAGTGCAATTAACCAGAAAGGTAATGCCCACAACCAGCCTAAAAATAGGTGGACAAATAAAGAAATTAGAAACGCTACGGTGATATGAACCCAACCTTCGCGGGCAATGATAGGATGCGGATAAGGTGACATGAGTAACTTATATAGAAGATTAGCCCGATATTTAGTGGAAATATCGGGTTAAAAATGCGAAGTATTTTAAATAATTTTAGACAAAAATGTGCAGATTAATTCCTCACTAATTCTTTCCTTGATCGACTAATTTATTTTTCTTGATCCAAGGCATCATATCGCGCAATTTTGCGCCGGTTGTTTCAATCGAGTGCTCAGCTGCAAGGCGACGACTAGATTTCAACATAGGCGCTCCCGCATGGTTCTCCAGTATAAATTCCCGTGCATACTGACCTGTCTGAATTTCACGCAAAATCTTGCGCATTTCTGCACGAGTTTCTTCAGTAATTATACGAGGACCACGCGAAATATCCCCATATTCAGCATTATTAGAAATAGAATAGCGCATATTAGCTATGCCACCCTCGTAGATTAAATCCACAATCAGTTTTACTTCATGGAGACACTCAAAGTAAGCCATTTCGGGTGCATAGCCAGCTTCTACCAATGTCTCAAAACCAGTTTGAATTAATGCAGTAAGACCGCCACACAATACTACTTGCTCACCAAATAAATCTGTCTCTGTTTCTTCACGGAAAGTTGTTTCAATCACGCCGCCGCGTGTACCACCATTAGCAGCTGCATAGGATAGAGCTAAATCGCGTGCATGCCCTGACTTGTCTTGATGAATCGCAATAAGTGAAGGCACTCCCCCGCCTTGAGTATATGTTGAGCGTACAAGATGTCCAGGTCCCTTAGGCGCAATCATAATGACATCAAGATCTTCACGGGGAGTCACTTGTCCATAATGAATATTAAAACCATGAGCAAATGCTAGCGTTGCATTATTTTTTAAACCTGCCTCGATCTCTGATTGATAGATAGCAGCAATTTGCTCATCTGGAAGCAGCAACATCACCACATCTGCATCCTTAATTGAGGAAGCAATTTCTTTTACTGTAAAACCAGCTTTTTTTGCCTTTTCCCAAGATGCTCCACCCTTACGCAAACCTACTGTAACCTTGACACCGGAATCACGCAAATTGTTAGCATGTGCATGTCCTTGGGATCCATAGCCGACTATCGTTACTTTCTTTTTTTTAATTAGAGACAAATCGGCATCTTTATCGTAATAAACTTTCATTATGCTCCTTTAATAATATATACCCAGCTGGCGCAAAAAATATCAAAACAAAATTTTAGTAACTAATACTGCATAGGATCAGTTAGTTATCTTTATCGAATCAATCTGTTATACCTTCAAGATCCGCTCTCCACGACCTAAACCGGAAGCACCAGTTCGGATAGTCTCTAGAATCATATTTCGCTCTATTGTTTCAAGAAATGCATCGAGTTTTGAGCTTGTACCTGTCAACTCTATGGTGTATGACTTGTCTGTTACGTCAATAATATTGCCGCGAAAAATATCTGCCAATCGTTTCATTTCTTCACGATCATCTCCAATGGCTTTTATTTTCACCAGCATAAGCTCTCGCTCGATATGATCTCCTTCGCTCAAATCAACTATTTTGACAACCTCAATTAATTTATTCAGTTGCTTAGTAATTTGTTCAATAACTTCATCCGAGCCTATTGTGACCAATGTCATACGAGACAAAGTTGGATCTTCAGTCGGCGCTACATTGAGTGACTCAATGTTATAACCTCGTGCCGAAAATAAGCCTGCTACTCGAGACAGAGCACCGGCCTCATTTTCCATCAATAAAGAGATAATATGTCGCATTTCTTATACCAGAATCATTTCAGACAAACCTTTACCACCTGGCACCATAGGAAATACATTTTCCGTCTGGTCAGTAATAAAATCCATAAAAACTAATCGCTCTTTGAGTTTAAAAGCTTCCTCCAAAGCGCCTTCGATATCTTCTGGTTTCTCTATCTTCATTCCGACGTGACCATAGCTCTCAGCCAGTTTGACAAAATCTGGAAGCGCATTCATATAGGATTCTGAATAACGATTTCCATGAAAAAATTCCTGCCATTGCCGAACCATGCCCATATACCGATTATTAAGATTAATGATTTTAAGTGGCAAGTGATACTGTTTACAGGTTGATAATTCCTGGATGCACATTTGTATACTTGCTTCACCTGTAATACAGGCTACTACTCCATTGGGATTAGCTAATTGCACACCCATTGCTGAAGGCAACCCAAATCCCATGGTACCTAGTCCACCCGAATTAATCCAACGGCGAGGCTTATCAAATCGATAAAACTGCGCAGCCCACATCTGATGCTGTCCAACATCTGACGTAATAAATGCATCACCCTTTGTCACCGCATAAAGCTTTTCGACGACCATTTGCGGTTTAATAACTGTACTCGTACGATCATACCTTAGGCAATCTCGTTCGCGCCATAAATCTATTTGCTTCCACCATTCCGTGAGTGCATGAGCATCTGTTTTTTCTTTACTAGCCTTGATCAATTTAATCAGCTCATTCAATACTTCGGAAACACTCCCCACTATTGGAACATCTACCTTGACACGCTTGGAAATAGACGAAGGATCAATATCAATATGAATTATCTTTCGCTCTTCACTGTAAAAATGCTTGGGATTACCAATGACACGATCATCGAAACGCGCGCCCACTGCAATCAATACATCACAATATTGCATCGCCATATTGGCTTCATAGGTTCCATGCATACCTAGCATACCGACAAACAGTTTATCTGTCGCAGGATAACCGCCAAGTCCCATTAATGTGTTAGTACATGGAAAATTCAGCGAGCGCACCAATTCTGTCAAAGCTTCAGATGCATCATCCAGAATCACACCTCCCCCTGAATAAATCATCGGCCGCTTTGCACTCAAAATCAATTGCGCCGCTTTTTTTATCTGTTGGGAATTCCCGTTGCTAACCGGATTATAGGAACGCAAACTCACACTGCTCGGGTAATCAAATATCGTCTTTTGTTGTGTGACATCTTTCGGAATATCAACTAAAACGGGCCCCGGACGGCCGGTTGACGCAATATAAAAAGCCTTTTTTATCGTTGATGCAAGCTCAGTGATGTTTTTCACCAAGAAATTATGTTTTACACAAGGACGCGTAATTCCAACTGTATCCACTTCCTGAAACGCATCTTGGCCAATTGCTGCTGTAGGAACCTGTCCACTAATAATAACGAGGGGAATAGAATCCATATAAGCAGTCGCAATACCTGTCACAGCGTTCGTTACCCCAGGTCCCGATGTCACTAAAGCAACACCCACATTGTTACTGGACCGAGCATAGCCATCCGCTGCATGAAGGGCTGCCTGCTCATGGCGAACCAGAATATGCTTTACTTTATCTTGCTTAAATAGTTCATCATAAATAAACAACACTGCACCGCCAGGATAGCCAAAAATATATTTCACCCCTTCTTCCTGCAGGTAACGCACCGTAATCTCGGCACCTGTTAGTTCTACACTCATCCTTTGTGTATCCTGGTATCAAAAAAAAATCTAAAATCTAAAAATAAGAACTTAGTTAAATGCATCTTCGCTCTGCTATTTTCTATCACTACTATATCTCATATATCTCGGATATCTCAGTCATAATTTAATTATGACTTTTAGTTAGCCCTCGGTTAACTCTCAGTTTTTTTAAACTCAAGCTGCAGGAATCAATCCTGTTAACAAACGATAACGCCTATATCATCAGACAAACCGCTATTCGTTTTACAATACAAAGAAATGCATGCATCTGCATATATTACTAGGAATCTGGGTTTTATTCCCGACTAACTGACGCTGAGAAAATATCCTGGATTTATAATTAATCAGCAGTAAGATCGCTGACTCCGTCAACCGCCTGTTCCTCCCACGGTTAATCCTTCCACTCGCAATGTTGGCTGCCCAACGCCTACTGGCACACTCTGCCCCTCTTTCCCACATGTGCCGACTCCTGGATCAAGCGCCATATCATTACCTATCATGGAAACACGTGTCAGAACATCTGGGCCGTTACCGATTAAAGTTGCGCCCTTTATTGGGTAAGAAATTTTCCCATTCTCTATCATGTAAGCTTCTGCAGCAGAAAAGACAAATTTACCACTCGTGATATCTACTTGCCCACCTCCAAAATTTGCGGCATACAATCCATGTTTCACTGACGCAATAATTTCTTCTGGATTTTTATCTCCATTGAGCATATAGGTATTTGTCATGCGTGGCATGGGAATATGTGCAAAAGATTCGCGTCTACCATTACCTGTAAGGGGTTGCTTCATGAGTCTTGCATTCAGGCTGTCTTGTAAATAGCCTTTGAGTACACCATTCTCAATCAATACCGTACATTGGGTTGGATTCCCTTCATCGTCAATATTCAAAGATCCACGACGATTAGCAAGCGTACCATCATCCACTACAGTCACACCATCGGCCGCAACTCGTTCACCAATGCGTCCAGAAAAAGCCGAGCTACCTTTACGGTTAAAATCGCCTTCCAATCCATGGCCAATGGCCTCATGCAGCAGGATACCAGGCCAGCCATTTCCTAAAACTACTGTCATAGTGCCTGCCGGAGCAGGCCTCGCATTCAGATTTACTATCGCTTGGTGTACTGCCTTTTGTGCATAGTCGTTTAATATTTCATCAGTGAAATAGGTGTAATCAAATCGCCCACCACCGCCAGCAACGCCTTGCTCACGCCGGCCTTTTTCTTCTGCTATCACCTGTAATGACATTCGCACTAATGGCCTCACATCAGCAGCTAGTAAACCATCGCTACGTGCAACCATGATAACCTCGTACTCACCCGCAAGCGATGCCACAACCTGAATGACGCGTTTATCTATCGCACGCGCAAATCGTTCAAGTTTCTCCAGCAATGCCACCTTGTCGCTATCTTTAAAGTTTGCAATGGGGTCCTGAGGAAGGTAAAGCGACCTACTGTTATAGGATGCCACCTGCTTAGCAACTCGGGCCGGATGCATGCTTCTCTGACCAGCAATGGCGCGCGTTGCTTTTGCCGCAGATACGAGTGCATCAAGACTGATCTCATCCGAATAGGCGAACGCCGTTTTTTCACCACTGATTGCGCGCACCCCTACACCTTGGTCAATATTAAAGCTACCTGATTTAACGATACCTTCTTCGAGAACCCAACCTTCAGAACGGTTATATTGAAAATAAAGATCGGCATAATCGATCTTGTGTATAAGTATTTGCCCAAATACCTGATGCAATCTATTCGCATCCAGCTCATAGGGCATCAATAGGCAGCGATCAGCAATAGTAAAAAACTCGTTCATCTTAAAATTATATTCACTTCCACATTACACATTCTAACTTTCTGGGTAAGAAACAGATTACAATCTATCATTCTTCAATACCTCTACTCACCCACCCTGTTCATAGTGAACAGTCTTCCTTTCTGCATTTAACATGGGTATAAGCATAAGCAACGATGTTCTAGTGCGGGCAAACTTGCGCGCACGCTAGATTGGTATGCACGATCCAACGTTGCCACCACAACTCCGGATCCACGTGCCAGTCGATCAATCACAACACCCCAGGGATCAACAATCATACTATCTCCATTGGTTTCACGGCCACTGACATGAAACCCTCCCTGGGCTGGCGCAATCACATACGCCTGATTCTCTATAGCACGTGCACGGATCAAAGTTTCCCAATGTGCTTTACCAGTAATTGCAGTAAAAGCAGATGGGGCAAGAATGATATCAACCTTTCCCATCAGACGATAAAGTTCGGGGAATCGAAGATCATAGCAAATAGATAAGCCTATACGCCCAAAAGGAGAATCTATTGCAACTACTTTATCTCCGGCTTTGATTGTTTTTTCTTCTGCGAAGCGTTCTTCGCCCAATTCAAGGCCGAACAAATGAATCTTATCGTAGCGTGCTACTTGCCTGCCTTCATTATTATAAACCAGGCAACTATTATAAATCTTATCAGATATATGGCTCTCCAATGGCACTGATCCGCCCACCAACCAAATCCCGAAACGTTTAGCCGTCTCGCTCAAAAATGATTGGACCATGCCTTCGCCTGGCTGTTCACGAACACTTAACTTATCGGTATCGCGCAACCCCATAATACAGAAATATTCCGGAAGTACAACCAGCTTTGCTTCTTGTGATACCGCCAGCTCAATCAAGCGAAACGCCTCTTCCAGATTTGCAGATACGCTTGGCCCTGATGCCATCTGAATAGCCGCAATACGTAACGTACTGTTACTCTCTTTTTCTGGCAGTTCCGTTGAGAAAATGCCCGAATGATTTAACATGACTTCCCCCCGTACGAGTCCCCATTTCCACTGAATTCAGGCAAGAACAGAATTTTGCTCAAAAAAGCAATAAAGTAGTTCATAATATGTCTCTCCTCAAAAAGCAATCCATACCAGTCAATTCTCATTACGCTTGAATTCTTGTTGTGATTCCTTAATTTCTTGTGAATTTTGCGATTTAACCACTACAGGCTTATCCCACGTACCCGTTATAACATATTCATTAAACAAAACACGATCAAATGGATCTTTCAGCGATTGATTCGCAATCATGGAAGCAATCCCTACTACTGGTGTAACCAACCCAAGCGAAGGAAACATTTTAACCAGGAGCGCCTGGGTTTCTTCTGTCAGATCTATTTCTCCATTCACAGCAAGATAGGCTGCGCTTCCTGCAATTTGCAGTTCATCTGTCACTGCTACTCCTCTGGTAATTTTAACATCGCCCAATATATTATCGAAACCAAAACCTTGACTAAATACATCATAAAAATCCAATGTCAGTCTGCGAGGAAGTGATTTTAAATCAAAAATACCCAGCAATTTGCTCACCCCTGGCTTGAATCTGGTAAATTGACCACGTTGTGCAGTCATTCTCAGATTACCTGACAGAGAAGGGAAATCTATGGAAAAAGGCTCCCCCATCCATACTAATGTACCTTCCAGCTCACCCTTTCCGCGTGCAATACGCCCTGGATAGCCTAAACGCGCCAGAAATTTGCCTATACTCTTTGCTTGCAGTTCGACTTCCGCTTGCATTTGAAAAGGGGTAATACGATTCTGCCACACTCCCTGCATCAAAAAAGAACTGTCGGCGTGAGTAATTTGTAGTTGATCGATATGCCAGCCATCTATCTGCTGATGAGCCAACAAAACTAATTTACCTAATAGCTTTTCTCCAACATAGAACTCGTCAGCATGCAGATCCATGATTGGCCAATCCTTGGGTTGGTTCTTTTTTTTCACGACTGAGTCAGATTCCGGAATGGTTTCTGGTTTTACCAATTTTTTTAATCGTGCAAATGCTTCCTTCCTGACAGAATCCCAAACAATATCACCGATGACCTCTTTACTTACAACAAAAGTATGCCATTGCCCACTGTGTTTTTTGGCATTCAATACAAACTCATTAAAACGGCTTCCCAGAAAATCAAACCTGCCAATATTTAGATCGAAATTGATCCGATCAGTCAGCAATGCCTTAATTCCTCGACCAGCTTGTCCTGATCGGACAGTAATTTCATTATGCTGATCGAAAAGTGCTTTCCACCGATCCCATTCCAACACGGGAATCGTACCATGTACGAATGTGACGGTATCTTTCGGCAATTCAGCTGGTGCAGCCCGAAAATTCATCGCACCACGTGCTGGATAGTAATGACCATTTTCTCCTCGTACTCGTTGAATTTCTGCCGTTACTACCTCGCCATAACGAAAGCGCAGAATCTCATGTTCTGAATCAATGGATTTCTTCTCAAAACTAAAAGGAATCATTTCTCCAGCAGCTTTGGCAAAAGGTTCGGGTAATGAAGAAGCGGCCCCCACTAACGGTGATTCGACCTTCACATCGATTCCTTTTTCACTAATATCAAAAACTGCTGACCAATCAGTGACTCCCTGCATAAACTGCAGCCACAACTGCAGAGTACTCGCCGAATGATCAGGTTTAGGTGAATGCAGGTAATCGAAATTAGCCTTGCCTGCCGCTACAATGCGCATACCTTCGTTCGGCAAGGCAATAGAATTAATCTTCACCGGCCCTCCCATCATTTGCGCACGCACATCTTCAATTGTCAAAGTAGACTCAGTAAAAGCAAGCAACCCATTAACCTTACTCAAAGCAGGCAAATCATGACCTAAATCAATCTTGTTATCGATAAACTGATAATGACCCATTAGCTCGATATGTTTACTTTCATCTCGATATAATTTTATCGGCATGGCTAATTCCAGGCGCAATTTTCCATTGCCGGTAATATTGCCTTGATAAGAAAAATCAGCAGCATGGAGATTCAGAGGACTTTTTTCAATCAAATTAATTATATTTTGAGTGGCGCCTTCGGCCCCTCCTTTCAGTTGTAAAATTGGTTGTGGTGCATCTAAATCTGCAATTCGCAGCCGTGTATCCTTCACTACAATATCGGCCATTCTTGCTCGCGAAATCGCCATTTCGAGCTGATTATCCTGAAACGAAAGATCGGCTTGAATATCTGTCACGCTCGGCCATCCTTCTGGTAAATTTACCGTTGTGTCAGTGATTTTGGTTGTCAACTTCAAAGCAAGCTTATTGCGTAGCTCCGAAGAAGATTTACTCAAATCACCCTGAATAGCAAATTTGACATCCTCCAACCGCCCCCCTACGATTACCTTATCCAGCCAATTTTGCGCAGCTTCCCGATCAGCCACGACCGCCAGATACCTCTTGACATAACTTAGTTCTGCATTCGTCAACTCTCCAGCCAGATCGATTGTACCTAGTTGCTCACTGGCACCGCTATGGTAGCGACCGTGCATCGTTCCGGACACATAGCGATTAGCAAATGCAATGCGATTGAATTTAAACAAAGTCTTATCCTGATCAGGCGATATCTTCCAATCAACCTGCGCGATGAGTCTATCGAGTTCAAGTGGTTCATCCAATGCCTCAAACAATTTCATGCTGGCTCTATCTGAATCAAGACTGAGCGATCCACCTTGCTCAGATACCTTGACGCTGCCACTTATTCCACTCACTGGGGGCAGCCTGCCAAACTCTTTCATGGCCAAATTGTGGAAACTTCCTTCCACAGTGAATGATAAAGGCCTTGTCCAATCCCCTTGCCAATAGATTTGGGCATGCTCTATTGCTCCCTTTGGAGATAATTCACTGAAGTGCTTTTGGAAGGAATTCTCAATAGGCAGGTAACTTGCCAGGGAAGCAACAACGCTCAAATCAAGATCATCTATCCGTAATTTATTTTCTTCAGATATCTCTCCATCCAATTCCCGTCTTTGCCATAAAATATTTACCGGTTTGGCAAGCAATTCATTTCCAATGGCAACACTCAACTGCTGGGCAAACCATTCATCTTCCCGCTGATCCGCGTCGCTATTTCTTTTCCACCCCACGCGACCATGCAAACGGGTAAGATCAAGCCTTGGGAGATCCTTTGCCCAATGCATATATGCTTCATGAAGATTGACATCAGCTGTCCAGGATGTGACAGACTTACCCTCCATGCCAATCCACGCACGAAAAGCTCCACTGCCACGATCAAATTCCAGCTCGCCTGGAAACGATAACCAAGTTTGCAAGGCACCGAGATCGACATGATTCAATTGGGCAAATAAGCGCCCGCGCCACTGATCCAATGCATTAATCGATTCACCCGCAAAATCACCGCGTATATCGATGGGAGCGGCCACTTTATCTGGCGGAGTTAGCCGCAACCCAAAACGGTGCTGGCCATCCTTGTTATGCATACGTAAATCTACTTTTTTCAGATACAGGACTGGCGCAGCACGTGGCTCATCCAGCCAATAAACATCAGCGTCATTGATGAGCAGCTGGCGCTGACTTAACAGCCAATCGAAAAAGCCATTGTCAGCATCCTCTTGATCAAACGTACCGCCTGCGATGTGTATTACACCCTCTGCATCACGATGGATGTTCAGAACGGGTCGCTCAATTCTAATTTCACGGAAGAGCAATTCTCCGTATAGCAGCGATCGCCAGGAAAGTGACCCATCCAGCTCGGTCAGAATTAAAACAGGAATTCCTTGCTTATCATGCACTCGCACACCATACAAGCGTAAATATGGGCGTAATCCATCCCAGTTTGCATCAATGCGCTCTATACTGATTACTTGTCCTGCAACCTGAGAAATAGCGGCAGCGATGTTTGGTCGGTAGCGCTCAATATCGGGAAGCAGCCAATAACGCAATGACAACAGCAGCAGGAAAAAAAACATTGTGACAGCAAACACAGCCCACCCGAGCCTACGTAAGGTTAAGATGCTATGCTTAATAAAGGAATGCATCATGGCACAATTTAACCTGGATTTTCAGTTGAGCAGGATAGAGTGTGTAGTTCTGCAAGTGCAGGGTAAGCAACGGCGCGGAATGGTCGTTCCATTCCAAAGAGTTGCAACGCAGCCATCTGCTTGCAAAATCGCACAATCGGTGCCGGAGCAGAAACACCCACAAGGTAAGGATGAAACTTATAGGAAAGGTTATTATATTTATAATATTAACACTAGAACGAGCAATCAACTAAAGTATCCAGGTTTAATATGAAACTCAGTTTTTAATCTGAGAAAAACTGCTTAATCCTTAGAAAACAAAAAGAAGAGTTTGATCACAATCAGTATCTAATATGAAACAGGAACATTTTCCGGTCCGGAAACCCACACAAAACACTCATTCTATCTACATATCGATATAACTGGTTTCAGCACACCAAAAATGTTTTATTTCAACCTTGAATATGTTTTTACATACCAACGATTCATCACCTGAATTAGTGCTGGAAAGCATCCTTCGCTTCAGCCGCTATGCGCGACGTCTACTAGAAAGCGAGCCCGATTTACGCACTTATCTGGTTGAAAATCTTCATCACCCCTTTACACGTGAGGAAATGCTCGCATTCCTGAACACAGCCTGCTCGATCCAAACCTTAGATGAAACGGGTCTGCATAGTGCCTTGCGTAAACTCCGTAAACGGGTCATTCTGCGTCTGGCTGCACGCGATCTGGCTGGTATGGCTGATCTGGCTGAAGTCATGGTCACGATGACCAATTTAGCAGAGGTCACCATTCGTTTTGCACTCGCACATCATCAAAACTGGATGACTCACCCAAATCAGTTTGGTTCACCTATTGGTGAAAAAAGTTTAACCCCGCAGCAACTATTAGTCGTTGCCATGGGCAAACTGGGAGGAGGAGAGCTCAACGTTTCTTCCGACGTCGATCTGATTTTCATCTACCCCGAAGATGGAGAAACGAATGGCAGAAAATCCATCTCCAACCATGATTTCTTTACTCGCCTGGGACGCAAGCTGATTGCCGGCTTGAATGATTATACAGTGGATGGCTATGTGTTTCGAGTCGATATGCGTTTGCGTCCGCACGGAGAAAACAGCCCCCTGGCAATCAGTTTCGCAATGCTGGAAGGATATTTTGTTACGCAGGGGCGAGAATGGGAGCGGCATGCCTGGCTCAAAAGTCGGGTTATTGCAGGCCCCGCTACACCAACCGCGATCCTGATGGAGGAAATCACACGCCCTTTTGTCTTTCGCAAGTATTTGGATTTTGAGGCCTATGAAGCCATGCGTCGCCTGCATGCGCAACTACGCAAGGAAGTAGATCGTCGCGAAATGCATGACAACATTAAACTGGGTCCTGGCGGGATCCGTGAAATTGAATTCATTACCCAGGTTTTTCAACTGATACGCGGTGGACGGGACGCAGATCTTTGTATACGTCCTACGCTAACTGCTCTGCAACGCCTGCAGCAGAAACAGCCTGTCCCTGCTCAAACCTTCACTGAACTCATCGATGCCTATCGCTTTCTGCGTAAGCTGGAACATCGTCTGCAATATCTGGATGATCAGCAAACCCAGAATCTGCCTGAAAACCCTGAAGATCAAGAATTAATTGCAGCAGCCATGGGATATCCCGGTTTTGCCAATTTCCTGCAACAGCTCGATATCCACCGCAACAATGTTGCCCGCCATTTTGAATTGATCTTTGCTGCCCCGCGCAAATCTCCAACCCATGACATCCTGGCGAACTTCTGGCAAGAGCAAGCCGGAGACAGAACTCAGGTGGAAGCTGCCACCACTCAGCTGACGACGTTGGGGTTTACCGAGCCTGAAAAAATCTCGGCGCGTATCCAGCAATTCTATGGCGGTTATTTTTTCCAACAATTACCACCAGCCAACCAGCCAAAAATCAAATCATTGATGCCCATCCTGGTAGAAGCGATTGCTCAGTTTCCGCCGGTGGAAGCCACGCTGGAGCGTATGCTGCAACTGCTGGAGCATATCAGTCAGCATGCAGCCTACCTGGCCTTATTGTTGGAACACCCACAAACCCTGCCTCGGGTCACCAAGCTGGTCAGCGCCAGTCAATGGGCAAGTAATTATCTGGGCAGGCACCCTATCCTGCTCGATGAATTGTTAGCACCACGGGGGCCGTCTCAACTGCCCGATTGGCCTGCGCTCAGGCAAGAGCTGGCACGCCAGCTCAACCATGTCGACAGCCCCAAAAGCAATATCACCGAATGGCAAATGGATGTCCTGCGGCATTTCCAGCATGCACAGGTTTTTCGGTTACTGGCAATTGATCTGGAAGGAAAGCTGTTACTGGAAACGCTCAGCGATCATCTGACCGAGCTCGCTGATCTCATTCTCGACAACGTACTCAACCTTGCCTGGAGAGGGCTCAAGAAAAAGCACCGCGAACAGCCTGCTTTTGCCATCATCGGCTACGGCAAACTGGGTGGCAAAGAACTTGGCTACGCATCCGATCTCGACATCATTTTCCTTTACCAGGACAACCATCCCGATGCGCAGGAGATCTACACCAAACTGGGACAAAGCACCAATACCTGGCTAACCAGCCACACTTCGGCTGGAATTCTGTATGAAACTGATTTACGTTTGCGTCCTAACGGCGCCAGCGGTCTCTTGGCCTCTTCCATTGAAGCGTTTACCCAATATCAGCATAAACAAGCCTGGGTATGGGAGCATCAGGCATTGACACGCGCCCGCTTCGTCACGGGTGATCAGCATCTTGGAAAAATATTTGAGCAAATCCGCAAGGAAATTCTGTGTGAACAGCGCGATCTTGCTAAGCTAAGACAGGATATTTTGATGATGCGCGAAAAAATGCTGGATGCCCACCCCAATCCAACCACACTGTTCGATATCAAGCATGATCGAGGAGGCATCATCGATGTGGAATTTATCGTGCAATATCTGGTGCTCGGCCACGCGCACAAATACCCGCAACTCACCGGTAATATTGGCAATATCGCTCTGCTGAAACTTGCCGGTGAACTGGGACTTATTCCAACTGAAACAGCCCAGCAAGTGCTGACAGCCTACCGCGAATTTCGTCGCTTACAGCACCGTTTGCGCTTGAATGCCGACCATGAGCTGGCGGGATCAGTTGCTTTCCAGGAAAAACCAGTTGAGTTTGCCCGTATCCAAGCCGATTATCTAAGCCATGCGCGCATGGCAGTATTGCAACTATGGGAACAGGTATTTGGTATATAGGGGTAACTAACTCCAAGTAGTTTACTCCATGCTAATTTGAGAAAAGCACCCAATAAACCACTTATTTCAAAATAAACTTTTTTCCTGAATGCCGTTATGATGCCAGCAGCATTATTTTAAGTAAAAGATATCGTGCGAATTCTGCTCATATTGTCCCATGCACTCAGTGGGCCATTTTTTTCAACCCAAAGGAGAATGATTCATGCAACAAATGCAAAAAGGTTTTACCCTGATCGAGTTAATGATTGTAGTAGCCATTATCGGTATTTTGGCAGCGGTGGCCGTGCCTGCTTATCAACAATACACTCTAAAAGCGAGATTCAGTGAAGTTATTAATGCAACATCTGGTATCAAAGCTGGTGTTGAAGTCTGCGTCCAACAAGGAGATTGTTTTGAGGAAGGTAAAGTAGTCAAGGCTGCTTTTGGTTTTAATGGAGTGATTCCCCTAGCGCCTACTGCTGCCGGTGCAGTTGGTGATGTTGCTCTTGCAGCTGATGGTAGTGGGGCAATCACTGCTAAAGCAGCAGCAAAGTTTAATGGATTAAATGGTGAAACCTACATTCTCATTCCAACTCCTGATGCTCAAGGTAAATTGACTTGGGCAGTAGATGCCACCAACAGTACCTGCCGTACCCGGGATGGCGGTGCGATTTGCTAATCTAGCTAATGCTTGATCAAAAAAACATCCCAGCAAGGTAGCAAGGTAGGGCGGATAAGCTTGCGTCATCCGCCTGCCTACATCCTATATATCTTTTTATTCGAGTCTTTCACCCACTTCAATCAACCCGCGTAAGGCGCAATAACCAGCGGGTATTGCGCCTTATGTGCCTCACTTCACCATCCGGTGCAATGCGCTGCGCTTACTGCGCCCTACAAGCCGCACCCCTACAAGAGAGGGTTAGCGCAGCAGTAGGGTAGATAATATGTAGAAGTTCAGATCTAATCGTACAAAGCACTTGAACTAGAGAGCGTTACCGAGTTTGATGTGGGTATTGAAACCTAAAATCAAACATAAATGGAGGTAACGCTCATGCTGCATAGCACGGTAGGGCGGATAAGCTTGCGTCATCCGCCTACCTTTATCCTATATATCTCTTTATCCGAGTCTTTCACCCACTTCAATCGATGTCATATTCAAACTTGCCCAATCAGAGGAATAAATGCCTTTCTTGACTAACCGATGAAAAGTTGAATACCAAGTACCCCGCTCATGACGTTTAACCCTGATAGGGGAAAGATATTCAGTTTTTGGGATTGATTTTGAGAATGCTTTTTTGATGGATCGCCATCGATTGGAATAATCGTGGTCATTAGGCGGCAATGTCCAGATACAATGAAGATGATCAGGCAACACGACCCAGGCATCAATATAAAATGGTTGCTGCTGTCTGGTTATACGGACAGCTTCCCGAAGTTCGGTGATATGCTTAACGAGCAACTGTGATTGCCGATCAAGCAAGTTAACCGTAAAGAAGCAGGTTCCGCCAGGAATGCGATTGCGTCGATAATTCGACATTGGTTAAATTTATACATATGGCGGATGACACAAGCTTATCCGCCCTACCTTGCTCGTTGTAATATTGGCCTTCGACTGTTCGACAGGCTCACAGCTCAGGCCGAACGGTAAATTTGGAACTTTTCTACGGGAACGGTCTTCCAGGAAAGATCTGAATAAGCAAGGTAGGGCGGATAAGCTTGCGTCATCCGCCTGCCTCTGCCTATATCCTACATATAACTCCTCTTTATTCGAGTCTTTCACCCACTTCACTCAATGTCATATCCAAACTTGCCCAATCAGGGGGATAAATGCCTTTCTTGACTAGCCGATGAAAAGTTGAATAAGGCCATTCCTTGACCGTTTTTACCCAACCATGTTTAACCGGATTGTAATGGATATAGTCCATATGGGCGGCATAATCAGCCTCATTTGTAATGGTGTGTTCCCAGAAACGCCGTTGCCAAATACCCCGTTCATGACGTTTAACCCTGATAGGGGAAAGATATTCGGTTTTTGGGATTGATTTTGAAAACGTTTTCTTGATGGATCGCCATCGACTGGAATAATCATGGTCATTGGGCGGTAATGTCCAGATACAATGAAGATGATCAGGCAACACGACCCAGGCATCAATATGAAAGGGTTGCTGATGTCTGGTTATACGGACAGCTTCCCGAAGTTCGGTGATATGCTTAACGAGCAACTGTGATTGCCGATCAAGCAAGTTAACCGTAAAGAAGCAGGTTCCGCCAGGAATGTGATTGCGTCGATAATTCGACATTGGTTAAATTTATACATATGACGGATGACACAAGCTTATCCGCCCTACCTTGCTCGTTGTAATATTGGCCTTCGACTGTTCGACAGGCTCACAGCTCAGGCCGAACGGTAAATTTGGAACTTTTCTACGGGAACGGTCTTCCAGGAAAGATCTGAATAAGTAAGCGAGGCGGATACAGTGCAAGGCGCACGGAGCGCAAGACCTGAGCCATATCACATAAAGATAGGCGAAGGGACGAGCACCGCGCAACGAAGCAATGCGCCACAGCAGCCACTTATTCAGACCTTTCCCGGGAATTACTTGATACACACCGCCCTCACCTGATGAATGTCAGTAATACCCTGCAGCACTTTATCGATGCCATCCTGTTTCAAGGTGCACATGCCATCATTGAGTGCAGTCACCAGCATCTCAGCTACGCGCGCATGTTCCTGGATGTTCTTTTTCAGGGCATCGGTTGCGGTCAGGAGTTCATGCAGCGCTACGCGCCCTGAATAACCCGTCCCATTACACGCATCGCAGCCGACCACCTCGTACAGTGTAATCTGTTTTTGCTCATCACCATATTCCTGCAGCCAGCGGGTTTCGATTTGCTGATAAGCAGCGTCAGGGTTAACCTTGAAATGCTCGATATTTTTCAATTCTTCGCAATATTCCATGAGCAGCATGCTGATTTCTTCCTGGCTGGCAATATGCGGTTTTTTGCACTTGCACAAACGTTTGGCCAGGCGTTGCGCCAGAATACCAAGCAGGGCATCGGAGAAATTGAATGGATCCATGCCCATATCCAGCAGACGGATGATCGACTCTGGCGCGCTGTTGGTATGCAAAGTAGCAAACACCAGGTGACCGGTCAGTGAGGCTTCAATACCGAGACTGGTCGTTTCCTTGTCGCGCATTTCACCCACCATGATGATATCCGGATCTGCCCGCAGAAAGGATTTCATTATCGTGGCAAAGGTGAGGCCGGCTTTGACATTGATCTGCACCTGACGCAATCCTTTTTGGGTGATTTCAACCGGATCCTCAGCTGTCCAGATTTTGGTTTCCGGTGTGTTGAGATGCTTCAGAATCGAATGCAGCGTGGTTGTTTTACCGGAACCGGTCGGACCACAGACGAAAAACAAGCCATAGGGCTTGCTGATGATTGATTTGAGTTCTTGCAGATTGCGGGCAGTAAAATTCATTTTATCGAGTGGAATCGGCTCCCCCGCTGACAAAATACGCATGACGACGTCCTCCAGCCCGCCAGCAGAAGGAAGCGTAGCTACCCTTAGTTCAATATCAAGCGGCGCAAACCTTCTGAATTTTATTTTGCCATCTTGCGGTTTGCGCTTCTCGGAAATATCCAGGTCACACATGATCTTGATCCGCGTTACCAGCGCATTGCGATGGCTGGCCGGAATTTCGATATAAGGCATCAGCGAGCCATCCTTGCGAAAACGAATTCTGGTTTTTTCTTTGCCAGGATAAGGCTCAATATGGATATCGGAAACACCCATTCTATAGGCGTCCATAATGATCTTATTGACGAGCTTGACCAGCTCGTTTTCAGAAGCTGCAGAAGTTTCATCTATTTCGACGACCGATTCTTCCTCATTCTCTTTGAGCTTAGAAAGCATCTCATCGATACTGCCGATGTCTTCCAAGGCAGTGCCTTTTCCACTCCCATAGAACAAATCCAATGTCGCCTTGAACTCTCGCTGGGTACAGACGGTATAAATAATTTTATGCTTGGGAAAAATCTGATTGACTATGCGCAGCGCTTTGATTCTTTCCGGGTCCAGCGTCAATATCACCAAACCCTCCTCAGTTTCATCAATCGGCAGCCACTGGTTACTCTCAGCAAAATCCCGCTTGAGATTCCTCAAGACCTCGATCGGTTTAACCCGGTCAGCCCGGTATGGCTCATAGCGTACATGGAAGTAATCAGCTAATGCTTCGCCAATTTGGGCGGGGCTAATCCGAAATTCATCGATGAGCACATCTTCCAGATCACATCCTTTTTCACGCGCAGATCGTGCTGCCAACTCAAGCTCAGACGCCGATATGACAGCGTCTGATATCAAATGATCATATCTGGATTTTACTAATAATTGCTGTTTCTGACGCTGCTTGAAAGCAACAGCCAGTGCCTGGCAAACTTCGCCTATGCTCTCAACGATGATGTCAGGGAAAGGCTTATCATCCTTATGGTTAATGGCTTGTATGACACCCAGTAATTCGTTTTCCCCTCCATTCAAGATCGGTGCCATCAGCATTTGCTTGGTCCGATAGCCGGTTCGTTTATCTACCTGCTTGTGAAAGCGTAATTGTGCGTCCAGTTTCATCAATTCATGCCGATCGTAAACATCCTTCAAATTGACGATTCTTTTGTGCAAACTGACAAAGCTTACGATGCTGTGCTCGCTAATCGGCAGCTTCAACTCCTGAAATAAACCGGATCCAGTCTTAACGCGTGAAACAATAGATGATTTGTCTTCACTCACCATATAAATAGTCAGTCGATCCGCGTTGAACAAAGTACAGATGTCCTTACTCACTTCCGGCATGAGCTCATCGAGATTACTGGCAGCCTGAATCTTGCTGGTGATCTCCTGTAATCTCTGCGAGAAATTCTGCTGGCCATTGATTTCAGTAAAATTGTCTGACAATGGTTCAGGTACAATTTGCATACTCATCGTGATATTTATTCAAGAAGATCTACATTAAAAAGATTGCACCTGCTAACCACTGCCAGGTGCAATCAACCGATCGTTATTGGGAATGTAAGTAAAACGGAGCCAAACAGGCCCATTAAACGCGTTCAAAGCATGTTTGTTTTTATCAGTTACCTGGATTCAGATCGCTATAACCTATACTCTGAATTGCTAGACGTGGTTTCTTGTCCAGATATTTAACACGATTTACCTGTTGGCATTCTCGGTAATAGCAGAGGAATTACACCCGATTCCTGTTATTTGATCAAAAGAACTGGAACCGGTGAAAGATGTATCAGCTTACTGGCGACCGAACCCAGCAGCAAACCTTGTACTGTGCCGAGTCCACGTGGTCCGATAACAATTTGGTCACATTGCTTTTCTGTCGCAAACTGAACGATCATTTTTGCTGCATCACCTACAATTATGTGGTACTGATAAGCAATACCAGCCTCGTCCAATAAATCGCGTACCAGTTTTAAATCCTTCAATCCTTCTTCTTGGTGATATTGCTTGATATTTTCCTGGTTGATAAACATGGAAACATCACCATGCAATGGAAACTGCACATTGAGCAGATGAATTTCCGGTACTTCCTTATACCACTTGAGCAACTGGATAAAATGGGCAATGGCCTTGTAGCAGGCAGTGGAGCCGTCAACTGGCAGCAGTATTTTTAACATGAAGCACTCCTTTAAATTGTGTTTTTCATCACTTACCTAATTGTCACACTGGTTTATTCGTATCCTTCATGAGATCAACCAAGGCTATATTTTTCTGTGCTCTAGCTGCCAGCCACTTGCCAGTAACGATCACGGCTAATGCAGTACAAATCGGCATGAGCCAGTGTAGAAAAGCAGCATGCACATTGACCCATTCTTTAGTCACCGAATCGGTAATTGCCATGTCACCCGCAATCCAGCCAAGCAATCCAGCTCCAACAAAAATGGTAAGGGGGAAACGATTCATCAGTTTCATGACCAGTTTACTGCCCCAGACAATGATCGGAACACTCACCAGGAGGCCAAAAATAACCAGGGTAAGATCACCTTGAGCAGCGCCAGCAATACCTATTACATTATCCAGGCTCATGACGGTGTCAGCGATGATAATCGTTTTAATAGCTCCCAGCAGGGTTGTGTTGGCATCAATTTCATGTCCATCATCTGTCGATTCTGGTAGCAGTAGTTTGATCCCTATCCAAAGCAGCAGCAGCGCGCCAATAAGTTTCAGAAAAGGAAGTGTCAATAGATTAAGCGCAAAGAAAACCAATATGACGCGTATTGTTATCGCACCAAATACTCCCCAGAAAATTCCTTGGTTGCGCTGCTTCTCAGGCAATCGCCGGCAAGCAAGCGCAATGATCACTGCGTTATCTCCTCCAAGTACAATATCAATTGCAATAATTTGTAATGCTGCAACCCAGAATTGGGGATCAGAAAAATCCATATTTAATTTCTCTCAAGACATAGTAATGAATTTAAGAATTTCATCTTGATGTTGCATCGTGTCACGATAGCCAAGATCAATCAAGGCACGACAATAAGAAGCTTCAAATAAAACATAGCTCAACAATCTCGAACCACTCGGACTCAATGCGCCTACTGCACGATATAAATAGCGCATGGTGCGTGGCAAGGAGTGAGCATGCTGCAGGGCAATTTCGTTGATTCTTTCGCTAGGTGAAATCACCATCGATTCTATTGGACGCAGCAAAATACTTCCCTCTTTTTTTGTTTCAGGCGGAATGAGCGCTAAAGTTCCATTAATGCGCTGCAAACGCTCCAGATCAATTTCCAGGCTATCAACAAAAATACTACTCATCATATGACCCGCGATTTGTGCTACGGGCGGATAACTCGTTACTTTAACACGCTCAAGGGGAATTTCTCTTTTTTTGGTTACACTGATCACCAGGATTCGATCTGCCCCGAGATGTAACGCTGGACTTAGCGGTGCGAGTTGTCGCATAGAGCCGTCGCCAAAGTATTCGCGGTTTAGCCGAACCGCTGGGAAAATGAGAGGAATAGCCGAAGAAGCAAGCAAATGCTGGATACCAATACGCGTTGCCACACCCACACGCATCACCCGGCTCCAGGGTTTGATACTTTCATGGCCTTGATAAAACGTTACCGATTGCCCTGAAGTATATCCCCAAACGGTCACACCCAGTGCATGCAAGGCGCCGAGATGGATACTTCGCTGGATACCACGAAACGGCAGACGGCAGCTAAGCAGCTTTCTTAACGGAGCATTATCTAATAGCGAAAAAGGCGTTCTAACCAGATCACTCGACAGTAATGAGCCAACACAACGAGCTGTGTTACGGATCACACCGAGCAGGTCTGCCCGGTGCACTTGATCAACATGCAAATCCCCCCACACTGCCTCCAGTTGCCGCACACCCGTGGCAAAATGGGTGGCCGACATGGCCAAACCAGCTGCATTAATGGCGCCTGCTGAGGTTCCACAAATAATAGGAAAAGGGCTACGCGCATGAGAAGGTAACAATTCAGCGATTGCGCGCAGCACACCTACTTGATAAGCGGCACGCGCTCCCCCACCTGTCAAAACCAGGCCTAATTTTGATAATCGTGCGGAAGTATTATTCAGCTCGCTCACTGGCAATCAGCTTCTTTCTCAGCTTTTCAAGCGCATCACACAAAGCTTTCTCAGAAAAATTATTCGCACTGAATGATAACGCATTAGCATACTGAACTCACAACAACATTTTCAGGTATTTCTATTTCTGCTATCAACATTAAACACTTACATCCTGTCTTTAGGTATGCATCATAATCATTTCCTTTAACCAGGTATACTGAATCAATGATTATTCTGCTTTAACAAAAAATTATCCTAAGAACCGCAGCTGATCGCTTGATTGAGGTGCATCATATGTCGCTCCAGGCACGAATGCGATGTTGCTCTTCGTTGCAGGGGACGACTCTGCGACCTCATCGCGCCTTGCCTCGCACCTGGATCACCACATACTCCATCCCGTTCAACTACAGTTTTTAGGATTATTTCGAGCAAATAACAAAATTCAGTAATTTGTTTTGCTTTTCCAGTATCTCCACAACCAGTAAACTGCCGGATTTATACCATCAATAATAGAGGATGACATGTCACATACTGAGCTTCACCCAGAAATCGAGCCCTATCAACAAGGAATGTTGCCAGTCGATGCGCGGCATACCCTATATTGGGAGCAATCAGGCAATCCTGATGGCATCCCTGTCTTGTTTCTCCATGGTGGTCCAGGTGCAGGATCAACACCCAATCATCGTCGCTTCTTTGATCCTGCTCACTACCGCATCATTATTTACGATCAGCGTGGAGCGGGCCGCTCGATGCCTTTGGGTGAAATTCAAGACAATACCACGCCCCATCTTATCGAGGATATCGAAACATTGCGACGGTCTCTAAGTATCGAACAGTGGCTGGTATTCGGGGGTTCTTGGGGCAGCACATTGGCACTGGCGTACGGAGAAGCGCATCCCTCACGTTGCCTGGGATTCATTCTGCGAGGCATCTTTCTTTGCCGCAAAAGTGAAATCGACTGGTTTCTTTATGGGCTGCGCCATTTCTTTCCCGAACCCTGGCGAGATTTTGTCGCACCGCTCTCTCCCCATGAGCGAAAAGATATACTGGCAGCTTATTATCAACGCCTGATGGATCCCGATCCTGCCATCCATATGCCTGCCGCCCGTGCATGGAGTAGCTATGAAGGCAGGTGCTCCACTTTGCTACCCAGCCCAGAAACCGTTAATTACTTTTCAGGTGATACGGTTGCACTCGGGCTTGCACGCATGGAAGCCCATTATTTCAGTCACGATATCTTTTTGCCGCAGAATTCGTTGCTGGATAATGTCAAAAAACTCCACGGCATTCCTGCTATCATCGTGCAGGGACGTTATGATGCCGTTTGCCCGATCATCAGCGCAGATGACTTACACCAAGCCTGGCCTCAAGCCGAATATATCATTATCGAGGATGCGGGTCATTCTGCGTGGGAACCCGGTATTCGATCAGCATTAATCCAGGCCACGGAAAAATTCAAAACTATACTCAAGCTGGTGAAATAGTACCCCTGCCAGCTGTTCAACTCCATAGAGGCTGTGAAGAAATCGTAACGAGTGCACCAAACGCAAGGCGGACGGAACGGAGCTACGAGAAAACGAACGAAGCGAGTTTCGATAAAACGAAGTTTTAGCGAAACTGCGTTTTAGCGTAGCTACATATCAAATAGATAGGCGAGGAGCGAGTACCGCCGCCCAACACAGTGATTGGTGAGCGCAGTAGATTTATTCACAACCTCACAAGTGCGTGATATCGAGCAAGCTGGCGTATTCTCTCGCCGCTATTTTTTCGCTAAACGGCAAAACGCCAAGCAAAGGACAATTAAGGCGATCTTGCAAGGTATGAATGTTTTCGGCTTGGTTCTCCATATGAGGATCAATCTGATTGGCTACCCAGCCTGCCAGGGATAAGCCGCTTACATGAACAGCACGGGCAGTCAATAAGGCATGGTTGAGGCAACCCAACCGCAATCCTACTACCAGCACCACGGGCAATCCCAATGTACGCGCCAGATCGCTGCTATCGTATCGATCATCAAGTGGCACCAGAAATCCTCCTGCCCCTTCGACAATGACGACTTCTGCCATTTCCTGCAACGCTTTAAAAGCCCGTTGAACAGTTGCTATATTAATAACGATACCAGTTTGCCTGGCCGCGATATGCGGTGCAATCGACTGTACCAACGCATAAGGGTTAATCAATTCACGCGCTGCTGGTACATTGCTGGCCTCAACAAGGCGCTCCACATCTATCCATTTACCATTTTCGCAACCTGCCGCAATTGGCTTCATGCCAATCGCCGATTTACCAGCCATGGCAAACGCGTGTAGCAACGCGCAACTTGTGAGGGTTTTACCTACACCCGTATCCGTTCCGGTCACGAAGTAACCCACTGGCATAGCGTTCAATACGATAATTTATTCCAGACCGAGCTTCTGTCTGGTTTCGGGTTTAAGAACATTTTGTCGTGGTTCTGGTTTCCAGGCATGACCATAGACTACTTCGAAGGTCGCAGGCAGCCTCCCTGCCTGACGCAATGATTCGTAATGCTTCATCACCTGTTGCCATCTTCCTTTTCCAGTCAAGCCACGCTGCCTGCCATAAGTCACATTGTGTGCACCGATCGCTTTGAGGTCACGCATGATATCCATGACTTCATGGTAAGTGAGCGTGATGTATTCCATATCCATTACGGGTGTGGCAAAACCGTTATAAACCAGCAGATCGCCGATATCGTGCATATCCATAAATCGGTTGATATGACTGTAACTGTCCACCGTTTTAAAAGCCTGCTTTAATTCTTTCAAGGTATCTGGGCCAAAGGTGCTAAACATCAGCAGTCCTCCGCTTTTCAGAACACGATGTGTTTCCGCAAAGGTTTGCTTGAGATCATTACACCACTGAACGGTCAGATTCGACCAGATCATATCCATGCAAGCATCCCGCAGCGGAAGCTGTTCGATATCCGCGCCCACATAATGAGTAATAGAGCGTTTTACCAGCGGTAACCACTGCTGCCATCGAGGAAGCGAAGGATGCGAAGGACGCGCTTGGAGATGCATTGCAAGCGCGATATCCACCGCCACCAATTTACTGTGTGGATAACGCTCGATAAGCTTACGGCTGCCATAGCCGGTACCGCTGCCCATATCGAGTATCCAATCAGGAGTATGTTTGATGTAATCGAGGCGTGATAACATGCGCTCGCATACTTCCCGCTGCAGAACGGCCGCTTGATCATAGCTGACTGCAGCTCGTTCAAATGCTTGACGCAACTGACGCTTATCTAAAATGTGATCATAAATCATACAGACTGGTTACAAACTGATTGGGATGCGATAAAAACGGGGCATGACCACAGTGTGGAAAGCCGATTAATTTTGCGTGAGGCAAATGCTGGTGCATCCATTTGGCTGCATCCACATGCGTGATCACATCATTTTCTCCATGCAAGAGCAAGACAGGTTGAGAAACATCAGCTAATTTTTCACGTAAATCGGTTGTCAACAAAATCTGTAAACCAGCTCTGAGCGCGTGACCATCAGGTTGTTTATGTTGAAAAAAATGGTTGCGTATTTGTGCTAATACGCTTGTCATGTCACAACCACCATTTACCTGCAGGGTAAAAAAACGGCTTAGAGTCTGAGCATAATGGCGCTCCAGATTCTCCATAAAAAGCAGCAGCGTAGATTGATCCATTCCCCACTGCCAATCATTCCGTTTGACGAAACAAGGTGTGGTCGCCACCAGAACAAGTTGACTCACTTGCGTCGGCATAGATAAAGCCAGCTTTATGGCTACCTGCCCGCCGAGTGACCAGCCGCATACGATACTTTCCGCAGGCAAAATCTCCGCAACACTTGCCACGATTTCTTCGAGTGAATACGACTTCCATACCGGACTCTGGCCATGCCCTGGCAGATCGACCAAATGCAGCCGGAAATGCAGCGCCAGCTGGTCACGGACACTGTCCCAGATACCACTATGCATTGCCCAGCCGTGCAACATCACGAGATCTGGTCCCTTCCCTAAAATTTCTACATGCAACCGATTCATATTACACTGCTATTTTTCATATTAAGTGTTTTGCTTGTTTCCAGTTAAATGATTTTTGCCAAATCATGTAAAGCTTCGATTAATTGCTCAACATCCTCTTCACAGTGTGCAGCCGATAAGGAAATCCGCAATCGAGCTTTTCCCTTCGGAACAGTAGGTGGGCGGATTGCAGGCACAAGGATTTCTCTGTCACGTAACGCTGCACTTAAATGCATGACTTCGTCACTGCGCCCTACCACTAATGGCTGAATGGGCGTCATGGAAGGCATTAATGACCAACGCAATGATTGCAACCCGGTTTTCAATTGAGTTATAAGTTTTATTAATTTTTTGCGTCGCCATGCTTCCAGTTCGATCAATGACAAACTGGTCATGAGAGTATGAGCCAATAACGCAGGCGTAGCAGTGGTATAACCATAGGTGCGCGCGAATTGGATGAGCGTTTCTATTATTTCCGGTTGAGCAGCCACAAAAGCACCGGAAACACCCGCTGCTTTACCGAGTGTAGCCATGTAAACGAGGAGAGGTGAGCGCAAATTAAATTTATCAAACGTATGCAGCACGCCGTTACCGTTTTTGCCGAGTACTCCGAAGCCATGCGCATCATCCAGTAACAACCAGGCGTCATACTGCTCACATAACGTCAATAGCTCAACAACAGGAGCGATATCGCCATCCATACTGAATACTGCATCGGTTACTACGAGTTTACATTTTGCTTCCGATTCAGCCAGATACCTTTCCAACCTGGCTAAGTCAAGATGGGGATAACGCGTAAAGGTTGCCTTAGAAAGCAGCGCTGCATCATTGAGTGAAGCATGATTGAGTTTATCGGCGAAAATGGTATCCCCGCGACCAACCAACGACGTTATCACCGCCATATTGGCCATATAGCCGGTAGAAAATAATAATGCCTGGGGTAAACCTACAAAGCTTGCCAATGCTTCCTCAAGCGTGTGATGTGCCGAAGAATGGCCGCAGATCAGATGGGAAGCGCCTGATCCAACGCCATATCGTTGTGCTCCCGCACAAGCCGCTTCAATCAATGCCGGATGGTTGGCAAGCCCTAGATAATCATTGCTACAGAAAGCAAGATACTGCTTTCCCTCAATCGTAGGATGAATCGTCTGAGGGCTTTCGAGCATTAGTCGACGACGGTACAACCCCGCGTTTTCCCGCTCCCTCAGTTTAGCTGAGAGATTTGTTAGCATTCCGGTTTCCGGTTATAAGGTGCGTAACCCCAATTTCTCAAATAGCGCTTTGTCGCTGTCTGTTTCGGGATTACCTGTTGTCAGCAGCTTGTCTCCATAAAAAATGGAATTAGCTCCCGCAAGAAAACACAATGCTTGCATAGTCTCTGCCATTTGCCGTCTTCCCGCAGACAATCTGACCATCGCTTTCGGCATAGTAATACGGGCTGCTGCAATGGTACGTACAAACTCGAACGAATCAAGTGCTTCCGTACCATAAAGCGGTGTGCCCTCAACTTGCACAAGATAATTGATCGGCACTGATTCAGGGTAAGGATCTAGATTTGCCAGCTGAGCAATCAATCCGGCGCGAGCAAGCCGGGATTCACCCATACCCACAATACCACCACAGCATACATTAATGCCTGCCCTGCGCACTTCTTCAAGTGTATCAAGGCGATCCTGGTAGTCACGTGTGGTAATGACTTCTCCATAGAATTCTGGAGACGTATCCAGATTGTGATTGTAATAATCCAAACCAGCCTGTTTGAGTTGCTCAGCCTGCCCTGGTTTCAGTATGCCTAAAGTGGCACAGGTTTCAAGTCCCAGATCCTTTACGGCCTCTATGATTTCGGTCATGCGGTCAATATCTCGTTGCTTGGGGCCACGCCAGGCTGCTCCCATACAAAACCGTGTCGCTCCTTCCGCCTTGGCTGTCTGTGCAGCGGCCATAATGGTATCCAGCGACAACATATCCTGATTCTCAACACCGGTATGATAGCGCGCGGCCTGGGGACAATAACCACAATCTTCCGGGCAGCCACCTGTTTTCACAGAAATCAGGGTAGATAATTGAACTGCATTGGCGTCATGGTATTGCCGATGAATCGATTGCGCTTGATGAATCAAATCAGGAAAAGGCAAATCCAATAAGGCCTGGATTTGTGGAACACTCCATTGCGCCACACGACTACGATCCTGTTGATCACCAATAGTTTTCTTTTTCTCGCTTGAAACACACTTTGTACTGGATTCAATCATAATAAGGTCAGAAAATTTTGCTCGATTTATAATACGATGCCAGGAATCATCAAGGATCAGACCTCAATTGTCAAATTTTCTTTCAAGATTTTTGAACAGGCGATTAAATTTTATGCAAATTCTGTTCCCAGCAAATTGCCTTTTATGCTTGGCAGCCTGCGAAAGTGATCTATGTCACGCATGTTATAATAACTTACCCCAATTACCTTCTGAGCATTGCCCTTTGTGCTTATTGCCAACAAAAGATTCACGTGTCTGCGGTAATTGCCTGAAGAATCATCCAGTATGGACACGTACGATCGCAGCATTACAATACGCTTTTCCCGTCGATGCCATGATTCGTTCACTTAAATATCAAGAAAATCTGACCCTGGCGCCCATCTTGGCCAATCTATTGATTGCAAAAACGAATAATTGCCCTCCACCCGATGTCATCATCCCTGTTCCGCTCCATCCGATTAGATTACAAGAGAGAGGCTTTAACCAAGCGTTAGAAATAAGTCGACATATATCCAGGCAAATGAATATTCCACTATTGCCTCATGCCTGTGTACGTACCAGAGACACACTTTCTCAAACTGAATTATCCTGGAAGAAGCGACAAACTAACATGCGCAATGCATTTGAATGCACAACGAATTTCGCGCATAAGCATGTTGCCTTACTGGATGATGTCATGACTAGCGGTGCAACATTGAATGAATTGGCAAAAGTGGTACGTAAACAAGGAGCAATCGAGGTAAGTGTATGGGTGATCACCAGAGCGATTCCGTCAACCGCTTTAATCAAAACAACTGAGCATCAGACTATTTTGCAGAATATGCCTTATGCTTGATGTTATTCTCTATCAACCTGAAATTCCTCCTAATACCGGCAATATCATCCGACTTTGTGCAAATACAGGAGCGACACTTCATCTGATCAAACCGTTAGGTTTTCTCCTGAATGACAAGCAACTACTCCGGGCCGGACTGGACTATCATGAATTTGCTAATGTGGTCCTACACAAAAATTGGGAAGAATGTATTCACAGTTTGCCAGGGCGGCGTATTTTTGCTGTGTCCACTAAAGGAACACAGCGCTATGATCAGGTTAAATATCACACTCAAGATATTTTTCTGTTTGGTACAGAAAGCCGCGGATTACCGATCGAGATTCTGGAGAGTTTTTCGAATACCCAACGTATCCATATTCCAATGCTGCCTGACCGTCGCAGCTTGAATCTTGCTAATGCAGTTTCTATTGTAGTCTTTGAGGCTTGGCGACAACTTGGGTTTATCGTGGACAAGAAATTCTAATCCTTTAGCGCATACCTGAATTTTCATTCAAGATCCGGGGAGTAACAAAAATCAGGAGCTCCCGTTTATCATCCCGTTTTGAATTATTCTTGAAGATATTACCAAGTATCGGTACATCACCCAGCAAAGGCACCTTGTTATTAGCTATATTTTCTTGTCGCTCGAAAATCCCACCAATTACAACCGTTCCACCATTCCCGATTAATACTTCAGTTGTAATTTGTTTGGTATCAATCGCTGGTCCAGCGGGCGTATCTTGACCACGGGTGTCCTGATTGACTTGCAGTTTCATAATAATGTTGTCATCCGGAGTAATCTGTGGCGTTACCCTAAGAGCCAGTACAGCCTTTTTGAATTGAATCTGCGGCCTGCCGAGCTGGCTGACAATCTGGAAAGGTATTTCGGTTCCCTGCTCAATGATCGCTTCTACGCGATTAGCTGTTACTAGACGTGGACTGGCAATCACTCTACCTTTACTGTCTGATTCTAGCGCGGATAGTTCCAAATTGATCAGCGAATCATCATTGATCTTGATTAAACTGAGCGCTAAAGCAGCAGGCCCTCCGGCTGCACCCGCAATCGCAGCAGCGGGTAAATTGACGTTAAGATTCTGACCACCGCTCGGGGCAGCGCCAGCAGCAAGAGCGCTGGAATTATCCAGATTGCCAGAGATTCCCAGATTACGGTTTCCTATCTGATGAGCACTTTGTACGCCAAATCGGGCACCCAGATTGCGACTAAATGTATCCGTCGCAACCACGATACGGGACTCAATCATGACTTGACGCACAGAGGTATCAAGATTTCTAACATGTTTGGCGACCTCTGCCAGTCTGATAGGAATATCGGTAACGGTCAAAGTATTACTGATATCATCAACTTCTACAGTTCCACGTTGACTCAAAATTCCTTTGAGAGGAATTGAACTGGCTGTCCGATAATTTAACTTGAAAGTTTCAGTATGCAAAGGTTCTAATTCAGAAATTTGCTGACGAGACTCCAGTTCGGTTTTTTCCCTGGCGACCAATTCCTCACGTGGGGCCACAAAAATAACATTACCCACTCTACGCTTATCGAGCTCCTGGGATTGAAGTACAATATCCAAAGCTTGGTCCCAAGGAACATCTTTCAGGCGCAAAGTAAGACTTCCTTTAACTGAATCGCTGGCAATAATATTCAGATTAGTAAAATCAGCCAGAACCTGCAAAACCGAGCGGACTTCTACATTCTGAAAATTAAGCGATAGTTTCTCACCAGTATACCCTCCCGTGACCAGTTTCTTGTGGGCAGGAACATCTTCACTTTCGACGATCGGTTTGACATCTAGAATAAATCTAGTACCTGCATGATAGGAAGTATGCTCCCACCGCCCTTTTGGTTCTATGACCATCTGGACGCTATTGCCTTTTGGCATTGTTTCTATGATTTGCACAGGTGTGGCAAAATCCACCACATCCAAGCGCCGCGCTAAATGAGGGGGCAAATAAGCCTTGATGAATTCGACCATGATCCGATTACCCTGTTGGCGAACATCGATTCCTGCCCCTGGCGCGGATAGATCGACTTCTACACGGCCTTCGCCATTCAGACCACGCTTGAAATCGATATCTTGCAGGCTAACTAGCTTTTTCTCCTGAATATCCATGGTGTCAGGAGAATGAACAGAAGCGCTGGCAACTTTTTTTGCATTGGCTCCATTTAGCGAAATAAGCAGGTGATTTCCGACAATTTTAGTCTCATATGACATAGGTTTTAACAAGTTCATCACCATGCGGGTACGGTTTTCAGTTTGAACAATGTTAATGCTATCCAAACCTCCTTCACCTACTTCCTGCACTCTTTTACCAAGCGCATTAACAGTATTGATAAAATCAAAATAAATCCTGTCCGGATTATTTAAAGAAATGCCTACAGGAGCAGTATCAAGCAGTTGATCAAGCGATACTTTAACCATGATTTGTCTGCTTCGATTGCTAACCACATCAATTGCATTGATTCTGTTCTGCTGCGTTGACCCCGCACGTGCCAAATTATCCGCCGTGACGATAGGAATCTGAAATAATATGAATAATAGTATGAGTTGGGATGCATATCGCCACCTATAGAAAAATTCTCTCGCTATCGTCATTTTCATTATTTCTGCTCCTGCACTTGCAATGCGAGAGTACTAAGACGCTCGGCCCAATCATTGGCACTGTCTTGTATGATTTCTTTTAGTTTGACTTCTGTCTCAGAAATATCTGTAATCAATCCAAAATTCTGACCCAAGTAGTTACCAGCCTTGACACGATGCACGGTATTATCAGGCGTTCTCACTAATGCAAAAATTTGCTTGTTTCGCTGCAATGTTCCAACCATTATCAGATTTTCCAGCGGAAAATTCTCCAACGCTTCCTTATGCCGTTTCAGATCAGGCTGAAGAGTGTCATGCTTCTTGGATTGAATATTTTTTTGAGCATTGAAAGGATCTCGAATGTTAAATGCTTCATAATTGAACTGAGTAAAAGACTTGATCTGAGGTAATGGATCTACCTTGCCACGCAACCCATCCCCCGATTTATTCACAAACTCCTCCAGATCACTGTAGTTACTTTCACTGCAGCCAGAAACCATAACAAATAGCGCACACCATAAATAATAAAACCGCTTAATCATTTATTCCCCGCACTATTACTCTTCTTCTGATTAGCAAGCTCTTCATCATCGAGATAGCGAAAGGTCTTCGCGACAGCGTTTAATACCAAATATTGCTCCTTCCCAGGAGTAATATTGATATTATTTAACGTCACAATACGTGGTAATTGGGAAACATCGCTTGCAAAAGCACCAATATCGTGATAATTGCCTATCACACGTACCGTTACGGGTAATTCAGCATAAATTTCCTTGATCGTTTCGCTAGCTGCGGGCTTAAATAATTCAAATTGCAATCCTCGTCCCAAACCAGCCCGATTAATATCTACCAGCAAAGCGTCTATTTCAGATTTATTGGGCAATTGTTTCAGCATGATACTTAGCGTCTGCTCGAGCTCCTGTAATTGCTGCCGCATAATATCCAAATTAACAGCGTTCCTCTTTTTGATCAGGTAAGTTTCTTTGAGCGTGACTTCCTCTGCTTCAACCCTTTCAAGAATTTCCGATTGTTCCTGCCAATCCAGAAAATAACCTATAACGACAATTGCTATCAGCAAGCTGGTTAATGCACCGGCCTTGATTGCTACTGGCCAGCCACCTGGATCATTGGGGTCAAGTAGTCGCAATTGTTCCAACAAATTCATCGTCATCTACCTTCTTAACTGATTGGAAATATTTGCCGGCGTATGTTCATTATCGAAGCCAGCCAACACCTCGGCGAGCCTCACATTCAAATCAAATTCATTCATACGCATATTATTGACATTAACTGCCTTGATCTCGATCAATAGAGGAGATTCAAATATGGGTGACGCGTCTAAATTTCGCATTAAGGTAGATACCCATGCATTTGATTGCGCATAGCCAGAAAGATGGATATGCTGATCAGTTTGCTTGAGACTCTTGAGATATACCCCATCTGGCATTAGTCTTGCCAGCTGATCTAATATATGAACGACATTAGTACGATTGACTTGTAATGTCTCCACTACCTCTTTGCGCGCTAGCACTTCCTGGAGTTGCTGCTTGATTTTTTTGATTTCTGCAATTTGCTTATCGAGAATAGCAATCTGGCTCTGCAAGTATTGATTACGCCTATTCTGATACTCAATCTTTCCTAAGATAGCCTCATGCCCTGCCCAGATAATCAGTATTCCAAGAACACACGCAACTCCAGCCAGTATGGCAAACTGCTGCTGGCGTGCCTTACGTTTAAACTCACGGTGCGGAAGTAAATTAATGCGGATCATGATGGATCAAAGCTCCGCATTGCTAATCCACAGGCAACCATTAATAAGGGTGCATCTACTTTCAGCTGCCTGAGGGCGATACGGTTAGATAGCTCCATATTTACAAAAGGATTAACGATTTGTGTCATAACTTGAGTGCGTTCAGTCATAACCTCCTCCAAACCAGGAATCACTGCACACCCACCAGAAAGAAAAATATAGTTAACCTGTATATATTGAGTAGAAGAAAAAAAGAACTGCAAAGCACGTGTCACTTCCTGCGCAAGTGTTTCGCAAAAAGGTTGCAACACATCCGCCTGGTAGCTTTTAGGTAAATTCCCATTGCGCTTGGCTACCTCTGCTTCTTCAAATGTCAAATTAAACTGATTCTGAATCTCCTGAGTTAACTGATCTCCTCCAAATGGCTGATCACGTGTATAAACAAATTCCCCATTGTGAAGAACATTTAAACGGGTAATGCTCGCACCGATATCGACCAGGGCAATTACTTGGTCCTTGCCTCCTTCAGGCAACTGACGTTCAATTAACTCAAAAGCAGCTTGGGCAGCGAAGTGTTCAACATCTATCACTGCTGCTTTTAGACCGGCAGTTAATGCAGCAGCAACACGATCTTCCACTTTTTCTTTGCGTGCAGCAGCGATCACCACTTCCACTTCATTCGGATTTTCAGGTATTGCTCTGACTACCTGAAAATCCAGATTTACTTCATCCAGCGTAAAAGGAATATATTGGTTCGCCTCTGTTTCAACTTGAAAAACCAGATCATCTTCTCGTTGTCCAATTGGCACGATAATTTTTTTGGTAATGACAGCAGCCGCGGGTAGTGCAAGTGCGACATTCTTTACACGTGTCTCCATGCGCTTCCATGCACGACGGATGCTGTCTCCTACCCCCTCTAGATTATTGATATTTCCATCAAGAATGGCTTCTTTCAGCATCGGCTCAATTACATATCTCTCAAGACGTAATGTGTTCTCAGCTTTGTTAACCATGGAAAGCTCGATCATTTTCACCGACGAAGAACTGATGTCTACACCCAGGAGCCGTGACGACTTTGTAGAGAAGAAATTAAGATTGATATCAAAGCTTTTATTAAACATTGATTTATTAGAAACAATACCTTAAAGTAAAGCGGTTTCACTGTCAGATTACATGCAAAGATTTTCATTGGTATGCTGAAACCTTCGGGTCAATCCTACTTTCTTTAGCAAGCTGCTAGACCGGGCAAAATTCTGGCAGATTCCAAAACAGTTTGATTTATATAAAAACAGCAGATATACCCTCTATAATTAGAGATTGATTTTTATCCCACATAGTTAGAAACTTTATATTTCATGTTATTTCGTTGGCTGGCCTATTCTTTTCTAGCAGTGCTGGCTGCAAGCTTGATTGGAGTTTTGCTGATCGTTTTTGCAGCACTTGTGATTATCCCTACACTACCTTCACTTGAGGTTTTAACGGATTATCGACCGAAAATACCGTTACGGATCTATAGCGCAGATGGACTATTAATCGGAGAATTTGGAGAAGAGCGTAGAGATTTTGTGAAAATCAATGAAACGCCAGTCTATCTTAGACAAGCTATCCTAGCTGCTGAAGATGACCGTTTTTATCAACACGGCGGAGTCGATTACATCGGTATTCTGCGAGCAGCTTATTCCAATTTTTCTGGAGGAGGCGCTCTTCAAGGTGCGAGTACGATTACTATGCAGGTTGCGCGTAATTTTTTTCTGACCAAGGAAAAAACCTTGACCAGAAAATTCAGTGAGGCATTACTGTCATTTAAGATTGAGCACAGCCTGAGTAAAGATAAAATTCTAGAGCTCTATATCAATCAGATATATCTTGGTCAAAGAAGCTACGGTTTCTCAGCTGCAGCCCAAACTTATTTCGGAAAGCCACTAGATGAAATTAATCTAACTGAAGCAGCCATGCTGGCAGGATTACCTAAAGCCCCTTCACGATTTAACCCAGTTGTTAATCTAAAACGTGCAAAGATACGTCAACGTTATGTGCTGAAACGGATGCACGAGCTCAACTATATTACCAGCGAACAATTAGCCATGGCAGAAAAGCAACCGTTATCTATCCATCGCCAAGTACGGAATTTTGCCATGCCGGCTGAGTACGTAGTTGAAATGGCTCGACAGGTAATGTATCAACGCTTTGGCGAAGAAGCATATACAAGCGGCATTAAAGTTTATACAACTGTGAGAAAGTCAGATCAAGATGCGGCTTATGAAGCACTCCGTAAAGGCATATTAGAATATGATAACCGCCATGGTTATCGAGGACCAGAAGGTTTTGTTGAGTTACCCAGAAATGATACAAACGATACAAACCTGAAAAAAAATCTGGAAGAAGCTCTACAAGCATTTCATGATAGCAACGATATTCTCATTGCTGTTGTGCTATCCGCTAATTTAAATTCTGTTAAAGCCTATCACAAGGGTGGAGAAGTTATTCAGATTAGCGGGGATGGACTCAAGTTTGCTAAAAGATTTCTTACCGATGACCCTAAAATTGGTAATAAACGTATTCGTCCTGGGGCATTAATTCGGATACAAAAGAATGAGAAGAATGTCTGGCGAATTGTCCAACTTCCACAAATTGAGGCCGCGCTCGTTGCAATTGATCCAACCGATGGGATGATTCGTGCTTTGGCCGGAGGATTTGATTTCAATCTCAATCAGTTTAATCATGTCACTCAAGCGTGGCGACAGCCAGGTTCCAGCTTTAAACCATTCATTTATTCAGCTTCACTGGAAAAAGGATTTACACCCGCGACCATCATCAATGATGCTCCTTTATTTTTCGATGCGGCACAAACTGGCAGTAAGTCTTGGGAGCCTAAAAATTTTGATGGCAAGTTCAGTGGTCCAATACGTATGCGCACTGCCCTGACTCATTCAAAAAATCTTGTCTCCATTCGAATTCTTCAATCAATTGGATTACGCTACGCACAGGATTACATTACTCGCTTTGGATTTGACAGTCATCGTCACCCACCTTTTCTGCCTATGGCACTTGGAGCAGGCTCTGTAACACCCCTGCAAATGGCTGTAGGCTATGCAGCATTTGCTAACGGTGGTTTCCGCATTCATCCTTACTTTATTGAGAGAATAGAAGATGATGAAGGTAGAATTCTTGAGCATGCTCAACCTGTCGTTGCCGGCAAAAGTGCCAAGCAAGTGATTGATTCACGGAATGCATTTCTTATGACAAGTATGATGCAAGACGTTATTCAACGAGGAACAGCCACTATGGCAAAACGACTCGGTCGCAATGATATCGCCGGAAAAACAGGTACGACTAGCAATTTTATTGACACCTGGTTTTGTGGTTTTCAAAAAAATCTAGTCACAATAAGCTGGGCAGGTTTTGATGAGCCTAAGACATTGGGTAAGAACGAAACTGGGGGACGTGTAGCATTACCCATCTGGATAAACTACATGGAGAAGGCGTTAAAAGATGTACCTGTTGCGACTTATACCCCTCCCCCAGGAATCACGATAGCTAGAATCAACCCGGAAACCGGTTTGAGAGAAGCGGGAGGAGCGATGACTGAATATTTTTTCAACGAACAACTCCCCCCTGAGGCTGATTTACCTGCTGAGGATTTTGGATCGATAGAAGAACTGTTGGATCAGTTATTTTGATAAACTGAATACAGACTTATAGATTTTTTCTCAACCAAGTAGCAGCATCAATTGCAAAATAAGTCAAAATTGCATCGGCTCCCGCACGCTTGAATGACAACAAGGATTCTATGACACAAGCCTCCTCATCTAACCAGCCATTCATTGCAGCTGCCTTGAGCATGGCATATTCACCACTGACCTGATAAACAAGCGTAGGTGCACCAAATTTTTCCTTTACTCTGCGTACGATATCAAGATAAGGCAAACCTGGTTTTACCATGACCATATCGGCCCCTTCTTGCAAATCCAACCCTACTTCCCATAATGCCTCATCCGAGTTGGCTGGATCCATTTGGTAAGTATATTTGTTACCTGACCGCAGATTAGCAGAAGATCCCACTGCATCACGGAATGGGCCATAAAAACTGGAAGCATATTTTGCCGAATAAGCGAGAATGCGAGTATGAATAAACTTATTGTTATCCAATCCCGCACGAATAGCAGCAATCCTCCCATCCATCATATCCGAAGGGGCAACTACGTCCGCTCCTGCCTGTGCATGGACAAGTGCCTGCTGTTCCAGGACCCTAACTGTTTCATCATTCATCACATAACCATTAGCATCAATCAGTCCATCTTGACCATGGCTGGTATAAGGATCAAGTGCAATGTCAGTAATAATCCCTAACTCTGGAAAATTCTTCTTCAACTGACTGACAGCTTGTGGTACTAGCCCTTCCGGATTGAATGCTTCATCTGCAGTCAAATTCTTGAGTGAAGAGTCAATCACCGGGAAAATAGCTATAGCGGGAATTCCAAGTCGCAAGCACTTTTCAGCCTGAGGCATGAGCAAATCAACACTTAACCGCTCAACACCCGGCATAGAAGTTACTTTTTCTTCTCGTTTCTTTCCCTCTAGAACAAAGACAGGATAAATTAAATCGTCTGTTCGCAAATGATTTTCTCGTACCAAACTGCGGGAGAAATCGTCACGACGTAAACGTCGCATTCTCTTTTGTGGAAACTGACTAATGAATGACATGATTACTCATCTAAAAAATAAAAATATTAATTGGGAGGGAACTTACTAAGAAATTTTATCTCTATATAGATAGACGATATTTTTAATCGTCTCTCGCCTTCCCTCCCTGAGGCGAGGCCTTTGATATAAGGCGATTCCCCCCGGTTTTTTCCCCTTTAACCGGGTTTTTTTTTGTCTCTAGTTCGATAGTATGCTGATGAATCTTTGCTCCGGCTGACCCGAACCAATCAGTTAAAATGGCGGTAGCTTCTTCAATACCATATCCCACCATGCTAGAAAAAAGTTGCACTGTACAGTGTGGATATCGGTCTGTTAAGAAATACTTTACTTCTTTCAACGCATAAGCAGCTTGACTGCGACTCAGTTTATCTGATTTAGTTAACAGAACATGCACTGGTTTTTTTGTGAGCGAAAACCATTCTAGCATCTGTAGATCAAGCCTGGTCAAAGGATGGCGGATATCCATAATGAGTACCATACCGTACAGCACATCACGAGTCTGCAAATAAGTGCTGAGTAAATGTTCCCAATGCTGACGAATTGCTAAAGGCACTTTGGCATAACCATAACCAGGAAGATCAACCAGGAAGTTACTATCCTCAAGCCGGAAAAAATTAATATGCTGGGTCCGCCCAGGTGTTTTACTCACATAAGCAAGACGACCACGTTTGGCAAGAGTATTGATTGCACTGGATTTACCCGCGTTAGAACGCCCAGCAAAAGCAACTTCCACACCGGATGCCCGAGGTAAATCCCTCAGCTGATTGACGGTAGTATAAAAACTGATATTCTGAAATAACGACATATACCTATTTTCTACTGAACTATTTCAGACTTTTCTTGGGCAATAACCTTTAATCCTTCCAGTACTAAGTTATCCACAATCATAGTAGGAATTTTAATATAAGGTAACAATAAAGCAGCACCTCCGCCGCTGATAATACAATTTAAAGTATCGCGACCCAAATTAGCTGAAAGCAATGTATACATATGGTCTAGTGCACCCGTCAATGCATGAACTACTCCGCTGTGAATGGCATCCGCAGTGTTAACCGGAAAATCTTGGAAACGACCTTCTTTTAACGTTAATAATGCAGTCTGGTTCGCTAGTGCCTGCTTCATTAAATTAAAGCCAGGCAAAATAATTCCACCCAAAAATTCTCCTCTATCAGAAAGAGTATCTACTGTCATTGCAGTACCTACATTGACCACAAGACAACCTTGTTGCCTCATTCTCCAAGCAGCGATCAAACCCGCCCAGCGATCGCTACCCAATTGCGCTGGATTTGAGTAATGATTCCTGACACCACATTGATAAGCAGCTGCCGAAATCCAATGTGGTATTGCTTTCCAAATAGCAAACAAATTTAACAGCGCCGCTTCAGCAGAAGATCCTGCCACATTGGAAACGATAATAGCTGACGGCTCCGGCACATCTCGCCAAATTTGGCTCAGCAATACGCGTTGGTTCTGAGCAACGATTCCTCGCTCATACCAGTCATTACCATTGTGCAGCCCCCACTTGATAGTAGTATTACCAGAATCTATAGCTAAAAGATAAGACATGGATTTTGTTTCAATCTAATTTACGCAGACTGATCTCACCACCATTGAAACTTTGCTCGCCGATCAAAGTACTTACCAGTAATGATCCATCAGACGCAACACCACGGGCTATGCCTTGCTGTATAGAACCATTCGGTAAATGCAGCTCAATCAGTTTATTCTCAAAGGCATGATAACGTACCCATTCATCTCTAAATAATGAAAAACCCTTCTGATCGAAAGTATTCAATGTCGCTACCAATTCTCTCAATAAAACAGCCAACAATTTATTGCGATCAGGTATCTCATGAACAATGGTATAGATGTCTGTCGTCTTTTGATCTATCTTATTTTTAATATGATCAGGTAACCTTAGATTGATCCCTATACCGATTACTGCAATAGCCGGTCCAAGCATGTCACCCTGCAACTCAATTAACACTCCCCCTAACTTGATAAACTCAAATAGTAGATCATTAGGCCACTTTAGAGTCACACCTTTGATCCCGACTGATATCAATGCTCGAACGACTGCAACACCTATCGCTAAACTCAAGCCAGATAGAAAATTGACACCTCGCTGAAACTGCCACGATAACGAAAAAGTCAGGCTGTCTCCTAAACCTGTATACCATTGCCGACCACGACGTCCCCGCCCCTGGGTTTGCAGTTCGGCAGCAATGACATGAACCCTTCCATCATGAATGATGTTCTCTCTTGTAATCTCATGCAGCAGTAAAGTGTTAGTCGATTCAGTAACATCCAGGACTTGAATATGAAAGCGATCTGATTCTCCGGCCAGATGCGTCTGAATCACGGTTGTATCTAACCATTGCACAGGATTAAGCCAGCGATAACCACGGCCTGGAATTTTGTGAATAACCAACCCTAATCTGTCAAGATCATGCAAAGCATTTGAGATACTTGTGCGCGACATACCGAGAATCTGGGAAAGTTCTGTTCCTGAATGAAATTCGCCATCACTTAATTGTCTTAAAATAGCAAATGTAAGCGATTTCACATTTAGATCTGTGTAAAAATTTACGAGCATCCCAGAAAAAATGCTTTTATCCAGGTGAAATGGAAAGCGGAGTAATTTCTGATTGAGTATTCATGCTAATGGTTAATCTTACCACGAATACCTTCATATAGTGGCGTCCCCAAGGGGATTCGAACCCCTGTACTCACCGTGAAAGGGTGATGTCCTAGGCCTCTAGACGATGGGGACCAGAATATCTTAACAATGACTATCGAGAGATACTGGTGGAGATAAGCGGGATCGAACCGCTGACCTCTTGCATGCCATGCAAGCGCTCTCCCAGCTGAGCTATACCCCCGACTGAAGGAGAAAGGATTATACTGGTACACTTGATTATTGTAAAGTTGAAGATCAATCTGGAAAGTAAGATATTTGTTGATTTATTCGTTTGAGGGTCTCTGTCCTCCCCAGTAACTCCAATATCGCATCAATTGAAGGCGTTTGTGTCTCGCCTGTTACAACTATACGCAAAGGCATGGCTACCTTTGGTAATTTGACATTAAATATTGTGGCTGCTTTTTTAATTTCATCATGGATAGCCTGGCGACTCCAATCAATAGAGGTAAATTTATCAATTAAATAAAGCAATATGGATTTTGCCTCCTGATTGAAATACTGAACTTTGAGTTCATGAGATGGTTCTAGTGGGCGGAAAAAATAAACAGCCGCATCAGCAAGCTCGCTAATCGTCCTGACCCTTTCTTTAAGCAAGTTAATTATTTTCAATAAATATTGCTCATTAGGGATATTACAACCGTCTTTCTCAAGAAACGGTGTAATCATTTTGGCTATATGTAAATCATCTTCGTTTTTAAGATAGTGCTGATTAAGCCACATCAGTTTCTCCGGGTTAAATTTTGCTGGAGAACGACTTATTGTTGCTAAATCAAACCACTCGATCAGCTTATCAGTACTGAATATTTCTTCATCACCGTGAGACCATCCAAGTCGTGCGAGATAATTGACCAAAGCTTCAGGCAAATAGCCTTCTTCATGATAATTCATCACTGAAACTGCTCCATGCCGCTTAGATAGTCTTTCACCATCTGCCCCTAATATCATTGGCACATGTGCATACTGAGGTATAGGAGCGCCAAGTGCTTTAAGAATATTAATTTGGCGGGGTGTATTGTTGACATGATCATCTCCGCGAATAACATGGCTGATGTTCATATCCAGATCATCCACAATAACACCAAAATTATAAGTGGGTATGCCATCACTTCTCAGCAGGACCAGATCATCAAGCTCACTATTGGCCACAACAATTTGGCCCTTGACCAAATCTTCAAAGACTACATGTCCATCTGTGGGATTCTTAAAGCGTATAACTGGCTTGACTCCGTCTGGAGGAGTTTGTTTCGCATCACGCCAGCGTCCATCGTATCTTGGTTTTAGCCCAGCAGCACGTTGTTGCTCTCGTAACGAATCCAACTCTTCTTTGCTGGCATAACAGCGATAAGCTAGATTGTTCCGTAGTAATTGTTCAGCAACTTCATGATAACGCGCCAATCTCAGCATTTGATAGAAGGGACCTTCATCATAATCAAGACCTAGCCAAGCCATCCCATCAAGGATAGCTTGCACAGATTGTTGAGTTGAGCGTTCAAGATCGGTATCTTCAATTCTTAAAATAAATTTACCACTATGTTTGCGGGCAAATGCCCAAGAAAAAAGGGCTGTCCGAGCCCCTCCAATATGAAGATAGCCAGTAGGACTGGGAGCAAATCGTGTACGTACCATTATAAAAATGCTATGAGTAATATCAATTAGAAACAGAACAGTTTACGCAATTATGAAAGATAGTGTTCTATTGGAATATATTTTTTAATTTACATTTTTATTCTTAACAAAAAGCTCGAAATAAGTACAACTTAATGATCTTGCTTTATTCTTTTATTTAATCTCACACTATTTGCTATACTGAGCAACTTTAAAAAATTTCAAACAACATGAGTGAATATCTTTTTACTTCTGAATCTGTTTCTGAAGGACACCCTGACAAGGTTGCAGATCAAATATCAGATGCAGTTTTAGATGCTATATTAAGTCAAGATTCAAATGCGCGGGTAGCCTGCGAAACGATGTGCAGCACAGGGTTAATTGTTTTATCAGGTGAAATTACAACACATGCGTCAGTCGATTACAATGTAATTGCACGTGAAACAGTTAAAAAAATAGGTTATACCAGCTCCGAGATTGGTTTTGATTGGAACACCTGTGCTGTATTAACAGCATTTAATAAGCAATCACCTGACATTGCACAAGGAGTTAATCGTAGTAAAGAAGAAGAAATGGATCAGGGCGCGGGGGATCAAGGATTAATGTTTGGTTTCGCATGTGATGAAACCCCACAATTAATGCCAATGCCAATTTATTATGCTCATCGTTTAGTGGAAAGACAATCACAATTAAGAAAGAATGGACGGTTGCCATGGTTGCGGCCTGATGCCAAATCTCAAGTGTCGGTGAGATATATCAACGGTAAGCCGCAGCGGATAGATACAGTTGTCATATCAACTCAACATGATCCAGATATCTCTCATGCTACCCTGAGCGAGGCGGTTATCGAAGAAATTATTAAGCCTGTACTTCCCAAGGAAATGTTAAGTGGAAATATCCTGTATCTGATTAACCCGACGGGACGTTTTGTTGTCGGCGGACCTATGGGTGATTGCGGTCTAACAGGCCGTAAGATTATTGTGGATACTTATGGTGGTGCTGCTCATCATGGTGGCGGTGCTTTCTCTGGTAAAGATCCCTCCAAGGTAGATCGTTCTGCAGCTTATGCTGTACGTCATGTAGCAAAAAATATCGTAGCAGCTGGACTTGCCACTAAATGTGAAGTACAAGTTGCTTATGCTATCGGCGTTGCACGCCCAGTCTCTCTAATGGTTGAAACTTTCGGTACCGGAAAAATACCTGACGAGGAACTCGTTAAACTAATAGAGCAACACTTTGATTTGCGCCCAAGAGCAATTATCCACAAACTTAATCTATTACGACCGATTTACGAGAAAACTGCTGCCTATGGTCATTTTGGGCGGGAAGATCCGGATTTTACTTGGGAAAAAACTGATAAAGCGGCGCAGCTTCGCGTTGATGCTGGAATCTAATTGATTCAATTTCAAGAATAAAATCTACTTACTGAGATTACTATTCCCTATTTAAGTGTAAGCTTGGATTGTTCCCATAAACTGAGGAGCGCTGCAACGGCTATCAATCCGTCAGGCTCAGTTTATAAGGATAGCGAAAAAACGGCGCTCGTTCATTTTAGGAGAATTTAACTATGAACGGTCAATTCATTGATTACAGCGTTGCTGATATTTCCCTAGCAGAGTGGGGAAGAAAAGAAATTGCTATTGCTGAAACAGAAATGCCAGGCTTGATGGCATTGCGCCAGGAATATGCAGAACGAAAACCGCTGACAGGTGCACGAATAGCGGGATCATTGCATATGACAATTCAGACAGCAGTATTGATCGAAACACTTATTACTTTGGGCGCAGAGGTTCGCTGGGCCTCCTGCAATATCTTTTCAACACAAGATCATGCAGCAGCAGCCATTGCTGCAAAAAATATTCCGGTATTTGCCTATAAAGGTGAATCACTGGAAGATTACTGGGAATATGCTCACCGTATTTTTGAGTGGTCGAAAAGTGAAAAAACCAGCAACGCAAATATGATTCTGGATGATGGTGGCGATGCGACCTTACTACTAACACTTGGAAGTAAGGCCGAGAAAGACCCTTCAGCTATTGCAAATCCTACCAATGAAGAAGAACGCGTACTTTTTGCAGCGATCAAATCACGAATTAACAGTCAACCCAACTGGTATTCTGAAAAGCTTGCCAGCATCAGAGGCGTCACTGAGGAAACGACCACAGGTGTTCATCGTTTATATGAAATGCAAAAAAAGGGAGCTTTGCCATTCCCCGCATTTAATGTTAACGATTCAGTGACCAAATCAAAATTTGATAACCTTTATGGTTGCCGAGAATCGCTGGTGGATGGTATCAAGCGTGCTACCGATGTCATGATTGCCGGTAAAATTGCAGTGGTATGTGGCTATGGTGATGTGGGCAAAGGCTGCGCACAATCACTGCGGGGTTTGGGGGCGACAGTCTGGATTACTGAAATCGACCCAATTTGTGCACTACAAGCCGCTATGGAAGGTTATCGCGTAGTAACCATGGATGATGCATGCGATAAAGCGGATATTTTTGTGACTGCAACAGGTAATATCCGCGTGATTCATCATGATCACATGCTGAAAATGAAAAATCAGGCGATTATTTGTAATATTGGACATTTTGACTCTGAAATAGATATCGCCTCAATTCAGCAATATCAATGGGAAAATATCAAGCCACAGGTTGATCATGTCATTTTCCCGACAGGCCGTCGGATTATCGTATTAGCTCAAGGTAGATTGGTAAACCTGGGCTGTGCGACGGGTCATCCTTCGTTTGTCATGTCCAGCTCCTTTACCAATCAGGTATTGGCACAAATTGAGCTCTGGCAAAATGGAGAAAACTATCAGAAAAAAGTTTATGTATTGCCTAAGCACCTGGATGAAAAAGTAGCACGCTTACACCTTGGAAAGTTGGGTGCGAAACTGACCGAATTAACCGACGAACAAGCGCAATACCTTAATCTGGATAAGAATGGTCCTTACAAACCAGAAGCATATCGATATTAATCATGTATTAAAAGCAGGAACAATTTGAATATAATAAGATTCTTGCTTAAATAATACTTTTTGATAGAGGGGGTAGGTAATCATTTTTACTATCTTAGTAAGATTACCCCCTTAACTTTGTAATGATCATAGACACTATAAGTTGAAATCACAGAAAGCTTTTTCGCCTACTTTTAGCTTTGAACTTTTTCCCCCACAAACTCCAGAAGGGGTGGAGAAATTACGAGCTGCGCGCCGCCAGCTTGCCCAGTTCAAGCCAAAGTTTTTCTCGGTCACCTTCGGTGCAGGGGGCTCCACTCGTGATCGGACATTTGAGACAGTATTAGAAATCCTGGCAGAAGGTCATCCTGCTGCGCCACATCTTTCCTGTATTGGTTCTACTCGAGAAAATATTTATTCAATCTTGAGAAAGTACCAAGAAAATGGGATTCACCACATCATTGCACTGCGTGGAGATTTACCTTCCGGAATGGCTCAACCGGGTGAATTTCGTTATGCAAACGAATTGGTTACATTCATTCGCAATGAGTTTGGCAATACCTTCAAGATGGATGTCGCAGCTTATCCAGAATATCATCCACAGGCTCGATCTGTTCAAGAAGATTTCAGAAATTTTAGAAATAAAATAGAAGCGGGTGCAGACTCAGCTATTACGCAGTTTTTTTATAATGCAGATGCTTATTTTCATTTTGTTGATATGTGCGAGGCTGCCAATCTGAATGTACCGATTGTCCCTGGTATTATGCCAATCAACAAATTTTCTCAACTAGTTAGATTTGCGGATAATTGCGGTGCTGAAATTCCTCGCTGGATCAGAAAAAAACTTGAAGGATATGGAGATGACATTGCTTCTATCCATGCTTTTGGACTAGACGTGGTAACCGATTTATGTGAACGGTTGCTCAAAGCAGGTGCGCCCGGACTTCATTTTTATACACTTAACTCAGCTGTCCTGACTACAAAGATTTGGCAACGCCTTGGTTTATAAATCTATTACCGCTCTTCTGCAGAATTTTTCTGATTTAACTGCCTCTATAAGCTTTGGGTATTATTGGAGAAAAATATAGATGCAGCCATAACGGTTGAATAAAAAGATCACTCAGATACACGCAATGACAACATTGTATTGGCATGATTATGAAACTTTCGGCTCTGATCCCAGATGCGACCGACCAGCTCAGTTTGCCGGTTTGAGAACTGATGAAGCACTTAATGAAATCGGTGATCCTCTAGTCATTTATTGCAAACCATCAAAAGATATTTTGCCACAACCCGATGCCTGTTTACTGACCGGAATTACGCCTCAAATAGCCGATCAACAAGGTCTCCCTGAGCCAGAATTCATTGCAAAAATTCACAAAGAACTGGCACAGCCCAGGACTTGTGGTGTTGGCTACAATACATTGCGCTTTGATGATGAAGTTACGCGCTTCACCCTATATAGAAATTTTTACGATCCTTATGGGCGTGAATGGCAACAAGGGAATTCGCGCTGGGATCTCATCGATTTGGTGCGCATGACTTATGCTCTCAGACCTGAGGGAATTATATGGCCTAGGCATGATGATGGTAAGCCCAGCTTCCGTCTCGAGGATCTAACAGCAGCCAATAATATTCATCATGATTCTGCCCATGATGCGCTATCAGATGTCAAAGCAACTATCAAGCTGGCGCGTTTGTTATGTGATAAACAACCACGTCTATATAACTGGTTTTTTCAGCTTCGCAACAAGCATAAAGCAGCTTTATTATTGGATCTAATCAATCACACCCCTGTTATCCATACTTCTCGTATGTATCCCTCAGAAACTGGCTGCACTACAATAGTAATGCCAATGATTCAAGAGCAGGGAAACGGTAACAGTATTTTGGTTTATGATCTGCGCCACAATCCAGCACCTTTTATAGAATTGAGTGTAGAGGAACTGGCAATACGCTTGTTCACACCCCAATCAGCATTACCTGAGGAAGTGTCACGCTTGCCTGTGAAATCAATAAAGATTAACAAATGTCCTGCACTTGCTCCTCAGAATGTTCTCGATAAATCTACTGCATCACGAATTAATCTTAATGTAGAGGTTTGCAATCAACATTGGCAAATATTGCATAAAAATACGGCATTTATGCAGCGAGTAGCGCAAGCCTATTCTGGTATGGAATTTGAGACAGCTAGAGATGTAGATCTGGCACTTTATGATAATTTTTTCAGTGAGAGCGATCGCATTCTCATGACTGCAGTACGCGATGCATCACCCTGGCAGCTTACACATAATCATTTTAATTTCCAGGATAAGCGACTCCATGAACTATTATTTCGATATCGTGCACGTAATTGGCCAGATACCTTGTCGGCAAAAGAATTACAGCGATGGGGAGCAATATGCCATCAACATCTTACAGAGAAAAATTGTGGTAATAGTATCACTTTAATCGAATTTGCCGAAAAAATAAGGGATTTGTGTGAAACGTATGCAGAAAATGCTCATATTTTGCAAATATTGAACGCCATTGAGACATGGGGTAAAGAATTAGCTACAGCCAATAACATACCTTGGGATTTATTCAATATGAAAGAATAACTCCCATAGTAAATTCACATTCCTTAGAATTAACCCATGCCCTCTAATTACTCTCCATCGGAATCACATATGGGCTCAAACCAGGCTAATTTTTGATGTAATTTGACCACTTCTCCAACAATAATGAGCGTTGGGGGAACCAAGTTAGCAGCCGAAGCAAGGGCAGGTAATGTTTCTAGCGAGCCAATTACGACGCGCTGTTTGTGAGTGGTTCCCTGCTGTATAATGGCTGCTGGTGTCGATGCTGGAAGACCATGCGCGATAAGCTGCTCGCACAGTACGGGTAATCCAAGCAATCCCATATAAATCACGATAGTCTGTTGCGGTCTGGCTAACGCCTGCCAATCTAAATTGATAGTGTTGTTTTTGAGATGCCCCGTAACGAAAATGCAGGATTGGGCATAATCACGATGGGTAAGCGGAATACCTGCATAGGAAGCAACGCCTGATGCTGCTGTGATTCCTGGCACTACCTGAAAAGGAATGTGATGCTGAGATAATGTTTCAATTTCTTCGCCGCCTCGGCCAAAAATAAAAGGATCACCTCCTTTCAGTCGAAGTACTCGCTTTCCTTCTCTTGCTAATCTTACCAATAAATGATTGATTGATTCTTGTGGTAAAACATGCTTATCGCGCTCCTTCCCTGCATAGATACGCGTTGCGTCGCGTCTTACCATATCGAGTATGGCTGGAGATACTAAACGATCGTATACGACAACATCAGCTTGCTGCATTAAACGCATCGCACAAAAGGTAAGTAAATCGGGATTACCTGGTCCGGCACCTACCAAATATACTTCTCCGCAAGGTAGTTCGCTTGTTTCGTGCTCAAGCGAGCTAAGCAAATATGCTTGCGCCTCCTGATCTTTTCCCGAGAAAATCATTTCAGCAAATGGGCCTTGTAAAATTTTTTCCCAGAATAAACGTCGCTTCTTGGGAGAGCTGAAACGGCGCTTGACATGCTCACGGAACTTAGCAGCATAATGGGCCAAACGGCCATAAGCTTCTGGTATCAAAGCCTCCAGTCGTGCGCGTAATAACCTTGCTAATACAGGTGATGTTCCCCCACTAGAAATGGCCACTAGAATAGGGGAACGATCCAATATCGACGGCATGATAAATGAGCACAATGCGGGATCATCAGCGATATTAACCGGTATACCAAGTCGATTAGCGGTTTCAGAAACATATTGATTGACTGAGCGTTCATTCGTTGCAGCAAACACCAATACCACATCTCTCAGATGCATGGAGTTAAAAGTATCTGCATGATAAGCAATGCTGCCTCGCTGGAGAAGATTACTTAGCTCATCATTAAGATTTGGAGATACGACGCTGACTTGCGCTCCTGCTTTCAATAATAATACGGTCTTTCTGGCAGCAACCTCTCCTCCACCGACGACGAGACAGTTACGTTCTTTAATATTAAGAAAAATTGGCAGAAAGTCCATAGAACCGATAAATCTCTTATTTTGTTTATTGCTCGTTATAACATTCTCGTATATTGAAAAATTCTTGAGCTTCAATTTTTCCCGATAAGTAGATTTAACAGCGATAGATTGATTAGCAATATACTAAATAAGTTATGTCGTTAAATCATAATCTCCTTTTTAGTTTTAGTACTTCATCAATTCTGAGATCCAATTTGCCTCGTTACCCAACAACTTGATCTTTTCATTAAGCCATGCTGGATTAATTTGATTCTACTTGGTTATTTATCCCTGGACCGATGGCTCTCATATTTTTTTCGGCTCGACATCAGCAAGTCCTTCATACTAATTATTTACAAATTCTTTATAGGATATCAAGCGTTATTGAGCATGAGTACTGAGGTACAATCCCCCATCATTTATATCTTCTATCTATTGTAAATTAGCAGCAAGCTGAACCGCATTAGCAATCTGTTCTGCCCAATGATCAACTTTTTGCTTCATCCTGCCTTCTACCATTACCCTGATGAGTGGTTCAGTCCCAGACGCACGAAGTAATATTCGTCCATCGCTTCCAAGATCACTTTCTGCCTGCTGTGTAGACAAAGTAATCGTTACATCATTACGAAAATCAAAGCCTTTAGGAACATTCACATTAATTAACCGTTGCGGATATAGTACTACATCCTGCGTAAACTTCGCCAAAGTCAAGGCTGTATCACGTAATGCATACAAAATTTGCAGCGCTGTAATGATTCCATCACCTGTTGTATGCTTATCGAGACATACAATGTGCCCAGAACCTTCTCCACCTAATTGCCAATTATTCTTTATCAGTAATTCAAGCACATGACGATCACCAACGCGCGCTCTCATAAAAGGAATACCAAGCTCCCCAAAAGCTTTCTCAATAGCTAGGTTTGTCATAAGCGTGCCAACCACACCACCTTTCAGAATATTCTTTTGCTGACGATGTTTAGCAATAATATAAAGCAAAACATCCCCATCATAGATAGTTCCATCTTTATCAACCATCAATACACGATCACCATCACCATCGAGCGCGATACCAAGATCAGCTCCATGTTGCTTAACTGAATTCTGTAACGTGGTGATATGGGTTGCTCCACATTCGTGATTGATATTAAAACCATCTGGTTCTGCACAGATAGTGATGACATCTGCTCCCAGCTCAAGCATTACATGTCCAGCAATATGATAAGCCGCCCCATGAGCACAATCTACTACAATACGTAAACCACGAAGATCAAGATCATAAGGAAAGGTACTTTTGCAAAACTCGATATAACGCCCTGTTGCATCATTAAGACGTTGTACTTTCCCCAGTTTTGCTGAAGGCATTGTTTGAATTGGATTGTTTAATCCTGCCTCTATTTTAATTTCTATGTCATCAGGTAATTTGGTCCCTCCTGACGAAAAGAATTTCACGCCATTATCTTCGAACAGATTATGCGAAGCAGAAATGACAATTCCAGCTTGAAGGCGAAGAGCCCGGGTTAAATAAGCAATTGCAGAGGTAGGTAATGGTCCGGATAATAAGACATCGACACCTGCGGCAGAAAACCCTGCTTCCAGAGCAGACTCAAACATATAACCTGATACCCGCGTGTCTTTTCCTATCAGAACTGTTGGTCGTTCTCCTTTTGCAAGATGCCAATCAGAGGCGGCTAGTATTTTCCCAGCCGAATAACCAAGATGCATGATAAATTCAGGTATGATGGGGAATTCCCCTACTCGTCCACGAATACCATCAGTTCCAAAGTATTTTTTATTCATTTTGCGAATTGAATCCTTAAAACCAGAAGTTAATTGCCCTCATTATTCCTTGTAATTAATGCATTATGAACCATGATAGTGTCCTTTGTTGCCTTAACATCATGGACACGTAGAATTTTGGCACCTTTAGTGACAGCAAATAAGGCTGCCGCTACACTCGCATGAACTCGGTTATCCACATCATTCCCAGTAATTGCTCCCAGCATGGATTTTCGCGATAACCCTGCCAGGATGGGCACGTTCATTTGCACAAACTGATCGAGATTTCGGAGTAACTCAAGATTATGTTTGAGTGTTTTACCAAAACCAAAGCCGGGATCTATGATGAGACGATGGTATGGAATACCACCTGAGACTGCAATATCAATGCGATGCTGGAGAAAGCTTTTAACTTCAGAAACCACATCAACATAATAAGGGCTTTCTTGCATGCTTCTTGGTTTTCCCTGCATATGCATTAAGCAGATTATTGCCCTGCTTTTTGCGACAATTTCGATAGCACCCGGCGCCTGCAACGCATTCACATCATTTATTATGGACGCACCAGCGCTTATCGCAGCTTGCATGACTTCTGGTTTAGAGGTATCTACAGAAATTGGAATATTTTTTTGAGACAAAATCTCTACCACAGGTATTACACGGCGTAGCTCTTCTTCAAGACTAACACCTAAACTTCCAGGTCGCGTTGATTCACCTCCAATATCTAATATATCTGCGCCTTCTTGAATCAAACGTTCAGCAAGCTCAAGAGCCTTATCTGTTGTTGCGTAGAGGCCGTGATCGGAAAATGAATCAGGTGTTACATTAATGATCCCCATTACATAAGGACCATCATTCAGTTTTAATTGTTGCAATTGGTTCACTGTAAGACTAAGAAAATCAGGTACCTAGCAAAATACCAAAAGATATACTATCTGGATAAAAAATATGGTCTGCGTACTAATTGATACGCAGACCATTTGATCTAGGAAAGCCTTTATTGATTATACTTCAGCTTCTTGTGCCGGTGTTTCAGTTGCAATAGCTCCTGCAGATTGCTTACCTTCTTTCTCCTTAACTGAAGCTGGAGATTGTGGCGATTGTGGGGGACGGGGTGGTCGTCCTTCCATAATGTCTTTGATTTGCTCGCTATCGATAGTTTCCCACTCAAGCAGTGCTTTAGTCATGGCTTCTATTTTATCACTGTTTTCCTCTATAAGTTTACGAGCAAGCGCATATTGATCATCAATAATACGGCGAATTTCCATATCAACTTTTTGCATAGTCGCTTCACTTACATTCTTATGAGTAGTTACTGATCGCCCCAGGAACACTTCACTTTCATTTTCGCCGTAAACCATTGGTCCAAGTGTATCAGACATGCCCCATTGGGTAACCATTCTTCTGGCAGTTTCAGTAGCACGTTCAAAGTCGTTGGAAGCACCTGTAGTCATTTGATTCATAAATATCTCTTCTGCGATACGCCCCCCAAACATTACTGCGATAGTTTGCAGAATCTGGTCACGATCCATACTATATCTATCCTCAGCTGGCAGCTGCATCGTCACACCCAGTGCTCGTCCACGAGGGATGATTGAAACTTTGTGCACAGGATCAGTTTTTGGTAAAAGATAAGCTACCACAGCATGCCCCGATTCATGATAAGCAGTATTACGCCGTTCATTTTCAGGCATAACCACCGAGCGTCGCTCAGTACCCATCAGGATCTTATCTTTTGCGCGCTCAAAATCCTCCATATCAACTAAACGTTTGTTAGCACGTGCTGCAAACAACGCTGCTTCATTAACTAGATTTGCAAGATCTGCACCTGACATCCCAGGTGTTCCCCTTGCAATAATATCTGCATGGACATCTGGAGAAATAGGCACCTTCCGCATATGAACCTGAAGTATTTGCTCACGACCACGAATATCAGGAAGTGGAACTGTAACTTGCCTATCAAAACGACCTGGACGTAACAAAGCGGGATCAAGTACATCAGGACGATTGGTTGCCGCAATCACGATTACACCCATATTGCCTTCAAAACCATCCATCTCTACCAGTAATTGGTTCAGTGTTTGCTCACGTTCATCATTTCCACCACCTAAACCAGCACCGCGTTGACGACCAACTGCATCAATCTCATCAATAAAAATAATGCAAGGCGCATGTTTCTTGGCTTGTTCAAACATGTCTCTTACCCTGGATGCACCAACACCCACGAACATCTCGACAAAATCCGAACCCGAAATACTGAAAAAGGGAACTTTCGCTTCTCCTGCTATAGCCCGGGCTAATAATGTTTTTCCAGTTCCTGGATTACCCACCATTAACACACCTCGGGGGATACGTCCACCTAATTTCTGGAATTTTGTAGGATCTCTCAGAAACTCAACTAACTCTGCTACTTCTTCTTTTGCTTCTTCGCAACCCGCAACATCTGCAAATGTCACGTGATTACTATTTTTATCCAACATCCTGGCTTTACTCTTACCAAAAGAAAATGCTCCGCCACTTCGTCCACCACCTTGCATTTGACGCATGAAGAAAATCCATACTCCAATCAGCAATAGCATAGGGAACCATGAAACGAATATGCTCATTAGCATAGAAGGCTCTTCTTCTGGTTTAGCTTCGACGATCACCCCTGCTCTGAGCAGATCACTGACTAGCCACGGATCTGACGGTGCATAAGTTATAAATTGCCGACCATCTGATTTGGTTCCTTTAAGCGTGCGCCCATCAATAATCACTTTCGCAATCCTGCCTTGATTCATTTCATTGATGAACTGAGAGTACTCCAGCGGCGCCTGTAATGATTGACGTACAGTGAATTGATTGAATACTGTCATTAGCACCAACGCAATCACCAGCCAAATAGCCATATTTTTAATTAGATTATTCATGATAGCCCCTTGGTTTGCACCTTAATGATGTGCCAGAATGTTAAATTTCTCATTCTAATCCTATTTTGTAATATTTGTGACAAAACTGGTTATTTGAAAGTATCTGGTTAAAACAAAACTTAATATCCGCCATTCAATTGACAAAACGGATATTCAGTCTAACAGATTTTCCCTAACCCCAATAAATATAGTTCGCTACTCCGATCTCGTGATGCCTTAGGTTTACGAATAACTACTTTTTTAAAGCTTGCTCGCATATCCTTCAGATATTGATCGAAATTACTTCCTTGAAAAAATTTGACAAGGAAATTCCCACCCGGGTTCAATTGCTCCCTGGAGAACATCAATGCCAATTCAGCAAGATAAGTACTGCGTGCATGGTCACTGACTCCTATACCAGCTATATTTGGTGACATATCTGAAATTACAAGATCTATGGGATAATTTCCAAGACAAATTTTAAATTTTTTCAGAATTGCTTCTTCGCTGAAATCACCCTGGATAAAAGTAACACCTGATAAGGAGGGCATCTCGAGTATGTCTAATGCAAAAACTCTCCCACTTTTTCCTATTTTTTCAATTGCTACTTGTGACCAACCGCCAGGTGCTGCGCCCAAATCTATAACTGTCATTCCTGGTTTAAAAAGTTGATCGCGCTCAGCAATTTCTTTTAATTTATATGCTGCTCGCGAGCGATAACCTTCTTTTTTTGCTTGTTTGACAAAAAAATCATTAACATGTTCTGTCATCCATGCTTTACTAGTTTTAGCAGACTTCATCACGTAGTAAAATAGAATTTTATAAAGAATTTATCTATGTTGAAACTTAATACTTCCCAACGCCGATCGCTTGCTGCGCAAGCTCATCACATTAATCCAGTCGTGATTATAGGTAAAGAGGGTCTATCAACAGGCGTAATAAACGAACTCGATAGAGGTCTCTCAAGCCACGAGCTTATCAAAATTAAAATATTGAATGGAGATAGAAAAGAGAGAGCCTTATTGCTTGAAGAAATCTGTCAGCGATTGGAAGCCTTTCCTATAAATCATATTGGTAAAATTCTAGTCATTTATCGTCCAGAACCCGAAGAAAGAGAGTCACCTGCTAAGATTTCTCAAGAAACCACCTTAATCACAAGAAACTAATCATTATCCTTCTAGAAGGTTCTAGAAGGAATTAATCAATACACTAAATGTATTTTACATCCAGAATTTCATATTCCCTGATACCTCCTGGCGCTTCTACTACTGCTATATCACCCGCATACTTACCGATCAATGCACGGGAAATTGGAGAGCTGATAGAAATCTTTCCTTCTTTAATATCAGCCTCGTCATCCCCTACAATTTGGTAGGTTACTATCACTTCACTGTTCATATCCTTAAGATCGATCGTAGCACCAAAAACACAGGCGCCATCCGCATTTAGCAGCTCAGGGTTGATGATCTGAGCGTTTGAAAGCTTGGCCTCCAGTTCAGCAATGCGTCCTTCAATAAACCCTTGCTTTTCCTTTGCCGCGTCATATTCAGCATTCTCAGAAAGATCACCATGAGCACGCGCTTCTGCAATAGCGGCAATGACAGCAGGGCGCTGTACAGTTTTCATTTCATGTAATTCTGCACGCAGTTTTTCTGCACCTCTCACGGTTAATGGAACTGGACTCATAACACTTTTCCACCTTTTATTATCGATTTTATATTATTTATTTGGAATTCAATCTTTTTCATTATGCATGTAGTTTTTGTAAGTTATAGGCTTGCAACTCACGCATTTCAGCGATACCCATACATGCTGCACGAGCTCCAGCCATAGTCGTGTAATATGTAACTCTCGCTTGTAACGCAGCATGCCGGATCGAATATGAATCCTGAACTGCGCTTCGCTTATCGGAAACTGTATTAATAATCAGACAAATTTCTCCATTTTTGATCATATCAACGATATGTGGCCGGCCCTCTGCAACCTTATTTATTTTATTGACCACCAAACCAGCCTCAGCCATCGCTTCCGCAGTACCATGAGTGGCATAAATAGTGAATCCTAGCTTTGCAAATTTTTGAGCAATACTAACAGCCTCTGGTTTGTCACTGCCACGCACGCTGATAAAAATTTTACCAGTCATGGGTAACCGAACACCAGTAGCAAGCTGCGATTTAACGAATGCCTCTGCAAAAGTAGAACCCACTCCCATGACTTCCCCTGTAGATTTCATCTCAGGTCCCAATATAGTATCTACGCCGGAGAGTTTAGCAAAAGGGAAAACCGCTTCTTTCACTGAAAAAAAGGACAATTCAACTTCTTTTAAAATACCTTGATCGGCTATTTTCTTACCAACCATGCAGCGTGCAGCAATCTTTGCTAGCTGAAGGCCAGTTGCCTTAGAGACAAAAGGAACCGTACGAGATGCCCTGGGATTGACTTCCAGTACAAACACAGTCTCATTCTGAATAGCAAACTGTACGTTCATTAATCCTTTTACATTGAGAGCACGAGCCATCATTCCGGTTTGCCGACGCAATTCATCTTGCATGGCTGAGGAGAGATTAAAGGGAGGAAGAGAACAAGCAGAATCCCCTGAATGGACACCTGCCTGCTCAATATGCTCCATTATTCCACCAACTAAAACGGTTTCTCCATCAAATATTGCATCGACATCTACTTCAGTCGCATTGGTAAGAAAATGATCTAGCAGAACGGGTGAATCATTGGATACTTTGACGGCTTCACGCATGTAGCGCTCGAGATCACGTTGCTCATGAACAATTTCCATAGCACGACCACCAAGCACATAACTGGGACGAACGACTAAAGGATAACCAATGTCACTTGCTGCTGACAAGGCAGCCTCAGCGCTGCGCACTGTACGATTAGGCGGCTGTTTTAACCCTAACTTGTGAAGCATCTCCTGAAAACGCTCACGATCTTCGGCACAATCTATCATATCTGGACTGGTACCAATAATGGGGACACCATTAGCTTCAAGTTCCCGTGCAAGCTTAAGAGGCGTTTGACCACCATATTGCACAATAACACCCGCCGGTTTCTCTATTGCTACAATTTCAAGCACATCTTCCAGCGTAAGCGATTCAAAATACAATCGATCAGAAATATCATAATCTGTGGATACCGTTTCTGGATTACAATTGATCATGATGGTTTCATATCCATCTTCACGTAAAGCAAGGGATGCATGAACACAGCAATAGTCAAATTCAATCCCTTGACCAATTCGATTAGGCCCGCCACCCAGCACAACAATTTTCTTTCTGTCACTGGGATTTGCTTCGCATTCCTCTTCGTAAGTGGAATATAAATAACTCGTATAGGTAGCAAATTCTGCTGCACAGGTATCAACATGCTTGTAAACAGGGCGTAAATTTTCTTGATGCCTACGTGCTCGCACAGCCGTCTCACTTGTATTAAGCAATTTGGCCAACCGCCGATCGGAAAAACCACATCGCTTCAATTTACGCAATGCCTGTAAATCGAGCGAGTCTAGCTTTTTGTCTCTAAGCGCTTGCTCTTGTCTCACTAAATCCTCAATTTGTGAGAGAAACCAAGGATCAATATGTGTGAGATGATGAATTTCATTAAATGAAATATTGCAACGGAATGCATCAGCAATATACCAGATGCGTTCAGAACCAGGATGACCTAACTCAGTTTCAATGGTTTCGATATCAGTGGTTTTTTCATCCAAACCATCTACGCCAGTTTCCAATCCGCGCAATGCCTTTTGTAGCGATTCCTGAAAAGTACGGCCAATAGCCATCACCTCTCCTACAGATTTCATCTGGGTGGTTAGTCGATCATTAGCTTGAGGAAATTTTTCAAAAGCAAAGCGTGGAACCTTAGTTACCACATAATCAATTGTTGGTTCAAAAGAAGCAGGCGTCATCCCTCCGGTAATATCGTTACCAAGCTCATTAAGCGTATATCCGACTGCCAGCTTGGCAGCAATTTTAGCGATGGGAAATCCTGTTGCTTTGGACGCCAATGCTGAAGAGCGTGATACACGTGGATTCATTTCAATAACCAACATACGACCATCTTGCGGATTGATGGCAAATTGCACGTTGGAGCCACCCGTCTCTACACCAATTTCACGTAACACTGCAATAGATGCATTACGCATGAGCTGATACTCTTTGTCAGTGAGAGTTTGTGCTGGCGCAACTGTAATCGAGTCACCGGTATGGATACCCATTGGATCAAAATTTTCAATAGAGCATACAATGATGCAGTTGTCATGTTTATCACGCACCACCTCCATTTCAAATTCTTTCCAGCCAATGACTGATTCTTCGATAAGGAGCTCCTTAGTTGGGGAAATATCCAATCCACGCTCGCAAATTTCAACGAATTCTTCACGATTATATGCAATACCTCCCCCGCTGCCACCCAAAGTGAATGATGGCCTAATAATAGCAGGATAACCAATCATGGCCTGGACTTGCAATGCTTCTTCCAGGCTATGCGCGACTGCAGAACGTGCTGAATTTAACCCAATTCGCGACATCGCCTCTTTAAATTTTTCCCGATCTTCAGCTTTATCAATGGCCTCACGGGACGCGCCAATGAGCTCCACACCATATTTTTCGAGAACACCATGTTTAACTAAATCAAGCGCGCAATTCAGGGCTGTTTGCCCCCCCATTGTTGGCAATAGGGCATCAGGACGCTCAATCTCAATAATCTTCTCAATCATCGTCCAAGTGATGGGTTCGATATACGTTGCATCGGCTATTCCTGGATCAGTCATAATTGTCGCAGGATTGGAGTTAATCAGAACAATACGATAACCTTCTTCACGCAAGGCTTTGCATGCCTGTACACCGGAGTAGTCGAATTCGCAGGCCTGACCAATGACAATTGGCCCAGCTCCGATGATGAGAATGGATTTTAAGTCAGTACGTTTAGGCATATTCCTCTAACCAGGCAATCTGTAAAACTGAGTATGTATACAAGCTACTATGATTCAAATTGGCTTTTTTTACGCTGATTCATCTGACCGATAAAACGATCGAATAAATAATCCACATCGTGTGGACCAGGGCTCGCTTCCGGATGCCCTTGAAAAGTAAAAGCCGGATTTTCAGTAAGTTCAAAGCCTTGCAAACTATTATCAAATAGCGAAAGATGGGTAATACGTGCATGGGATGGAAGCGTATTTATATCTACAGCGAATCCATGGTTCTGACTTGTGATGATCACTCGACCATTGTCCAGATCTTGGACAGGGTGATTTCCACCATGGTGACCAAATTTCATTTTGATTGTTTTAGCGCCAATTGCAAGTGCAAGTATCTGATGGCCCAGGCAAATACCAAAAAGCGGGATTTTTTCTTCCAGCAACCTTTGGGTAGTATTAATCGCATAATTACAGGGTTCTGGGTCACCAGGTCCATTTGATAAGAATATACCATCAGGCTGCAAGGCTAGAATTTCATTTACCGGTGTTTGTGCTGGAAATACTGTTACTTTGCAATGACGTTGCACCAGCTTTCGCAATATGGTGCGTTTAATTCCATAGTCAAGAGCAGCAACATGGAAGTGTGTTGTTTGCTGGATATGATACCCACCCCCCAACTTCCATTCACCCTCCTTCCATTCGTATGCTTGATTGCAGCTAACGACCTTCGCAAGATCCATACCGGCTAATCCTGGAAATGCTCTAGCTTCCTGCAATGCTTTGGATTCATCGATCTTACCAGCCATAATACAGCCTGCTTGAGCCCCTTTTTCTCTTAAAATACGTGTAAGCTTACGGGTATCAATCTCAGCAATGGCAACAACTTTCTGATTTTTGAGAAAGGTAGGGAGTGATTCAGTTTTTCGCCAATTACTAGAAACGGCAGGTAAATCACGCACCACTAAACCGGCAGCATAGACTTTGTCTATATTTGATGATTCTATATCTTCTGAATTAGTCCCAGTGTTACCAATATGGGGATAAGTAAGCGTGATGATTTGACGACAATAGGAAGGATCAGTAAGAATTTCTTGATAACCTGTCATAGCTGTATTAAAAGCAACCTCGCCAGTAGTTACCCCTTCAACACCGACAGAAATTCCATGAAAAACAGTGCCATCTTCCAAAACGAGGATAGCACGTGGATGTTGTGACACAAAAGGCTCCTTGTGGATCTGACCAGACATAAAGACGTAGACTTGCAATGCCCACGTTCAAAATCTCTATTGATTATACGTGAGATAAAGTGAGTTTTCTATGAACAGTAAGCACACTGTCAAGTAAACAAAATTATAGCATTATCAACAAAACACTTTTTAGTTATTATCAGCCCTCTAAATTAGGTGTGATCAGATCAATTTTTTGCTGACAGAAAGAAAATAATATCCTTAAAGGAGATTGAGTGATAAATAATATTGGCTTTATTGGTTTAGGTATCATGGGGACGCCCATGGCAGGACATCTTATTCGTGGTGGGCACAAATTATTTCTGCATTCTCGTAGCGGCGTACCTGAGGAACTTATCAAACAAGGCGGCAAGAATTGCGCTTCACCCAAAGAAGTCGCTCAAAATGCAGAAATTATTTTTCTGATGCTACCTGATACACCTGATGTTGAAAAAGTTTTATTTGGTCATAATGGAATCGCTGATGCTTTGAATGAAAATCCTGCTAAAAGAATAATTGTGGATATGAGTTCTATCTCTCCTCTCGAAACCATAAAATTCGCGAACAGAATCAATCAACTAGGTTGTGATTATGTGGACGCTCCTGTTTCGGGAGGTGATGTGGGCGCGAAGAATGCTACACTAACCATCATGGTCGGAGCCGACGAAAGTGTATTTGAAAAAATAAAGCCCATACTTGGTTTGATGGGACAAACAATCACGTTGATAGGTGCTAATGGTACGGGTCAAATTTGCAAAATTGCAAACCAGATTATAGTTGCGCTTACAATAGAAGCGGTAGGCGAGGCACTCCTGTTTGCATCCAAGGCGGGTGCTGATCCGGCAAGAGTGCGACAAGCTTTGCTGGGAGGTTTCGCCTCCTCACGTGTTCTTGAGGTTCATGGAAATCGCATGATCAAACGTTTATTTGATCCAGGATTCCGGATCGAATTGCAACAGAAAGATCTCGCTATCGCCCTTTCATGTGCATCTGACTTAGGCGTAAGTTTACCCAATACAGCTACAACCGAATCGCTTTATAATGCATGCATTGCTCATGGAGGCGCCAAGTGGGATAACTCCGCCCTTGTTTGTATTCTTGAAAAATTAGCCAATCATCAAATAAAAGAATGATATCGACCTATGTCCCGTTTCGAATTAATCAGTAAACTGTGCTCCTTTCTTCCTCATAATGCTGTTCTATATGAAACGGAGGATTTAAAACCGTACGAATGTGATGGTTTATCTGCATATCGGCAAACCCCGATGATCGTTGCGCTCCCTCAAACAGAAGAAGAAGTGATCAAGATTCTACAGATTTGCCATGCCACCAAAACTCCGGTAGTTGCGCGTGGTGCAGGAACGGGTCTATCTGGTGGCGCGCTGCCTCATAATGAAGGTATTTTGCTATCGCTCGCCAAATTGAAACACATACTTGAAATCGATCCAGTAGCACGCACGGCACGTGTACAACCAGGGGTAAGGAATTTGGCGATTAGTGAGGCAGCTGCACCATACGGTTTGTATTATGCTCCTGATCCTTCATCACAAATAGCGTGCACGATTGGTGGTAACGTAGCTGAAAATTCTGGCGGAGTACATTGTCTGAAATATGGATTGACGGTACACAATATTCTCAAGTTGCGAGTGCTAACCGTGGAAGGCCAAGCAATCGAAATTGGAAGTAGCGCACTCGATAGCCCAGGCTATGATTTGCTGGCTTTAATGACAGGCAGTGAAGGACTGCTAGGTATCATCGCCGAGATCACAGTTAAACTCCTTCCCAAACCTGAAAAAGCACAATTAGTGATGGCAGCATTTAATGATGTCCAAAAAGCTGCAGACGCTGTAGCTAACATCATCAGCGCCGGAATTATTCCGGCTGGTATGGAGATGATGGATAAAATCACTATCCATGCAGTGGAGGATTTTTTGCATGCCGGCTATGATTTAGATGCTGCTGCCATCCTATTGTGCGAAGCCGATGGCATGACAGAAGAGGTCGCAGATGAAATTCAAAAGATAAGTACAATCATGCAGGATAGTGGCGCAATCAAAATCAGCATTTCACGCGATGAATCAGAGCGACTGCGTTTCTGGGCGGGACGCAAAGCTGCTTTTCCCGCTGCCGGTAGAGTATCTCCCGATTACTACTGCATGGATGGCACGATTCCTCGCAAGCGCTTAGCCCAAGTATTACGTGACATTGAAACCCTTTCTGCTGAATATGGATTGCGCTGTTTGAATGTTTTCCATGCGGGTGATGGTAATTTACACCCTCTAATACTTTATGATGCCAATCAACCTGGAGAATTAGAGAAAACCGAAGCTTTCGGAGCTAGAATATTGGAAATATGTATCGAAGCTGGCGGAACGATCACTGGAGAGCATGGCGTTGGAGTAGAAAAGTTGGATCAAATGTGTCTTCAATTCAAATCTGCAGAACGAAACCTATTTCATGCAATCAAACAAGCTTTTGATCCAGATGGCTTACTAAATCCCGGAAAAGCTATTCCATCGCTTCATCGCTGCGCAGAATTAGGAGCTATGCATGTACATCGTGGAGAAGATAAATTTCCAACGATACCTAGATTCTGATTGAGCAATACACTAGAAAAATCCCTCCAAACCACATTATCTTTTCTACCTTATGCCAAAGGCAGTTGAACACTTTATTCATGCTATTAATGCTGCGGTGAAAAACAAAAAACCGCTCTATATACGTGGCGGTAACAGCAAACATTTTTATGGTGGCCAGTTGACTAGTCAAGCGTATGACACACTTGATATAGCAACTTATTCCGGCATCGTAAATTACGAACCAAGTGAACTTGTCGTAACCGCACGAACAGGTACACGCCTGGTTGATCTTGAAACGATATTATCCGAACATCATCAGATGCTGGCTTTTGAGCCGCCTCATTTTAGTGAAAATGCAACATTGGGTGGCTGTATCGCTACTGGGCTATCTGGACCCCGAAGAGCATATACTGGAGCAGTCCGTGATTTTGTGCTCGGGGTACGTATGCTTGATGGCAGAGGGGATGATTTACATTTTGGCGGGCAGGTAATGAAAAATGTTGCTGGTTATGATGTTTCACGTTTTGTAACAGGCGCAATGGGGACCCTAGGAGTTCTGTTGGAAGTTTCACTCAAGGTATTGCCGCTACCATCAATGGAAATAACTCTAGGCATGCAGATGAAAGAATCCGAAGCGATTGACAAGATGCATCAATGGGCAAGTAAACCATTACCTATTTCTGCCACCTGCTTTTATAATGATAATCTTTTTGTGAGACTCTCCGGCGCCGAGTCTGCCGTGCATGCCGCCCGTCTTAAACTTGGTGGAGAAGAAATTAAACAAGGAAAATCGTTCTGGCAATCCATACGTGAGCATACTCACCCCTTCTTTCATTCGGGGGGGAGGCTGTGGCGCTTATCAATCAAATCTTCTACCCCGAAGCTATTATTGCCAGGACAACAATTATTAGAATGGGGTGGTGCATTGCGCTGGCTGGCGAGCGATGAAAATTTAAATGAAAAAGCAATTCGATCGCAAGCAGAAGCTGCAGGCGGACATGCTACCTTGTTTTATGGTGAAAAATCCTCTGCTCAGGTTTTTCATCCCTTAACTACTTATATGATGACACTCCATAAGCGCTTGAAACAAAAATTTGATCCTGCCGGAATATTCAACCCAGGACGAATATATTCGGAGTACTAAACCAATGCAGACTAATCTTGCTGATTTTATTAAACACACCCCGGAAGGCCAGGAAGCTGATGCCATATTGAGATCCTGTGTACATTGCGGCTTTTGCCTGGCCACGTGCCCCACTTATCAATTATTGGGAGATGAACTGGATAGCCCACGAGGTCGCATTTACTTGATGAAACAAGTCCTGGAAGGGCAGCCAGTCACACAGAAAACACAGCGTCATCTTGATAGATGCCTTACTTGCCGCGCTTGTGAAACAACCTGTCCCTCTGGCGTACGATATGGTCGACTACTCGATATTGGGCGAGGTGTTATTCACAAAAATGTAACACGTGGCATGCGTGAGAGAAGCATCCGCTATTTATTGAACAAAACGCTGCCTAACCGATATTTATTTAAATCATTGTTCAAAATAGGCCAATTTTTTCGCCCTTTATTTCCGGGCAAATTAAAAAAATCAATCCCTCCCAAGATTCAAAATAACAAAAAGTGGCCAACAAAAAAACATCAACGAACCATGCTCGTACTCGATGGATGCGTGCAGCCGGAGCTTTCACCTAACATCAATATTGCTACCGCGCGCGTTCTCGATAAGCTTGGAATTTCGCTAATTACGGCAGAAAAAGCAGGCTGTTGTGGCGCGCTCTCTTACCATCTTGATACTCAGCAAGATGGATTGAATCACATGCGCCGCAATATCGATGCCTGGTGGTCACTTATTGATGAAAAAAAGAATACACAGCCGATAGAAGCCATCGTGATTACAGCAAGCGGTTGTGGAGTCACAATCAAGGATTACGGGCATTTATTGCACCACGATCCAGCTTATGAGGAAAAAGCTACACAAATCTCAGCATTAGCCAAAGATATCAGTGAAATCTTAGCAGCAGAAACAGATAACCTGGCCACTCTCCTTGAAAAATCAGAACCATATGACAAAACAAAGCTTGCGTTTCATTCTCCTTGTACGCTCCAGCATGGTATGCAGATTCGCGGTGTTGTCGAGAAAATACTAGGTATTGCTGGTTTTACGCTTTGTTCTGTTAAAAATGCTCACCTTTGTTGTGGTTCTGCTGGCACTTACTCCATCCTTCAGCCAAAATTATCTCAACAATTGCTCAAAGAAAAATTAATTAACCTTACTGCCGAGAAACCAGATCAGCTCGTAACTGCAAATATTGGTTGCTTAATGCATCTACAAAGCGGTACCTCATTATCCGTCAGGCACTGGATAGAAGTTTTGGATGAAATACTAGGGTCTGTTGACATTTCACACAGGTAGCCACAGATACCCGCATGCCATGGCAACCATACTTTCATAATTTCTCTTTAGTTTGTCGTATCGTAT